>NZ_JADNQM010000004.1:0-384530 GCF_046269425.1 Amycolatopsis sp. cmx-11-12 | reverse complement strand
TTGGGCTCCGCTGTGCCGGTCGCTGGTCGCGCCGTTGGGCTCCGCTGTGCCGGTCGCTGGTCGCGCCGTTGGGCTCCGCTGTGCCGGTCGCTGGTCGCGCCGTTGGGCTCCGCTGTGCCGGTCGCTGGTCGCGCCGTTGGGCTCCGCTGTGCCGGTCGCTGTGGCTCTTCCCTGCTGTCTTTGGCAGTCAGTACAGACGGGGCCGGCGACCCTGCGCAGCTCTGACCAGCGGGTTTCTCCTCGGAAGGTCACAGAACGGTAACGGAAGGGGCTCTACGTCTTGAAAAGTGTGGACCCAAGATGTGTACTTCTACATGTCGACTCCACATCGGGAAGTCAACACATCGAATCGAGAGGGTGAGGACCGGGGCACGGCGTCCCTGCGAGCTCTCCGATTCGGTCAGTACCTCCTTCCAGGTGTCTAGAAGACGGTAGTCCCGCTAAGCGCGGGCAACGGCTTGGGCCGTGCGGACAGCAGCGAAACCGTGCAGAGCAGCGTGAAGAACGACGCGTAGCCAAACGCGCATTTCTAGTCTGGAATGTGTAGTAACTGCGCTTGCAGCTTCACTACGTAAAGCTCTTGCTATAAAGCGGAGAAGCGCGCATAAATGGCATGCCTGCCACAGGTGTGTCCCCAAGATAAGTCAATGGTGGTCTAGCACCGAAAAACGTCACAATGCGTGGGCGTTCGGGGTTGTTTTAGGCGGTTGCCGAAATTGGGTTTCTCTGACTTGAGAGCGTCGCTCTCGCCTGCCCATAGCACGCTAAACCCGTACGGGCATGGTTCCCTGCATTGCGCACTAGACATAACGGCTTATCCCAACAGAGATCAAAGATTCAGGGAATGTGCTATCGAAACGCGCAACCCTCACCCCGGTGAGTAGTGCCGTATTGCCCGGATACAGGATGCGTCCCCTTTGCGGAGATCTCACAACGGTGAGGGTTGCGCGTTTTGATACCAGTTCACAACTGGCCTGAATCGCTGCCAGTCAACCACTTTTCACGCACGAAACGGAGTATCGCCATGACTATGACTCTGATTGATTGGTCCGCCCGTATTAGCGCCATGGCGGACGCTCTGTCCGTTCCGGACGGCGGTTTTTCTGTCGACCCTAGCGACGGTTCGGACGTTCGCACCGGCTACGCGGTAGCCGTGCACCCGGAACACGAACACGTTTTCGACGGTCGCGTGACCAGCAATGACCTTCACGAGTACATCGCACGCGCAAAAGATGCTCTCACGCTGCCCGGTCGCGTTCTCGGCGGTTGGTGTGACCCTGACACCGGCCGTGCCTACCTTGACGTTTCCGTCGTGACAGCGGACTTGTCCGAAGCAATGACCCTCGCGCGGGAAACCCATCAGCTCGCCATTTTCGATTTCTCCGCAATGGAATCCGTGTCCGTTGCGGTTGCCGCGTAACTCCGAAGGGATGGAAAACATGGGTGCAACAGTCACATTGATCGGTGACGGACAAGCGCGACGTATCGCGTCCGAATGGCACGGCGGTATGTCATCCGCACTGTATTCCCTGGCCTCATCAGGTGCGGTTGACCTTGACCGTGTGCGAGACGAGATCTCGCGCGAGTTGCTGAAGTTGGACGTCGGAAAGGTGCGACGCGAATTGCTCGCGCTGGACAAATACCTACGAACGGCCGGCGAACGTACCGCCGTAGCGGAATGGTTCCGCTTGTGGGACGACTCTCCGGTGAGCGTGAACCACACGTAAGGATCTGATAGCCATGCTCACTCCCAGTGATCACCCATTTTTCCAGGCTCACCCTGTGAGCCACGAAAACATCGTGTGGCACTGGGAACAGGCCACACCCGACGAAATAGCCCAGGGCATGCGCTGGTATTTCGACGCGCACCATGTGGCAACGGTTATCGCCAACGGTGACGCCCATCTCGGCGCCGGAATGCTCGCGATCTACTCGCCGCAGCAAGGCTGGATCGGGAACGTACTCAATGCCGCTCGCGTGCTCCGAGAGGGACAAGGGATCGGCGGACCGGGATCGGGGATATTCGCATCTACTGCCCAGAAACATGCAGCCAGCCGGTTGCTGTCCGGCGAACGATACGAAGACATCCTCGCCGGCCCGAAGATTCGCGATTTCGCGCACTTGATTGAGCACGGCGGAGACAAAGATCCCGAAGACCCGCGAGTTGTCATCGATCGGCACGCGCTGTCTGTCGCGCACGGCCGCGCACTCAGTTCAGACGAGTACGACTCGGCACCCCTGAAAGGGTTCAAGCGCCGAGACGGTTCGATCAGCCGCCGGCACTACGACCACGTGGTGAGTCAGTACCACCGTGCCGCGGAAATGATCTCCGCCATCTCTGGTGACCGGGTTTCGGCACATCAGGTACAGGCAGTGACGTGGCTTGTCCGCCAACGGCTGAACCAGCAAGCCGAACAGCAGCGCGGCCCCAACCGCCTGGACAAGGGACGCAACCGGGCACGTGCAAATTCGGAACAAGCCTGGCAAACCTTCCGAACCAACCACTTTCCCGAACTCGCGACGTGCCCCGGCACCGGCTACCAGACGGCCGCCTAATGACTGGCCTCACAGAGAAAGGCGCAATCATGGAAACCGTTCTGAAACACACGTGCGGCGGACCCGTCTTCGGGCGCAAGACGCCCGGATGCCCCCGCTGTGATCAGCTACTCGCCGGTGCCGCACCCGTCGAATGGGCAGGAATGCGCAGCAGGACCGACCGTGCACGAGACGAGCAGCAAGACCGGCTCGCGCGCCGCGCGCATTTCGCACCGGACGGCCCCCACGCTACCGGCAAATGCGGGCCCGTCTGCACCTTCGGCGACTGGTAACCAATCACACCCGGTCGATTGGCGCCACCCGATCAGCCACATCCCTACGCGCGCACAAAATGAGGACTGAGAAATGAGTATAACTCAAACCAGCCACGTCCGAATGACCGAAATTCGACCTGGTGACCTCGTTTTCATTGACTGTTTCTTGGGCCTCATACCGGCGAAAGTGACCGGCTACGCAACGTGGGGACACATCAAGGTGCTGGTCACGGCGGAGCGTCCCGGCTATCGCCGTGGCGAACACACCACCGTCACCCCGTCGCATTGCATCCCGCGTACGCACGTCCGCGTGCGCTCCGGCCACGAGCGCATCTTCGGCGCGTGGACGTTCGACGGACTACCGGACGAATTTCAGCCCCGCTGGGCGTGAGACCAACCCGACACGTCAATTCCGGCCAACTAGCAGGGAGTCAATATGCCAACCACGAAACGGGACGACAACGTTATCGACCTCCATTTTCAGTACGCGCAAGTCGGCTGGATCATGAGTGACGACACCTACGGCGAACAGGATGCCGATAGCGCGGCTGCCTTCACGCATGACGGGTGCGCGTTCGTCGCCTGCGAACGCGCACCGCGCGGACGGTGGCGCATTGAATCGACCGACGGGGCATGTGCACCCGTGCCGCTATCCGCATACCGATACCGCTTTTCGACACTGGCAGACGCAGCCGACTACGTTGCCGCGAAATGCGGCGCCGCCGTGCGGCGCGTCGACTCGTGGGACTGACAGCGCCATCCGGCGCTATCGAAAATTCCTAGTGGCCAGCCGCGATTTCGGCGCCCGGCTTCACGGGCGCCGCGCAGCTCTGACAGCGCGCAATGGTTGCAACGGATCACCGTTGCGGATTGTTCGACTCATCCGCGCGCACGCAAAAACAACCCCACTTCTCGAATGAGCAAAGGAGTCCCACCATGTTCGTGTACGGCGTGTCTTTCACCGATGTTCACCGCGTCGTACGCGACGTGTCCGACGCTCTGTACGACGGAAACATCACCGTACGCACGGGGGAGGACCGCGCCAACGGCGCCGGCCACCGCGCGACGTTCACCCTCCGCGCGCACGACGCGACCGGACCGGGCGCCAAGGGAAGCGCGTCCGTGTTCGGCAAGGGCACCGGCCCGAAAGGCAGGCGCCGCACCATTTCCGCGTGCTGGCACACGCACTACGACGTGTTGGCCGAGCTATTCGCCCGATTCCCGGCCGCCCGCGTAATGACCAAGATCGCCACCTACACCGCACCTACATTCCGTGATCGCGCGCTCGAAACCTCCCATCTCAATGTCGGGAGCGAATTGTTCCCGGTCACCGCGCCGGACTGCTGCGAATGCGACCACACCGACTACGTCGACGACTTCGACGCGGCACCGACCAGCGACGCCATGCGCCCGAACACCGACATCGCTTACTTCCTGCACGAGCTTGACCGCGTGCTCGCCGAACACTGACCGCCGTTTCATCACCTCCGGAATTCACCCTTGCCGACCAACGAAAGCGAGTATCACCATGACCGACGACCACTCGATCACCGTCGACGCGCTACGCGCCGAGCTCGTACGGGAACGCGTACGTGCCGATTCCTTCGAAGCGATCAACCGCGTGCAGGCCGCCAGCCTCGCCGAGCTGGCTAAGCGCGCGGCGAACCTCCGGTGCCAGGTTGCCGACCTGGCCGACGACGCCCTGAGCTCGAAACCCATGCCGATACAGGGTTTGCGCAACGTCACCGGCCGGATGAACGGCTTGGCGGAGAGCCTGAGCAGGTCGGCACATGGCTACGCGGGCGCACGCACCACGGACATGCTGTACCCGACCGTGGACGAGGATCTCCGCGCGCACAAGTGGACGCCTCGCCCCGACCGGGGCCTGGACGGCACGTTGCCCCCGATCCCGATCACCGAGATGGGCGAGCGTCGGGGCTACGCCCGCGGCTGGCACCGGGGCCCGCAGTGGATCACGTTGTGGTTCACCGGACCGACCGCCGTGGCGTACGGGGACAGCGGCGACCACGGCCGGCTCACCAGCGTCGACGCTATGCGGGCCGTGATCACGTCCGCCCGGTCGTTGTCCGCTTCGGCGCTGGCCGAGTGGGTCACGGCCCGGCAGGAAGCGCACACCGTGCTGTTCGACGCCTCGTATGTCCGGGTGTTCGCACACCTCCAGGCCGGTCCGTGGTCCGCGATCGACATCGACCGGTGCGACGAATTCGGAGTCCGCACGCCCAACGGCACCGGCAACACCTCCGTGTGGACTTGCCCGAGCGACCCCGGTTTCCGGCTCTACGTCTGGGGAATCGGCAACAAACCCGCCCACGTCCGCTACTGGGCCGGCCCGGTGGTCGACATGGCCCACCTCGTCCAGATCACCGGTCAGTACCGCTGACAGGTGAGCGCCGGATCCGCCCCACGCACGGAGGTCCCACAGCGGGTGTCGGCTGCGCGCTGGCCGACACCCGCCGAATCCACCGACGCGTTCATCACGTCCCGAAGGAGACGCCTTCCTATGACCGACACCACGCACACCCACACCACCGCCGTCGTGACATTGCCGGTCAACGGACGCGACTCCCGCGACGGCACGGCGACCCTGACTCAGATCGTGGACGCGACCGGTGGCCACATCGTCACCATCGACGAACGCGCCGCCGAGTGCTACGGCATTCGCCAGCCCGTCGGCGTCATCGGTGGCCTCGTTCGAACACACGGCCGATGGGCACCCACCGCCTACCGCGACCGCGCGCACCTCTTCGACGGTGGCGGAAACGTCTACTTCCTGCCGAACGCTTCGAGCCGAGTCCGCGCGGTCCGCGCGTTGCTGCGCTGGTGGTACGAGGTCGCCCGCCGTGCCCGTGAAGGCGCCGACCCGCGCCACCTCGACCCCTGCCAGCAGTCGCCCGCGTTCCGCCGATGGCTGTTGGCCTAACCGCATCACCCCATCTCATACCGCCACCGCGACGGTCGACCTCGCCTTGATCCGGTCCGGCGTGCTCGCCGAACCGACCGGGCGAGTCGACCTCTCGTGCCTCCGCTGCATCACCTCCGGCCGGAAAGGACCGACACCGCCATGACCACCTCCTCAACCGCCGACCTGGCGGACGTTCTCGACTGCGGCCACACAGCCACCCCGGACACGGTCGGCACCGGACGCGCGATCGACCCGCGCACAGGCGCCACGAGTTGCTACCCGTGCTCCGACGAACGGGAACGCGAGGCGATGACCCGCGCGACCACGTTCGCCGCGTACGTGTCCACCGACGGCGACGCGCTGACCACCTGGCCCGGCGGACACCTGGCCACGATCGCCCCCGCCGATACCCGGCAGACCGGCCGGCGCACCTACACCCCGTCCGGCGGGATGTGGACCCGCTACGTCTGGCACGCCACCGGCGTCGACGGAGGCCGCTGGGCCGGCGTCAACGGCGGCCCCGGCCTGGTGATCCGCGTGCACCGGCTGCGGGTGTGCACCTGGCAAACCGAGTTCGGAAACGGACGCGGCCCGCGCTACTGCCACCGCAACGCCACCCACGCCGGCCAGGGCGGCGCCTTCGACCTCTACTGCCGCACCCACGCCCGCCAGGTCTTCGACCTCTACGCCTGGCCCACCACCGCGCTGCCACCCCGCGCGCTGGCCCCGCTCACCGCGTGAAAACCGTGACACCACAAGGAAAGGAGTGCCCCGATGTTCGTGAAATTCTTCGACCGGCTGGACCTGTCACGGGCCGACCTCGACGACGTGCTGATCGTGCCCGCGAACCGGGCGAAGGCGCTGGACGTCGCGCGGGAACGCCACCTGCCGCGCCAGTCGCTCACCCGCGCGACCACCCGCGAAGGGTTCTGGGTCTACGTCTTCCAACTCGGCGCTGACATCCACCTCGGCACCGTCACCCTGGCCGGCACACAGCCCGGACCCGACCATCTCGTCACCCTCCCGGTCCGCCAACTCGACAGCTACTCCACACCCGGCATGCCGCTGACCGAGATGGCCGGCCTGCTGGCCGCGGTCGCCGAGGACTACCCGGCCACCGCGCTGACCGCGCTGCTGGCCGACAGCCTCACCAAGGTCCTCGACCTGTGGGCCGACGCCCGCCGCACCGGCCGACCCACGATCGACATCCGCGACCTCGACCGCGCCGTGACCAGCGAATTCGCGCCAGCCATCCGGGCCTGGCGCATCGGCAACACCTTCCCCCAACCGCGCCTGGCCGATACAGCCTGGCCCGAACCCGTACCCACTGCGAGGTGAACACCCATGCCCATCGACGACCCCACCACCGCGACCCCCAGCGACATCGACGTCGAACTCGCCCGGCTCGACATCGAGAACGGCAAGGCCGAAAGCACGCTCCGCGGACTCAGGAAGCGCCGCCGGAGCCTGCTGGAAGACGGCATGACCGAGTACGCGGCCGACTTGGAACCTCGGATCGAGCAGGCCCGCCAGACCATCACCGAGTGCGAGGCAGCGGCACGGCCACTCGAAGCGGAGTTCGAACGCCGGGGCGGCTGGACCCGCGCCTGGCTGGTCCTCAACACCGGCGGCCACGTCCACCGCACGCCGCAGTGCCGAACCTGCTTCGCCACCACCCAGTTCGCATGGCTCACCCAGCTTTCTGGACACGACGAGACCGAGATCGTCGACCTCGCAGGCAAGGCCGCATGCACCGAGTGCTACCCCAGCGCGCCGGTCGAAGTCCGCAACCGGCCCAGCCGAATCAAGACCCCCGAGCAGCTCGCACGGGAAGCAGAGAAAGCCGAACGCGCGAAAGTCAAGGCCGCGAAAGCGATCACCGCACCGGACGGAACACCGTTGCACACCACGAAATACGGGCAGATCGACACCGAGTTCACCGCGCGACGCAACTACGCCGACGCGCTGTCCTACGCCCGGCACCTGGCCAGGGTCAACGTCGCGTACCACCGGGACAGCATCGCCGAACACCACGAGGACGCACGGCTCATCCTGGCCGCTCTCGCCGCGAAGCACCACCGCACCGAGGACGACCTACGCGCCGAACTGGCGCCCAAGGTCGAATCCCGGTGGAAGCGCGAATACAGCAACTGGCGCTAACCGCGCACACGCCGACCTGGCCGACGCATGTCCCACCGACGCATCGTCGCGCAATCCGTTCTCAGGAAAGGAGCTCAACCGATGATTCTGGTCGAGACGTTGGAAGACCTGGTTTACACCTACCTCGAAGATCCAGCCCGGCCCGGCTCGGCCGTCGGCAAGGTCAACGCGCAAGACCTGGTTGGCCACGTCGTGCAGCATCTCGCCGAGCGCGGGGTCGACGTGGGTTTCCAGGATGGCTCCCGCCTTACCCTGCGGGACAGTCAGCCCCGGAAGCCGGAGCCCAAACGGCACCGCCTTCCCTTGGTGCTCCAAGAAAACGACGACGGACACGTCCGCATGTACTGCGACGGACGCGACTGCTTCTGGTCCTGGCCGCTCTACCACCACGCAAGTTCGCAGACCAACGGCGACGCGATCATCAGCGCCGTCGACCACGCGATCCGACGACACCGCCACACCTGACCACACGGCCAGCCAACCCGCACCGGCGCGATGCCCCTCCCACACCAGAAACCCTGCACGGGAGGGCTTCGCGCCGGTCTGCGCTGAACACATCCGAAGGACCTTTAACTGCCATGCCTACCAACGACATTCACGACGCCCTGCACCTCATCGCCGAAATCGACGTCCCCACAGAACGCCCGCGCTGGGCATGGTGGACCCCTGGTGACGCCACCCGGTACCACGCCACCCTGATTAATGCGGCACCCAGCACCAACACGATCGGCACCGCACCCGGCGGAACTTTCCGCGCTCTCGTGATCACGATCGACCTGTTCAGCGCCCGGCCCATCTCCATCGTGATCCCACGGCCAACAGGCGACGAAGACCGCTACACCGCCGATGAGTGGGTGTACCGGAGGTTCCCCGGTGGCTGGTGGGCCGGCATCCGGCCCCTGCTCGCCGCACTGGGCTGGACGCCCGAGACCGACCGAGACACCACCTACCGCAGTACGGACCACCAAGACATCACCACGGCGCAGCGCGACCAGGGCACGCCCCGCTAGCCCCAGCGCCTTCCCGGCTATACCCGCGGCCGGACCGTCCACCACCCGCACGGCACGTCGCTGCTCGTCCGTGCGGACCGGCAGCGACGTGCCGCTCATCCCCGGAGGAAACGTCATGAACAGCAGCAGCCACGTCGATCCGCGCGCCCTCGCCGATACCGCGAACCGCGCAGCCACCTTCGAGCCGATGACGAACGAGGACGAACGGCCGACGATCACGGTCGCCGGTGTCCACGTCGCGCTCTACGTCGACCCGGCCAGCCGCCAGGTCCGAGTCTCCATCGATCTCGACGACACCGAGCCATGGCTCTTGCGCAACGACAAGGACAGCACCGTCCCAATGCGGATCTGCATTCAGGGCGTCGTCACCTTCGAAGACTGACAACCCTCGTGCAAGCCGTCGACTCCGGCTCTCACCACCGCGCATAGTCGCGCCGGTGCAACTCACTGTCCACTCACGACTCTTTCCATCGTCACGTTGATGAAGGGGTGACTCATGCACGCGTCAACCACCGAACTACCGAACCTCACCGCCTATGACGTCATTCTCGTCAACAGCAGCGGCGGCAAGGACTCCCAAGCGATGCTCGACGAAGTCTGCACCCTGGCCGAGACCGCCGGAGTGCTCGACCGAATCACCGTCCTGCACTGCGCACTTGGCCACATCGAGTGGCCCGGCACCAGCGAACTCGCACGCAAGCAGGCCGAGCACTACGGAGTCCGCTACGAAGAACGCCACCGCGAGCAAGGTCTGCTCCTCGACCAGGTCCGCCACCGCGGCCGTTAGCCGTCCTCTTCGGCCCGTTACTGCACCTCCGATCAGAAGCGCGGCCCAGCAAGGAAACTCATCACGCAACTGGTCGCCGAACTCGGCGACCTGACCCGACCGGCACGCGTGCTCAACTGCATGGGCCTACGCGCCGAGGAATCACGAGCACGACTGAAGAAGGCACAACTGAGCCGCGACGAGGCCGCCAGCAGCGGCCGGCGCACCATCGACACCTGGCTGCCGATCCACGACTGGACAGAAACCCAGGTATGGCAACGTATCCGCGCGTCGGGCGTTCCATACCACCCGGCATACGACCAGGGCATGAGCCGCCTGTCGTGCTCGCTGTGCGTGCTCGCGAGCCGCAAGGACCTCGTGCGCGCTGCCCAACTGCGCCCAGAACTGGCTGCCGAGTACGCCGAACTGGAAGTCGAGATCAGCCACCGGTTCCGCAACGACCTGTCCATGGCGGACATCATCACCGCCGCGAAACAGGCCGGCCCAGTGACGCCCGTGCCAGGACCTACCGGCACCGTCACGCTAGGAGAAGGTCAACTGTGGTGGGCGAGGTTTGAGCGACAGAGTGACCGGTACGGCAGCGTTTTCCTTCTCGCCGGGCCGGACGACGAAGACTACGTCTCGTTCGAGTCCGCTCCGGTCGGGCGACCCGGTCGGCTGGTCACGGTCGTACTGCACACCCGCCGCTCTGGCCACTGCGGAGATCTCGACCGGGGCCTGGCTCCCAGTACGCCGGAAATCGGCGAGGAGATCACGCTCGGCACCGGAACGTTGTTCACCGACGACGATTCCGACACCGGCGCGTCGACCGCCGTCGGCGTGAAGCCGGACGAGAGCCGCACCACGGCTTGGCTGGATCCGCGCGCCTTGTACCGCTGCCACAACCAAACCGTGCGGCTCGAACTTCGCGAGAACAGCCAGCCCGAAAGTCGCGACACACCGCGCAGTGCCTGAAACCCACTCAGCGCGGCGGTCCGACGCGGTAACGCCGACCGGAGCTGGCGCCCGTGGATCTGCTCACTGCAACGAAACCTGACGCCCACGCTCAACCATGGAAACGAAAGGGACCTTGTCATGCCCGAAACAACCAACAACGACACGGTGCTGGACCTGTGGCGCGATGTGCAGCGTCTCGTCGAAGGCATCTCGCGAGGAATGGAGTGGACCGCGGACGAAGTCCGCCAGGCGATGGAGCGACACCCCTCGGAGCGTGACGTTCTGTACCACAGCTTTCCTCTGCTCCAGGTGACACACAAGCTCATGGCCACGGAATTCGTGTACCGATCCCACTGCCGCGAGCTCCTGGAACGCCTCGCCAATGGCGCGGAGACACGACCGGGCACGGCCGCAGAGGTGTGCTGCATGTGCTGCGACATCAGCCTCCGCACTCCACTGAGGTCAGAAGCCGCCGGCCTGTACCTCCGCATGTGGGCCGCAGCCTTCCCAGGGAAACCGATGTTCGCCGAGCTCAGCGAGCACCACGAAGCATTGGAGGGATCAACAATCGACGAACTCGAAGCAACCGTGCGCCGCAAGCTGACTGTCAGGAGCCGTGCGCTCACCGACGTCACCTGCACCGGTGAACACGACGGCGAGATGGTCCAGTGCAAATACGCCGGCGCATGACGAACAAAGTCCGTCGCGAGGCCGCACCGGGGGAAGCGAAGCAGTCCCCGCAGACCTTGAACGAACCACGTTGTCCCGCCGGCCAGACCAGACCGCCCTGGCCGGTGGGCCGTGATTGCACGCCAGGCCGGCACCGCATCGGATCTCTCCGACAACTGACTCCCCGCGCAACATGCGCCGCGACGACCGTTCAACGTGCGGCATCTCGCTCTCCTGGGGGAGCCGACTCTCTGTCCACAACACCCCAAACACGGAGGACGACATGGAAAGGAGCGCACACGACGCCTCTCCGCACGTCGATACCACACTGACTTTCGGCTCGGCCAAGGAAACTGTTCCACTGCCCTACGTGTGGTCCTACGGTATGGGCGCCGAGTCGACGGCGCCGCAATCCATCGGATGCTGACTCATCCCGACACGAGGCCAGCCACCATCGCACCAGACGTCACCAACCTGGTGATCGTGATCGCGCAGACCGGCGACGAATGGAGCACCACCGGCGAACTCGTCGATATTGGTAATCCCGGCTATCAGAACTTGCTGAAATCGCCTTGTAGCCTGACGAGCCATCAGGACCTGTCGAAGCTAGCCTGAGCAACAGGCCCACCCCAAAGATGATGGGCATCGGCGGAGGCCGAGCGACGAGGGCATGGATCTGGAGTTGCCCAATCGGTGCCTGCATCATCTGCACTACCGCTCGATGTCGCCGAACACGATCGTGGCCTACGCCCGCAACCTCGCTCTGTTCCTGCGGTTCCTGTCCGAACGTCAGGGCGAGGTACTGACGGTCGGCCCCGCCAGCCAACATGTCGACGAATGACTAGCGACAGTCCTCAGACCTGAGCCTAACCCCGAGATCAGCAATCATGAGATCACGCGGCCTACGGCGCACACAGGGAGCACGCACACATCGCGTAGGCGTTGTGTTGCCGTCGCGATCCCTATGCTGATGAGCCTGGATCACCGGGGGCGGTTCCGGTCGGCCCTTGCCCTTGGGCATTGCTGAGGAGGCTTCTCAAAGTCGGGCGCTCCGACAGGGCCGTCCCAGGTTCCCAGTCATGTCTCCTTTCCAGGACGCCGGATCCGTCTGGCTGAGCTTCGACGATGTAGGACGGCGGCCACGTCTGACGTCGGCGGTCTATCTTCGTGATCCGGGCACCCCCGAGGATGGCGAGATCGCTAGTGATCGTTGCTTGACCGCAGAAGGTAGACCCTTCGAAACGAGCTTTGATTGTGAAGGTGACGTTATAGAAACTGACACTGCCGAACCTGACACGGTTGAGGTAGCACTCCCTAAGGAATGCCGCTTGGCGAAAGTCCGCGTAGCTGATATCCGCGTCATCAAACCAGGTCATCCCTTCGAAGACTGACTCCACGAAGTAGAGGGTTCCATTGGAGGCGTCCACCTTCTCGAAGTGAGCGTCTTCGCGGAAGGTCGCGTCGCTGAAGTCGGCGGTTCCCCCGATCCTCGCCTTGTAGAACGACGCGTCGGCGAGGAACGTCGAGCCGGTATAGTCGACGTCGTCGGTGAAGTGAGCGAGTTTGAAGTCGCAGCAGCCAGCGAAAGTGGTGTGGGCGAAGGTTCCCACTGAGATGCGGCAGGCTGTGAAGTCCCAGTCTGTGAGCGTGGTGTTCGACAGATCCAGCCGGATCTCGTCCCAATGCTCTCCGTTTGCCTGAGAGTACATGTCCTTCAGCCCTAGGCCGCGATTGTTCTTCTTCAGATAGCGCAGATGACGTAGTAGCACGTCTCGCACGGCGGTGCGGACGTCGATCTCGCCTGCGTTGGTAGAAGCTGTCCGGCTTTCTGTCGACGACCCTAGCTTCTGGCGGTGCCCGGCCACTCTGGAACTCAACCGCGATCGTGAGCCGTTTGTCATGTTACTTTGGGACTCCTTGCCAGCTGACGAGGGCATTCTGATGTAGGCGCATAAGAGGTCAACCACGGTCTGCCGGAGTTCCGGTGCTGCCTGAGCAAGCCTCTCAAGCGCGAAAACGCCCGCTAGCCGCACAGCCGCTTTGCCAGAGCCCAACTGCTCGGCGGCTTTGGTGTACAGGTCGGTGATGCGCCGCTCGGTGGCGTCGTGCGCAGCGTCCGCGGCAGCTTGCTTCTTCTGGGCCAGGTCGATGTCGGTGAGGTCCAGGGCGACCTCGGTAGAGCGTTGGCGGCGGACCGCCAACAACAGCGCAAGGGCGGCTCCGGTGCCGCCTGCCGCTGTAAGTCCGGTGCGGATGGCGTCGGTGCGCGCCCGCGCCAGATCCGCTGCGGCCAGTCCGTCGGCTTGTTGCCACAGCCACCAGCCGACGCCGGCCCCCACGATGACGACCGCGACGGCGGCCAGGAGAACCCACGTCCAGCGCAACGGGCGCAGGCGAGGCGGACGAGACGGCGGTAGCGGAACCAACGGACTGCCCATATGGCAGATCATGCCGCAACCGGCGGACAGTTGTGGCCAAGTAGGTAATCTCAGGCGACAACGGTGACGACTAAACTCGTCGCCACCGCAATCGCCCGACCACCCAAATTGCCCGCATCATTCTGTCGAGATAAACCCCTGGTGCGCCGCGCACACCAGCGAATCCTGCCCGATGATCGCCGGACGACTGGATCACTACCGTTCGTCCCTGCCGCGCCTGGACACGAACATGGTGCGGGCACCCGATGCGGCGGCTCGCCATGGCGAGCCGCCGAACCCTGGTTTGCGGTCTGGCTCGCTGGCTATCGAGTCATCACCGACCACGGCAACGTCGCCGCCTCCTACGCCGGCACGAGGCCCCTGCGTGTCCGGCCCATCACCTGGCGCCTGCCGAACATCTTCTGACAACCGCAGTCGATCCGCGCGGATCGACTGTCCCGCAACGACATCAGCATGGAGGACGACATGCAAAGGAGGACACGAACAACCGCCGAACCCCTCGACTTGGTGCCCTACGTCTGGTCGTACGGCATGGGTGCGGAATCCGCCGGAATTCTCCGCGTGCTCACCGACCCGACATCCCGACCCGACACGATCGCGCCGGACTTCTCCAACCTGGTCCTCGTCATCGCACAGACCGGAGACGAGTGGAGCACCACCGGAAGGCTTGTCCATGCAGCACATGCTTCCCTTGCTGCGTAAGCATAACGTTCGCCTGGTCGAAGTCGCCCGCAACGGGCCGACCAAAAAGGACGGTATCACCGTCTTGCAGGACACCCGCCAGCCCCGACGCCTGCACCTCGACGGCGTGTTCAAACTCTCCGACGAGAACCGCGCTACCGGGACGATGCCCTAGCTCGGCGGCGTCAGAAAATGCAGCCTTCTCTGCACCAAGCAAGTCGACGCGCCGTGACAGCCGTCGTTTGTCGCCTGGCGTGCTCCGACCGGCAAACACCCAAGAGCAGGCGCCGGCGAGCTTCGCTGCACAATCCCACGGTGGCCGACTGGCACGACAAGCCTGGGTAACCATCGTCGAGTAGGACGCCTCAGCTAGTACGCCACCGGATGGCGGTCTTGCTTGGCGGAGTGATGGGTTCAGGCTGGTGGATGATCTCTTCGGCGAGGTCAAGACCCCGGCCCTTCGACCTACGGGGTCCCGGTACCGAGGAAACTGGCCATTCTGTCCCGAACGACGTGTATTCGGTGCGACACTTACGGGTTATGGCGGAGCGAGCGAACGAGGTACGCAACAACGTCGGTGGCGAGGTGGACGGCCCGGTGGTGCAGGCCGGTTCCATCCAACACGTTTCACTGACTGACGCAGTGTCTGTCGAGCACGGGGTGCCGCGGCAGTTGCCATTGGCGGTAAGGGACTTTACAGGCCGCGTCGAGCAGATCGCGGCGCTGGAGGCGCTTCTACCGCCGGGAAGCGACGTCGATCTCAATTCGAATGCCGGAGCGGCGTCCGTGGTGATCTCGGTAGTTGACGGCGCCGGTGGAATCGGGAAGACCACCTTGGCAGTGTGGTGGGCCCACCGAGTGCAGCACCGCTTCCCGGACGGCACCCTGTACGTGAACCTGCGCGGTTACGGCCCCGGCGACCCAGCCACCCCAAGTGAAGTTTTGGAGGGGTTCCTGCGCGCGCTGGGATTACCCGCCGAGCGGATTCCGATCGGGGTGGAGGCACAAGCCGGAGCTTTCCGCTCACTACTGGCCGGTCGTCGAGCATTGCTCCTGTTGGACAATGCCCACCACGCCGACCAAGTACGGCCGCTGCTGCCCGGCGCCCCGGGCTGCGTGGTGCTCGTGACCAGTCGGGATCGACTGGCTGGGTTGGTCATCACCGAGGCTGCGACCCGGCTCAGCCTCGACCTGCTCACCCAGGCTGAGGCCCTCGAGTTGGTCACCGGCATCGTTGGTCCGGAGCGGGCGGCGGCTGAACCAGACGCATTGCAGGCGTTGGTCCGCTATTGCGCGCGATGGCCGTTGGCGCTGCGTATCGCCGCCAGCCAAGCCGCTGGCCTATACACAATCGCTGACGTGGTCGCCGAGTTGGCCGATGATCGCTACAGGTTGGACGTGCTAAGCCAGTCCAGGGACGACCGAGCCACGGTGCGGACGGTGTTCGACTGGTCCTACCATCGACTGACTGCTCCGCAAGCGCAGGCGTTCCGACAGCTCGGGTTGCACCCAGGAGCGGAGTTCAGTGTGGAGGTCGCTGCCGCAGCCACCGAACTGGCCCTGCGGCCGGCGCGACGGGTACTACAGACGCTGGTCGACGCGCACCTAGTCGAACACGCCGGCCGCGGCCGATACCGGTTGCACGACCTGTTACGCACCTACGCCGACGACCGCGCCACCACCGACGACACGTCGGAAGAACGAGACGCCACTAGGCAACGAATCTGGCAGTGGTACGCCCACCACGCCAAAGCCGCCAACAACATTCTGTGGCCGGCGCTCCGCGACTGGCATCCCGCTTTCAGCGTCCCCACCCGAACTCGACCTGAGATCGACCTGGCCGATGCGGAGCAAGCATGGGCGTGGTTCGTTTGCGAAGAACACAACTTGATTACCGTCGCCCACAGTACTGACCGGCATGACCACGCCGCGCTGAACCAGCTCCTCGCCGCCACGAGCATGACGCCTTTGTGGCGGCTGGGACGTTGGGACGATCTCTTCAACCTCCAGCAACGGGCGCTGGCAGCGGCCCGGCGCCAGGACAACCGCCTCACCGAAGCCCACTTCCTATCTAATCTAGGCGCGGTACAACGGGCGACGCGCCAGTGGCAAGACTCCCATGACAGTCTCCAGGCCGCCTTGGCTCTGGCTCACGAACTCGGTGATCTTGGGCTGGAAGTATTTGCACTCAACGACTTAGGGATCCTCCTTCTGAATCAGGGACGTTATGAACAAGCACGGCAGCTTTTTCAGGATGCGTTGCAGTTGGCCCCTGGTTTTCAATCTGGACGGTTGGAAGCGGCGATTGAATGCAATCTCAGCCAGGTGTGCATCGGACTGGGCGACCATGTGCAAGCGCTACACCACGCGCATCGCGGCCTTGCCCGGCATCGGCGCGCCCGTGGCCGCAATGGGGAAGCCGCTGCACTGGTTCAGCTCGCCAAGGCCCGGCAGGGTTTAGGTGAGCATCACGAGGCGATTGCCTTGTGTGAGCAAGCCCGCGAGGTCGAAGCCAACCACCGCTACCCCCTGAACACCGCTGAAATCCTGGCTACCCTCAGCATCTCACTAGACCACACTGGCCACACCGCCCGTGCCCACGCATGCTGGCAGGATGCCTTGGCGATTTACGACCAGTACGGCGACCCCAGGGCTGTTGCATTGCGACAGCGCCACGACGCCACGCGCCCGGCGAACAGCGAATCGCAGTAAAAGTCTGGCAAAGTGCACTTGTCGGCGCCTCGGGCGTGAAAGAGAGATTCCGCAGACCGCCCGCAGGTCGATCGTGTGGTCATGCAACGCCGCGCTTCCGAGGGAGTTCCTCGAGACGCGATCTACATCGCGGCGAAGGCCGCAACCAAGGCCCGAAACGACAAGATCTCTGTCCCGATCGTGCAGGATACGGCACGAGCCTGGTATCAGTCCGACAAGGCTCGCGCGCTCCGCGCGCATCCTGAGCCGGACCGGCTCTTGAAATGGCTCATCGACAACGTCATCCGAGCTAAGAAGGCCCGTGGGTTCCTCGTCAACGAACGCGACGTTGATATCCCCATCCTGCTCGCGCTCTTCGACGCCCGCGTCCTCCACATCGTTCGACGTGGCTACTCAGCGCAAGACCAGCCTGGCGAGCGATTCGACGTTTGGGTGATCGACTATGGCGCCTACGTCGACCTGATTCACACCAGCTACGCCCCTCAAGGACTTTTGCCCTTCCAAGCTGCGGACGGGGACGAGCAATACGTCGGGCTGGACGTCCCGGTTCAAGACCTGCGCGCGATCCGGCGCGCGATTCTCGACCTCGACGAGTTCCAAGCGCACTCGGATCTCAGGCACGGTTCAACTGAGCAGTAAGAGTTGCTGATCGCAGCTTAAGCCGGGGGCCTCGCAGCACGGGCAGAGTTGACGCGTGTCAGCGCTCACGCAATCCCCCAGCCGAGGCCCGTTTTCGCTCAAGAGTTTCCCCAACTGCGCGCTCACGGGTTTCCGCACCGGGACGACGAACCCAGCGCTCGCGATCCCCACAAGGGCGATGGGCGCACTCACCCCAGTTGTTCGTGACGGCCCCCGTGCCCGCACGTGGCAGCGGGCGAGAGGGTCATCCGCGCGAGCGAGCCGGCCCGCTCGGACACCGAGAGGTCGCGCGTGGCCCCAGATTCCCTATCAGGCATGGGAGACCGGGGGTAGGCACCGTTCCCGTACGAACCCCCGCTGGCAAGTTTCGAACACGCTGGACGTCGCCGCCAGGTGCGACGTCCGCCGAGCTGTCCTCCCGCCGCAACGCTCGCGTTCCGGGTGGGGAACCCGTCGGTAGCGGACGGCCGCTCGAGAGCGGTTGAACAAGCCTGACGGGGCGAGTAGGTGGGGAATCCTGTGAGCGCAGGGACCGGGAATCCCGTGAGCGACGACACCGCGGAACTGGAGTTTCGGCGCTGCGGACATGCCCGCTACGATCCGGGTTCCAGCAGCTCAACGACGGCAGGTGCTCGTGAATCCGTGGTTACAGGCGGGCTTGTCCTTGCTGGTCGGGCTCATGACCGCTTGTGGGGCCCTGGTCGGGGTGCGGCATTCGGTGCGTGGGAACGACCGAGCCACAGAACAGCGTGAACTTGCGGCACGGCGAGAAGAGTGGTGGCGTCGCTTCACATGGGCAGCCGAACTCGCGCTTGACCAGGCAAGCGGCAAGCGGACAGTCGGGTTGCAGCTGCTTGTGCAGCTCGCCGAATCCGACCTCGCGCAACGAGACGAGTGCTTGCTGATTGATGTCTTCCAACAGCGGGTTCTGGACGAGATACTCGAAGCCCAGACACCAACCGAGGGGCAGGTATCGGCATGAACTTGCGCCTGAACGTGACCGAAGAACAGGTCGCTGCGGCAAAGCTCAAGATCGTGCTGGACCAGAAGCTGGGGCGCCTGACACCAGAACTCGTACGTCGGATCGCCGCCACCCAACCTCTGCCAGCGTCGACCTCGCGACGCACGGCTCCTCAGGCTGAAGAAGCAGGTCCAACAGCGCAAAGCGAACAGAAGGGCAATCGGGCAGAAGTCCCCAGGTCGCCCGGCAGGTCCACCGCTGTTCCAGGCTTGGTGGAACAAGCCATGAACGAGTCGCGATCCGAAGAGCTGACGCGCCTGTTGACCACCGCCGAGACCGCTCAGGTCGTTCGGCAATACGACCGAGCGATCGATCTCTACCAACGCGCCCTTCAGAAGAGCCGCGAGATCTCAGACCAAGATTCCACTATCTCGGCACTGAGCCATCTTGGAAGCCTCTACGCGTTCCTCGGACGCAAGGACCAAGCAACTCAAGCCTTGGCCTTAGCTCTGGAAGAGATCGAGCGCTCCGCTAACACAGGCCAAGTTGAGCACCCCTCGCGGGCACAACAAGACACTTAGTCGAAGCACAGCGAGAACAGTATCCAGCTGACACCAACGTGCTCATGCAACACGGTTGAACTTGACACGGAAGACGAGTGGCCGCTGGGACGCCTGGGCGCCATGGGCAACTTCGGCACGCCCCTGGCGCTCTGGGCGCGCGGCGGCGCATCGCTGACCCAGCTCACCGACACCGCCGTGGCGCTCACCGGTACGCGCTGGGCGTCCGGGTACGGCAACACGGTCGCTGCCGACTTCGGCTACGAGCTGGCCCGCGCCGGAGTGACCGTCGTGGGCGGCGGCAGCGCCGGGGTGGACGAGTCGGCCCACCGGGCAGCGCTAGCCAGCGAAGGCAGGACCGTCGTCGTGCTGCCCTGCGGTGTCGATCAGACCTACCCGCGGGAGCACGCCCGTCTCTACGGCGACGTCATCGAGCGCGGCGGCCTGCTGGTCAGCGAGTACCCGATCGGCGCGTTGGCAGTCCAGGCCCGGCTCACCGCACGCTGCCGGCTGCTCGCTGCCCTCACCTCGGCGACGGTGATCGTCGAGGCCGGGCAACGCAGCTTCGCGCTGGCTACCGCCCGCGCCGCCACCGCTCTGGGCCGGCGGGTCTACGGCGTGCCCGGATCGATCCACTCCACCAGCTCGAAGGGCGTCAACGAGCTCCTGCGCACCGGAGCGGCCACGGCCGTGACCTCCGTCGAGCACATCAACTACCAGGACGGACTGCGATGAGCGGCCAGGACGAATTCGAGACGGCTCTGGCTGGGCTTCAGCTCCCGGCCGAATGGCACCTCGACGTGGCGATCCGCCCCCGGCGCCGCAGCGTCGGCATCGAGGTCCTGCCCGGTGGCGCCGTCGTGGTCTTGATCCCACCGACGGCCGACCCGGAGCAGGTCGCGTGGTTCGTCCGCAGCCACCGCCGTTGGATCATCGAGAAGGTGGAGACAGCCCCCCGTCTGGCCCCTGACCACTCAGTCAAGGGGTTCGTCGACAGCGAAGAGTTCGACTTGCTCGGCGAGCGCTACCGGCTCCAACTCGTCGACTCCCTGCCGTCGGGCGTCGGACAGTCGCCCGCCGCGACGGCGGATCACGTTCTGTACGCGCGTCGACAGCGGCCGGAACAGGTCCGCCGAGCGGTCATCGAGCTGTACCGGCAGGTCGGACTCTCCTGGCTGAAGCGGGAGGGACGTCAGTACGAGCTGGCCGGCGGCATCGAGGGGCTCGACTACGTCGTGCGTGGCCTCGGCCGCCGTCGTTGGGGCGCCTACTACGGGCCGCCCAAGCACACGACGACGCTCCACTGGGCCGCGTTCGGCCTGCCCGTACACCTGGTCGAGTACGTGCTTGTACACGAACAGGCTCATGCCACCCGGCCACCAGGTCAGGCTCACGGCCCCGCGTGGCGGCGGCAGATGAACCTGTGGATGCCCGACTGGAAGCAGCGCAAGACCGAGTTGGCCGAGATTGGCCGTCACGCCTGGCTGGGCGATTGAAAGCCCAGTTCAGGTTGCCAGCACGCGCCGTTGCCCTGCCGGGTTCGGGTCAGACTGGACCCCACCAGCGTCGCCTGGCTCGAACCTAGGCAGTGTGGAACAGAGGTGTTGTCGTCCACAGTCTGATACAACAGAGACCGTCGGTCGGCGAGACCGACACCAGGGGAAGAGATCGGGAAGGAGGCAGCAGTGGACAAGGACAAGGACAAGCACATCGAGCTCCTTCGGGCTAGTGGTGCCAAGGTCGAGGGGCTCCAGGACGATCTCCAGAAGATTCGTGACCAGGAGGTGGCGCTACAGGCCCAGCGGGTCACAAAGCTCGAAGAGCTTAAGGAAGCCCGCGACGAGCGATTCACGCTCATGACGGCCGCAATCGATGACAGCGTCCCCAAGGCGCAGGTCGCCCGCGCGCTGGGGATGGACCGGACCAACCTGTACAAACTGCTCGATGGGAAGGGTGACAGCACCGATACGTGACCGCTGTCTTTGCTGTTGCCGGTCGCTCAAGTTCGAGCGCTCGGCAGCGTACTGTCCGACGAGACATTATGAACGCCGACGAATGGCCCACGTCTTGATGCCTGGGCGGAACCAACTGAGCAGACGTTCGAAGAGATGCTCGTTCCGTCCGAGCTTGGAGTGAGCATGATTCGCTTCTACCTCAAGGATGGACGTGCTCCTAGGTGACAGCAGGTCACGCCTGTTTGTGGCGGATCGGGAGCCGTAGCTACTCGTCTGCCGAGAACCCGTATCGGCGGACCTGGTCAGCTTCCTCATGTCGCCCTTGTGCCACCATAGCCTCGATCAAACGTAGGAAGGACCACTCCGTACCTGCTCGCGATTCGGCACGCAGACCGTCGATGTCGCGCAATGCCAGCAGGATTCTGGTGAGTTCGGCCGCTGCTTGATGGCTACCGGCGTCGGCCTCTGCGCGCAGCCTGTCAAGCTCGCCGTATCGCTCGGCGAAGTCAGCCAACGCCTCGACGTGTTCAGCGCTGCCGAGCATTCCGGTTAGGATGGCATGCCTTTCGAGGATCGCGATGCCTTCCGCGACATAGTCGCACCGCCCCAGCAACTCTGCAAAATCGCGCAAAACAACGGCGCCATACGAACAAAGAAAGGCGGCGGTGCTGGCTGCGTGTTCTTCGTCTTGGAGAGCGTCAGCTAACTTGGTCGCCGCGCGGTCATCTCCCGCCTGTGCCCTGGAGTACAACTCGTCGAATCTGCCGAGGAAGGCCAACAAACTGGGCAGCTCGCTATATAGCGATTTCCCGGAGTCTGCATGCTCCCTGACGATGTTGACGAGACTATCGACTCGGTCGAACCTGCCTTGCTCGGCATACAGTTCGACCTCGACCTCCAGGGACGGCAGGAAATCCCACTCATCCGAGTCGAGGACCTCGTCGGCGCGGCCGTGTTCGGCCAGCAGGTGCGCGTGCCTATCTATGGCCCAGGCATCCCTCAGAGGCGATCGTATGATTTCACGTAGGAAGCTGACTGCACCGTCGAGATCTCCTTGCTGAACATGGATCTGGATGAGTTGCTCGGCAGCTATGTCGTCGCGCCTGGCATGTTCACGGAGTTCGTCGAGGCGGCCCAGTTTGGCCAGCAAGCCAGCACGCAGGATGTCCGAAAGTCGATCGGGATCCTCGTCGCAGTCGAAGAAGTCAACCTTCAGCAGGAGCTCTATAGCCTCCTCCGCACGGCCTTGCTTGGCGTACAAATCCGCGAGGCCCCAAGCTGCGTAGCGGCCTTCCGCCTCAGCTTCGAGCCACGGACGGAGCACCGCGATGGCCTCATCGACACGGTCGTGGTCATCTAACACGTCCGCAAGAGCGTGTGCGGCGTCGTACCCGTCGAGTGAGCGCAGGAGAGCGGACGCTTCGTCCACCCTGCCCTGCCGCTTCCACATCTTGATCAGTCGACTTCCATTCGGCCACCACGGGCGGCCGTCGACAATTCGTTGGTAAACCGGTTCGGCGTAGCCGTAGAGCCCGCGCTCGTAGGCACGGTCTGCCAAGCGGTACATGTCGTCGAATTCGGTTACATAGCTGACAAGGCTTTGCCATGCGGTCGTGGGGATCGGCGAGGTGCGACGAATGTGCAGCGCGTGCTGGAACAGGAAGTCCGCCACCAGGTATCCGGCGGTATGCCCCATAGTCCGTCCGGCGACGGGGTTGAGCGCGGCAGCCGCCCCGTGGAGCGGTGTGACCGAGTAGTCGAGTGCGCGTTGGAGCCAATCAGCCGGAGCAGTGGCGCGTTGAGCGGAGGTGAGGTAGCCCGGCACAGCGTCAGCGATAGCTTCCGCGGTCAGGGGAGAAGACACACCGACGCGTCGGGCGTCGATGGCCGCGGTGAGCACCGCCCGGCTATAAGGGTCAGGCGCCTGATCCCAGCGCCTCACCAGCTCCGGCCCGGCGGCCAACACCTGGGTGAGGCCGCCGTCGGGGCTCGCCAGCGCGGCCCGAATACGGTGGTCCCCATCCGCGATGGATTGGGCTTGCCGGTCCTCGGATGCGGTGAAGGTATCGGCAACGTCGATCACGTGTGCCATGTCGAGGAGTTCGCGATCACGAACATAGGGATCCTCTGCGCCGGGCCAGCGCGGCGTTGTACGAGTCGTGTACTCGCCGGGCCACAGCGTGCCGACCACGACCGTCCCGGCCCTAACCAGTGCTCGTACGCAGCCGGCTGTCAAGCCACGCTCGCCACCGAGGTAGCGCTGTAGCTCATCCAGCCAGAGAACGGTGCGAGCTATGGGCGCGGCGGCCATGGCCTCCTGGGCGTTTGGCGGTTGTACCAGCCACCAGTCAGGCATCACCGCGAGCACCGCTTCGTAGAGCGTTCGCGTCTTGCCCACCGAAGAACCACCGATTAGCAGCAGGAAGCAGCCGCTCTCGATACCTGCGGTCAGTTCGGCGCGGAGAACCTCGTCGACATCGCGGGGGATATAGGTTGGTAGGTCACCAGCAGTTCCCGGAACCTGGATGGCCGCGTGGACGCCGATGTGCCGTGGCCTGACGTCCCGCACGCGCTCTGCGTGGTCTGGCCTGGACTGATGAGCACTACGGGCACGTTCCCACGCGGCACGCCACTGCAATTGGTCCACGGGAGATACTTGGCAAACCGCCAAGAACGTCCGCAGCTTGCTTTCGCTCGGCAGCCGTTGGCCACTGACAATCTCACCGACGGTGGACTTGCCCAGATGCTCGTAGCGAGCCTCGCCCGGCCGCGGACGCAAATTCCTGGCGGCCTGCTCCACGGCCTCGTACGACAGCCCGCAGCCGGCGCGGAGACCGTTCAGCCCAGCAGCGAGGTCGGCGGCCGTGTTGACAAGAACCGGATTGCCGACCGCCGGTGTCTCCCGCTGCACCCTCTCACCCCTCCCTGATGCCTTCCGACCCCAGCAAAGTGCCTCCGAAACACCAAGCCTAGAAGCAGGTGTCTTCGGAGGTGCAGCCGCAGGTCATCGGCTCGTGCTACGACAAGTGACCTCCGAGTTCCCTCCGACGACATGGCCGGAGGGGCGGCTCGGCTGCTGGACTCGTCCCACACCTCGAAGCCGAGAGCCTGAATGGGCTCAGTCGACATGTGGGAGAACGCGATGACGCAGTGGCTCGATCTCGTCCAAACGGCTGGCGACGTATTCAGTCTCGCTGCAGCTGTAACCAACCTTGTAACATCGATTCTCGATCGTCGAACTGCCCCACGTGAACGGCCGGTGGAGGAAACCCGCAGCTAGTTGATGTCCACTTTAGACACGCGAATCGGTGGCAGGACGGCTCGCTGCAAGATAGTCGTCCCCATTCCAGCGGGACCCACTGACCTGGACCGGCTCACCGAACGTCGGAGCGTGCACCATCTTCCCTGCGCCGATGTACAGACCAACGTGGTGAACGTTGCCGGGCATGCCATAGAAGACCAGGTCGCCGGGGAGCAATGGATGGCCAGCGGGCACGAGTGGGCCGGCGTTGTACTGTGTCTGTGCTGTGCGGGGCAGGTTGAGCCCGGCGGCGTTATAGGCGGCTTTGGTGAGTCCGGAGCAGTCAAAGCCGCTGTCACCACCAGCTGGTCCGTTGCCGCCCCACACATACGGCAGCCCGAGTTGGCCGCAGGCGAAGTTGATCGCCATGATCGCGGCCGGAATGGGTGCCTGGATCTTGTTGCAGTCGCCGGTGCCGACAGTAGCTGTGCCGTACCGCTTTGCCTGTGCCAGAATGCCGTTGACGTACTCCTCGGAGTGGTTGTAGGCAAACAACGCCTTGCGAATGTCCTTATGCGCTCCGGAATCGCAGAGGTAGAACGCCGCCGCGTAGATGGCGTCGTGCTCGTTGTAGCGCGAAGGCGGGTTGGCGCCTCCGGGCGGGATCGTGTGTCGCACGATGACGCCGTCGAAGGTGGGTTTGAGGAACTGCATGGGACCGCTCGCGCCCATGTAGTTCTCGCCGTCCTTGATGCCTTCGCCGGATCCGCGCCCGTGCTTGGACTCGGCGTCGCCGATAGCGGCCAGGATCGTCCAGTCCAGCCCTGGGCACACTGAGGCCGCAGCTCGATAGAGGGACAGGTAGTCGCTGGGGATCTCGGCGATCGCGGCTTGGCTCGGCTCGGTGCCGCCGGTGCCGAACAGCGCACTGACGATGGCTTTGCCGACGCCGCCGATGAGGATGGGGATGGCGATGATGGCCGCGACAGCGGCAACGGCGATCTTCATGGGTCACCTCCGGAAGCGGCTGGTGGGTGGGGGTGGCGGCAGTGGGTCCGGCGCGGCGAGTTCCGCTGGCGCCTGCTGGGCCTGGGCCGAGGTGCTTGACGGCGCCGCGATGGGCGGGTCGGTGTGGGGCCAGAGCTCGGCGAGCCGTAGTCGGCCTGGCCGTCGTGACGAGGGGTCGGAGATCGGCAGCCAGCGGGCGACGGCGGGGTTGTTCTCCCCAGCCACCCCGGCAACGTCCGCGGCGCTGGTGGCCACGGGTACAAGCGCCGGTCGGTCCAACTGGGACAGGGCGTCAGCGAGTGCCCTGCGCGCGGTGGTCTCTCGGCGGCTGGTGGGCAGCCACATCAGGACGGGTGTGGTGATTCCCGTTGCGGTGGCGAGCTTTTCGTAGCCGTGGAGCTTGCGGCCGAGCTTGCCGAGGTCCTCGGTGCCGAAGTCGAATTCGAGGAAGAATTCGATCTGGTGGCCGTCTTCGCGCCACCGGCCGTAGGCGTCGGGGCGGACCATGTCGCCGAAGAGTCGGCCGCAGCGAAGCTCGGACCACCACGCAGTCAGCCGTCCGCGGGCACTGGGCCGCTGGCTGAGTGCGACGAGGGCGGTGAAGAACCCGTTGACGCCAACGGTGTGGGCCAGGCGCAGCGAGTGGGCGATGCCGATGGCGTCCTCGTGGCGGTAGCCGAGTTGCTTGGGATCGAGGCCGTCCTCGTAGGCCAGGGCGACCGAGCCGGCGATGTCGAGCACGTAGTGCATCGGGGCGGTGCCGGAGGTGACGAACGGCTGGAAGCGGTCGACGACTCGCCACTTGAACAGGTCGAGCATCCTGTGGTTGGCCGCGCGCATGGTCGGGTAGCAGAGCTCGACGATCTGCTGAGTGGTGAGAACCTTGTGCTCGTAGAGCATCCGGGCCAACCACCGGTCGCGAAGCGTGAGCCGCCCGGCGAGCTGGGCGTGATGCTCCCCGGTCGTGGCCGCGCGTGGCGTCGGGCGCTGCGGCATATGTCCGCGCAATGTCCGTTGAGGCGTGGGATTCGAAATCATGGGACGCACCTCCCAGGTGAAATGAGTGGAATCGCATTGGATACAACATTTGGGAAGTCTCGGTGACTGCCGTCTTTGCTGGTCAAGCGGGCGGAGCGAGTTGTAGCTGAGGCGGTTAGTCCACAGTGGACTTGGGCGTCGTTGGCCGACCGCTTCGATGTTGCGTCTGATGCAACCGTGTGGTGGGCCTTGAAGCGCCTGGTTCAGCTTGTGTTGGTCGACAATGTCGTCCAACTTGATCTGGCGTCGGCGGTGTTGGAGGGCGCCATGATCGAGTCGGTCGCCGAGCTCGCACTGATCATCATGAGCGACTTGTTCGGCATCCACCCTGGGTCCGCACATGGCTGGGCCAGACTCGCCCAAACCAGCTGGATAGATTACCTCGCAGCCTGTCAACTTAGCGGTTGGCCGAGGCGGTGAGATCTCTGGTTGGCTCGCAGGTTCCAGCTCCGCCTGCCTCACATCGTTGAGCGAGACCTGATTTGTCGGGGGTGTCGTCTACTCTTCCCGTGCTGTGGATCTCCGGGACGAGTTGGGGGCGGTGTGGGACGGGCACGGGCAGGGCGGGAGTGGTTGCCAGCAGAGGAGGACATGCTGCTGGGCGAGCTATGCGGTGACAGCACTTTGTCAGAGGTCGCTGCACGTCACAAGCGGTCGCCGGGTGCGATCGCTGCCCGACTCGACAAGCTGTTGACCCTGCAACGTGAGTTCGCTAGTCATGACGATCTGTTCGTGTGGGCGCGGTCCGAGTTGCGCAAGGGGCGTTCTGGCTCGCTGGGGTGGGCATGGGACCGGGCGGCTACCGCCGTGGCCGCGGGCTACCCCGTGCCCGGTCAGTCAGCTACCAAAGTGGGCAGCGAAGGGGGCAGGACGTCTGCTCGGGTCAGGTCAGCCACGGCGAAACGCCGGGCTGAGGTGATCGCCATCTGGTCCTCGATTACCAGTTCAGCCGACTGCTCTGAATCTGCGACTGAGCAGCCACACGGCGAAGAGCTTGACGTGCTCGCTGCGTTCGACGACACACGGCTTCATACGGCGGGGACTGCGGTCATGCGCGCGGCCGGTGAGCTTAGACCAGCCCAGTGGGTGCTTGAGGCCGACTGGCCGGGCATCGAGCGGCTGGGCATCACTGCCGGGCAGATCCGTACGAGCGTCAAGGATGTTCAGCAAGCCGGTGCCGATCTGCTGGTGGCTGGTCTAGGTCACTCCACCGAGCGTGACCGCGAGATCATGCAGATGCTTCTCGGGTTCGCCGGCGACGCGATGTCCCTCAAAGAGGTTGCCGAACGGTACTGGCTGTCTCGTGAGCGCATTCGTCAGATCCAAGTCAGCGTGATCAAGGCTGCCCGGGTAGGGCAACAGACTCGGGTGCGACGCTGTTGGCATCATGTGCACGACACTCTGCGGGACGCGCTCGGCAACGGTGCTGGACAAGCCCAGCTTGACCCTGACCTGGTGTTGTCATTCGTCGAACTCGTGACCCCCCTCGCGCCACGCGACTTGGCGGTGTCGTTGGTGGCCAGCCTGTGCGGTCTGCGAACCGAGGACTATCGCACCTTGTTCGCGGAAGTGGAGCAGCGACACGAAGAACGCGTACAGCTACGCCAGCAACGGGCCCTGGAGGAGAAGAAGCGCGGGCAACTGACAGCCAAGCTCGAACGACTGATGGCCCGATCGGAATGGCCAGCCGGGTATGCGAACCCGGACCGGTCCACTGTGAGTCCACAACGAGACCCGCGTGACCAAGCTCAGTGGAGTAGACCGGGCCGTTGGATGTCACCGCGGCTCGGCCGGGAGGTCGGCTACGACTCTGAGGCAGAACTGCGGATGTTTCAGTTGGTCGACGCTGCGGATGATCTGGTTGAGTCCTACTGTGAGCAGCCTGTTGTGATCCCGTACAGGCTTTATGGTCGCCGGCATGTGTACTTTCCGGATTTGCTGGTGGATTTCCGGGATGGGCGGAGACTGTTGATCGAGGTCAAGGCGCGGTTGGACGACTTTGCCGTGTACGAGAACGTGGTCAAGTTCGAAGCCGCCACGGAGTACTGCCGCGCCAAAGGGTGGGGCTTCATCGCCGCCACGGACCGAATCCAAACGAAGCAAGATCTTCTCCAAAGGCATGTCGACGACCGCGTTGAGGAGGCGTTGCGGGCTCACCTTGACGCTGGACCGACCACGTGGCTTCAGGTTGAACCGCTGGTTCGCGAGCACAACATCCTATACAGCGATATCGCCACGCTCGCACTGCGCAACAGCTGGTACTGGCACAAAGGCCCGTTCCGTCTCTCGGCCAAGCCGTTAAAGCGATTGAATGATCAGGGTTAGGTTGGCTTCTCGTCGAGGGCAGGCCGGTCTGGGAATATTGCACGGTTGGAGCACCGCTACTTCACCACCCTGGGCAGGAGTTGGCGAGTGGCGGAGAAGCGCAGGACCGGCTCAAGGGCCGCGACATGCGCGAGAGGTGACCCACATGTGTTGCGGGAGAACAGAAACGATGGACTACGCCGCTCGGCGTGGATCCACAGTGGGCTGACTAGACCGGCTCGACGCGTTCTCTGGGGCGGCTACAGGTGGGCGTGTGTTGATCTTCGCTGCCTTGCGGATTGCCTTGGCGCGTCCGGGAATCGCGGGTGGGAGTTTCTCGGTGACCGCGGTGAACGGCGGTGCTTCCTCGCTACCCAGGACGAGTCGGGCGGCGACGTGGTAGACGCCGAGGTTGGACAGGTCGTGATCACCCAGCCGCGGCATGGTGTGCCGGGCGAGCCGTTTCGCATCCTCCGGAGAGGCGTTGAAGAAGACTTTCGACCGAGCGTTGGTGCTGATGCCCTCTTCGAGCTCCTTCGGTAGCTGGCCGAGGTACTGGTGCGCCAACGTCATGGAAAGCTTGTAGCCACGGGCCTCGGCGAGCATGTCCTCCAACGGATAGGCCAGGTTCAGGAAGTTGTGGCACTCGTCCACGTACAACCCACAGTCGCGGCGTTTCCGCTGAGGGACGCGGGCACGGCGTGTGGCGGCCTGCCAGGTACGCGCCACCACGATCGAGCCGACCAGTCGCGCGGTTTCCATACCCAAGGCGTCGCGAGCGATCCGGACCAGACAGATGCCGCCTGTGTTGAGCACCTCGTCCATGTCCACTGTGGAGGCTCCGCCCGCGATGGCGGCGCGCACGAACGGGCGCAGGAGAAACCCGCGGACCTTGTTCATCAGCGGCGCGATCACCTGCGCACGTGAGGCGTCGGACAGGTCGTCGTACCAGGACCAGAAGCCCTTGAGGACCTCGTCGTCGATCTGGTCGCAGGCCCGTTGCCGGAATGCCGGCACGGTCAGCAGCTTGGGCAGGTCGTTCAGGGTCGGCGTGCCGGGCATCGCGGTCAGAGTGAGCAGGCCGGCGCGCAGGATGTCGTCGGTGCGCGGCCCCCAGGAGGAGGCGTAGATCCGAGAGAAGATCGACACGAGGTTGTCGACCGCGCGGTTCTTGTCCGTTCCTTCCAGGGGGTTGAGCACCGGCGGGCGGCTCTTGCTGTCGGCGTCGAACAGCACGACCTTCTCGCCGAGTTCCTCGGGCAGCCGCATCAGGATGTCCGAGATGAGGTCGCCCTTCGGGTCGACCACGACCACGGCGCGGCCGGCCTCGGCGTCGTCGAGGATCATCCGGGCCATCAGCTCGCTCTTGCCGGAGCCGGTGGCGCCGAGGATGTGCAGGTGGTGGCGGGCATCGGCGACGTGCAGGCCGACCGGGCGCGAGTGCCCGGAGTCCGACAACCCGAGGGGCTTGATCAGGTCACCGGTCGTGGCGATGCCGGGCGGGGGCGGCACGGCCTTCGCGCCGGCCCGCTGCAGACCGGGTACGGCTTCGTCGATCGGCAGGTGCGCGATCGCGGCCAGTTCCGGGATCGAGAGCAGATCGCCCTTGCCGAGCCGGCGGTCGGCCAGCACGGTGACCGGGTGGCGGAGCCGGACCCGGCGGTAGTAGTTGTGCTCGGAGTACGCGGCGAACGCTGAGGCGATCGCGTGCCCGCGGCCCCGCAGCACCTCCCGCACCGCCTGGATCTCGCCGGGCGTCGCTTCGTCGGGGACGGTGGTGGCGACGGCGTAGCGGATGCGGGTTTCGAACTGGTTGGCGCGCAGCTTCTCCACGACCGCCCGGTCCTGGGCGCCGTATTCCAGGCTGGTCTGTCGATCCAGCTGCGGCGTCCGCGTGCTGGTCGATGGCTTGGGTGTCTTGCCGGGAGTGATGGCGTCGAGCAGTCGGCCGACCAGGTTGACCGAGCCGCCTGCGTGCACGCGCCGGGCTGCCCGGCGGGCCTTGGTCACCCGGTGCCCGGCGACCGGGCGGGCGAGGATCTGCACGCAGGCGCGCTCGTGCGGGCCGAGTCCGACCGGCGCGCCGAGCAGCGCCCGGATCGGGTCGGCCTGGTGGTCGGTGCGGATCGGCAGTGCCTCCGAGCGTGCCAGCCGCAGCTCACCGCCCACGGCTTCGACCTGTCGGCCTGCTGCAGCGGAGAGCGGGATCGGCGGCTTGGCCGGGGTGGTGCGGGTGTGCGCGCCGGGCCAGGCCGCTTCGATCGCGCGCTCGACCATGCCGGGTGGCACGAGGCCGGGCACCCACAGCCGGATGTGCACGCCGTCGTCGGTGAACGAGAGTTCGAAGCCGAGGTGCGGCTGCCCGCTGAACCGGCGCCGCCAGCCCGGCCTAAGCAGACCGACCAGGTTGGACCACACGGTGATCGCCCCAGACGGGTCGACTGTCGGCGGCGCCAGCACGGTGACCAGCCGGGAGTCGGTTACCAGCTTCCCGTGGTAACGGCGGCGCCACCGGCGCCGCGCGACGATCGCGGCGGTGATGGCGACCGTAAGGATCGGCCCGGCGATTGGGCCCCAGGTCAGCGCGAGGTCGCGCAGGTGGGTCAGCACGTGCTGGAACGCGCCGAGTGGGTCGCGCAGGTAGTCGCCGACCGGCGAGGCGAGGACGCCGACCGCCGGGTCGGCGTGCGGTTGGGCCATAGAGGACACAGGTGCGGCGGTGATCGAGCAGGACATCGGGGACCTCCAACGAAAGGTGGCGACGGAACAGGGCGGGTCGGAGTCAGGCCGCCCGCGGCTGGTCGACCTGCCCAGAGGCGCGGTCGGCTGCAGGGCGGGTGTTGTCGACGACCAGGCGGAGATGCCGGCGGCTCTGGCGGGCGGCGCGTTCGGCGTCGACCTCGGCCTGCCATTCGGAGAACCGGCGGCCGGCCAACCGCTTGAGGTAGGCTGGAATCCGATTGGCCGGGACACCGACGAGCCGCGGGCCGAGCACCGCGAGCAGGTCGCTGGCTTCCTGCGACGCCCACCCGGCGGCAGCGATCGCGGCTTCGTCGGGAAATACATCGGCGACTCGGTCTGTGACCGGGTTCAGGGCGGCGTCCTGCGTTCCGCCGTAGGAGTAGACCCAGAGGAAATTCGCGGGTGGGTTCGGTTCGGTGAGGCGACGGAACCTGTCGACTTCCTTTGTGTACGCATAGAAATTCACGTCAGGGCGCGCGCGGCAGATGCGCAGCCACGCGAGCAAATAGACGTCGCTGAAGAAGTCGCCGCTGTCGTGAACCCTGATCCAGGCGCCGTGGAACTTCGGCGCGCCCAGCTCGGTGACCATGGCGGTCTCCCAGCCGGGCAGGTCGTCCAGGACGAACATCAGGTTCGCCTGGTGTTTGGCGCGCACGACTGGCCACGTGTAGGTGCCGTGCCGGGCATAGCACGCCTGCGCGCAGATTCCGGCGCTGGGACAGGTGTTGAAGGTACGGCCGTCAGGCAAGCGGCCGGCCCACGCGGGCAGCGACCAGTTCCACACGCCGATCTGGCGCATCTCGCTGTTCTGCGTGAGCAGGCGAGCGGGACGGCGAACATCTCCGGATATGGGCTGTGATGCAGACATGGGTATCCCCTGAGTGGCGAGTCGGTGAAATTGGTTTTGTTGCGTACGACGCTGCGTGAGAATGGTTAGGCGGCGTCGAGTTCGAGCTGCGAAGCCTTGTCACTGTCGAAGCCGTTCGAGGTTCCGGCTTCGTGCGAAGTGGAAGCGCGTTGTCAGAGTGATCCGGTTGCGTCGCGATCGGCATCTTCATCGGGTGGCAGCGTGACCACAGACTTAAGTCCCCTGGCGGCTCGGCGGCGCTCATAGATCTCGACGGCGGCACCAAGTGACACCAGGGCGACAATGCCGAGATAGACCACAAAGGACTGGAACGGCCAGTGTGCGACAACCGCGATCAGGACAATGAACATTCCCAGGCGAAGTAGGAGTACTGGTGCGCGTCGGTCGGATAATGAACTACTGTGCATTCGTTGTGATCGCATGATTAACTCCTTAAATATGCGAATTGATGGGACTAGCTTGTTGTGGACTATTGCTGGGTGTCGTGCTATATGGCGTCGAGTTCGATCTGGGAAGCGCCGTTGTCGTCGAACGAGTCCGCGATTGCAGGCTCGCCGTCCGCGTCGAGTTCGACAAAGGAGTTCTCAATTTCCGGCGAGGTGTCAGAAAATTCGGCGAGTTCTGCGGGGTTGGACGTGACCAAGTGGTGTTCGACCGGCGAAGCGATGGACTGGAAGGCCACCCTCTGCGTTCCGGTCGACAGGAGTCCCTGGCCGCGGTCGGCGGAGAGCAGGAACTGTCGTTCGCCCATGGAGAGGTCGAAAGTGCGGGTGATTTCGTCGATCGCTTGCGAGGCTTGCCGTAAGAGGATCTGGGTGGCGGCGTTCGCGACGACGGCCTTGCCCAGGTCCGAGCCGAGCACGTCGGCGGTGTCCTGTGTGGCCACCGTGAGGCCGGCCCACTGTTTCCGTGACGCTTTCGCCATGCGGAACAGGAACTCGGCTCCTGCGGGTTCCTTCATCAGCAGCCAGGCTTCGTCGACCACGACCAGCCGTGGTTTGCGGATCGCAGGGTTGGAGACCTGTCGCCAGACCGCATCGAGCGTCAGCAGGGTGCCGATCGGCTTGAGTTCGTCGGCGAGATCCCGCAGCGAGAACACGACCAGGTGTCCTTCGGGGCGGGTCGAGGTCGGCCCGGAGAACAGCCCGGAGAAGGCGCCAGTGACGTAGGGGTGCAGCCGCGCCGCGAGTTCGACCCCGGCGGGATCGCCTGTGTCGGCGAGGACCTCGGCGAGGTCGGCTAGCAGCGGCGCCGGGCGGGTCCAGGTCCGCGGATCCGAGGTGATGCCGACGCGCTGGTAGGTCGCGGTGATCGCGCGGTCCAGCGCGGCCCGCTCGGTCGCTTCGAGTTCGCTGCCTAGCAGTACCGAGATAACGGTGTGCAGGAATAGTGACCGGCGGATCAGCGCGTCGCGGGGTGCGGTGCGGCGCCCGTCCGGGCGCGTATGAATCGGCAGGTCCATCGGATTCAGGCGGACCTGCTCGGCACCGAGATGGACATACGTCCCGCCGACCGCGGCGGCCAGCCGGGCGTACTCGTCCTCCGGGTCGATGACGTGGATCTCGATCCCGCGATACAGCGAGCGCAGCAACTCCAGCTTCACCAGGTACGACTTGCCCGCGCCGGAGCGGCCGAGGATCACGCTGTTGTGGTTGTCCAGGGCGAACCTGTCGTGGTGGACCAAACCCTGGCTGCCGACGTTGAAGCCGTACAGGACGCCGGTCGGCACGCCCACCGATGTCGGGTCGGGTGGCGGCAGGTCCGGCGAGGTGAACGGGAACGCAGCGCTCAACGCACTGGTGTCGAACGTCCTCCGCATCCCCACCAGATCCAGGCCCATGGGCAGGCTGGTGATCCAGCCCTGCAAGCTCCGGTAGGTGGTCGGTTTGCAGTCCAGCAGCAGCGACGCCGCCAGCGACCGGATCGCGGCGACCTCGTCGCCGAGGGCTTCCTCGGTCGGGGCGTGCACCGTCAGGTACAGGCCCATCCGGTACAACTTGCCCTCGCCGCGGGCGACCCGTGCGGACAGGTCATAGGCATCTTCGGTAGCGGCCTCCACCGCGGGGTCGAGCAGCCGTCCCTTCTCGCTGGTGTGCCGGCGACCGGACTCCAACTTCGACAGCTGCTTCTTGAGCCGGTTCGCCGCAGTGACGGGGTCGATTGGCTCGATGTGCAGCGAGACGTCGACGCGTCCGGGGTAGGTCAGCAGCGGCTGGAGCCACCCGTTGTGCACCTCGCGCGGGTAGCCCACGACCGCGAAGGACGAGACCCATTCGCCGCCGACTTCCAGCGCGCGGGATCGGATGGAGATGGCGTCCGGGGTGAACGCGCCGGCCCGCCCGAGCGGCGGCTGCGCGGCCGGAGGCTTCTGGCGGCGGCGCTTGTTCTTGGTCTTCATGAGCGGTACCTCCCCGTGGAGTTGTCGTAGTCGTCGGGGTCTTCGGCGTCGTCGTCCCAGGCGTCCTCGGCCTCGGGGAACTCGTTGTCGGTGGTGAACACGGAGCGGCCGAACGCGGTCTCGTCCCAGCCCTCGTCCGGGGCGGTGGTGATGACCTCGTCCGCCCCGGCCAGCCCGGCGCTCGGCGGGATCAGCGAGTCCGGGTTGCAGGCCGCGGCCAGCACCGCGGTGGCCTGCCCGGCATCGAGCGGAACGACCGTGTTCCCCGACGGCGAGAGCAGCTCGACCGCCTCGCCGAGGCGACGCACCAGCCGGGCCTCTGCGGCCCGCCGGGTGGCGTCGTCAACTTGGCCGGAATGTTTGGCGGCCCTGCGCTTCGCCGACAGTGCGGCCAGCGGCGAGGCGCCGCCGAGCCCGTCGGTCGGGGCACCGGTGAGCAACGGCTCACGGAGGATTAGCAGCACCTGGCGGCGCAGCAGATCGGTGGCGCGGCCGAGTTGGTCGAGGTAGTCGGCGTGCTCGCGCGCCGCCCGTTCGAGTGCCGGGTGTGGCAGTCCTCCGGCCTGCTCGCGGAGCTCGGCGATCTGGCCGGAAAGGTCCAGCCGTTCGGCGCGGATGAGCACCTGCACCGGCGCGGTGAGCGAATGGAGGTACCGCCCGAAACTGGCGACCAGGGACTCCTGCTCGGCCGGGGTGCGCAGGCCGAAGTTGATCGTGGAGCAGACCGCGACCACGGCGACGCCGTCCTTGCCGAGGTCGATGACACCGGTCTCCGTGACCGCCTCGGCGGGCAGCCGCAGCGCGGACGGCGACACCGCAGTGCCCGCGTTCTCCTTCCCTTTGGTGCTGGCCTTGCTGGCGGCGTTGACTTGGTTGTTGAGCCACTCCGGGGCGGGGCGGATTCCTTCGGGCGCGGCCACCCGGTGCTGCGGGCTCAGCCGCTGCCGGAGCGCGGCCAGGACCAGTCGGTCGAGGGTGATGCCGTCGCGCTGACCGAGCGCGAGGAACGCGGCGGTCACCCCGATCGGAATGGCCACGATCAGGAACACCGCGACCGGGACGAACTGGCGGGTGATCGTGTACGTCCCGTACAGCACGATCCCGGTGATGGCGAGGATGAGCAGCTGCCGCGCGGTCAGCGGGCCGATGACGCGATCCTCGCGATCGACGTCGGCGGGAATCCTTACCGGCTGACTCATTTCCCTTCACCTCCTGGGGCAGGCTTCGGTGCACGGAACATCGGCGGCGGAACGGACTGCGTGCGCCGGTAGGCGTCACCGATGCGAGGCTCGGGCTGCACCTGCCGGAACACCGGCGCGGCGGGCCCGGACGGCGGCTTGGCGGGACTCGTGGGCTGCGCTGTGGGCGGAGTGGCCGACTGGAACCGCAGCTGCGGCGGCACCGATGCGACACGGATCGGGCGGGCTGGCGGCGGAGCGGCGCCGCGTCGACGCGGGCCACTCGCGGCTTGGAACTGCGGCGCCGATCCAGGCTGCGGCCCTCGGCGTGCAATGGGTGTGGCTGGGGTGGGTGCGGAGCTGAATTCGGGAGGCATGGTTGGTCCCTGGTTCGCCGGAGTGACGGCGGAGTCGTGGGTGGTTTCTTGGGGTGAGGGCTGCAGGAACTGCGGCGCCTGCGAGGGCAGCCGCGACTGGCGGGCCGCGCGGGCGCGCTCGGCGTCATGGGCCGCCTGGAGCCGCTTGTTGACCATCGCCGGGGTGGGCGCTGGGCGCCGCTGAGCAGGCCATGGCGAGCGCGCCGGGCCACCGCTGCCGCGGCTACCTCCGCCGCCTCCGCCGGACTTCGCGCCAACGGCGGCGCCGGCTTTGCCGAACGCACCGGCCTTGCCGGCGACCATGCCGAAGGTCTTCGCCGCGATGTACGCGCGAACCAGCCCGCCGAGCAACGAGCGGCCGGAACCGACCTTGATCGCCTTCAACAGCCAGAACGGGATCTTGAACAAGATGAAGAACAACGCGATCGCGGCGATCAGCGTGCCGAGTGCGGACAGCGTCGAGCCGAACAGATTCACGCCGCTGGACAGGAATGTCCGTACCGCGGTGATCAGCACCAGCGCCTGAGCGAGCTGGATCCCCAAGGTCGCGGTGAGGGCCTTCCACCACCAGCGCGCCAGCGGATCGGTGTGCGGCAAGGCGTGGCACATCAAGAACAGGGGTGCGCTGATGATCAGAACCAGGATGACGACGATCCGGAACACGTAGACGACTAACAGGCCAAGACCGAGAACCAGGAGGACCAGGCCGACCAGGACGATGAACAGTCCGCCGGTATTGATGCCCGCGACGGCGTCCTTGAGCGTGTTGCCCAGCGAAGGCGCGTTCACCCCGTCGCCGAGCACACCCAAGGTCAGGGCATTGGCCAGCCTGATGAACTTGTCGGCGAAGAACAGCGACAGCGCTGAGGCCAGGAACGCGATCGGGATCCGGGGCCCGATCTCCTTGATCGAGTAGCGCGCTTGAACACTCTCGTGGCCCATCAGCAGGATGCCGCCGCCGAGGATGAAGAAGCCGTAGAGAGCGAGGACGAGCTCCCAGGAGTTGTTCCACAGTTCGCCGATGCCGGGCAGGTCGCTGATCGTCGGGGTGGACAGCGCGGTGTGCCCGATCAGATCCAGGATTGGGGAGAGTGCGGCTTCGACGACGCCCTGGAACGCCGAGGTGATGGCTTCGGTGATGCACGCGTCGATGTCGGTGATCCCGCAGTCCGAGTCACCGTCGCTATTGCCGTTTCCGGGTTGCTGCGGGCTGGTGCTCGGAGGTGGTGTCGTCGGCTGCGGGATGCAGTCCTCACCGATACACGGTTGGCTCGGAGTCGTCGTCGGCTGGCCTGGAGTGGTCGGCGCCGGGAACGTCGGCTGCATCGGCGTGGGAGCCGGGGCGCAGGGGATCGGCCGCGGCTCGGGCCCCGAGCAAGGTTCTGGGTTCGGTGCGGCCGGCTGCGCTGAGGCGCTGACCGTGAGGACACCGAACAGGAGCACGGTGATGCTCAGCGCCAGCATCCAGCCCGCGCCGTAGCGCCGCGGCCGGCCGGTCGGCGGCCGGTGGGTGCTGGCGTCGGAGACCGGGGAGAGCATCGCTCGGTCCGTGGCGGCAGCGGTGGCGACCGGGCCGCCGGACTGGCGGTGCGGGCGAACCGTGGGCGGGGTGCTGGCGGCCATCGGTCAGGCCCCCACGATCCCTTTGAGGATCTCCACGACCAGCGGCGCCAACACAGCCAAGCCGTAGCCCCACCCCGCCGATTTGAAAGCCGTCTTGGCCTTCTCGACCTCGCCGGGATCGCCGCCGCCCACCACGTAGCGCACGCCGCCGATGGACAGGAACACGGTGGCCAGGCCGGCCAAAATGCCCATGATCCAGTTGCGGACGTTGTTCAGGACGTCGGTCACCGAACCGGCGATGGCGAGCACCATGGTGTCGGCGTGCGCCGCGGAGGCCGACACCAGCAGCGCGAGAACCGCCAGTTCGACGATCACGGCCATGTGCGCCCAGCGGCGCCGTCGCACCGGAGTCCAGTCCTCCGACGTAATGATCGGAGTGCTGGTCGGCTGGCTGCTGCTGGTGGTCTCCTCCGGCGCGCTCGCCGAGGTGGTCTCGGCCGGCGGCTGCGGATGGTCGTCGAGGCGGGCGCTACACGGCCCGCTCGTAGTGGTGCGATCGTTCAAGCGCATCGGGGCACCTCCGGAAGTCGGGCTGAGCGCGGGTGTGTCCCGCAGCCCTGAACTCCGGATTTCGCGTCCGTTTTGGACACACGATCCTGAACTTTCTGCGCTGACTCGACCTCGGAAACTGGCACGGACAGTGACGACCGTGGAAGGTTGCGGGCCGGTGTGATCGGCCGCGCAAGGGCCACCGCGGTGGCTACCTGGTCGGTCAGTGGGTCCGTCGGATCGGACTCGGCGACGCGGTCGCGCAGATACGCGGCGAGTCGGAGCTCGGCGCGTTTGCGCGCCTTATAGACCGCCCACTCGCCGATCTGGTGCTGCGCGGCCCAGTCTGCGACCGGCACCTCTTCCAACCGGGTCGCGCCGATCAACGCGGCCTCGGTCTGGGTCAGGACTCCGTCCGCGACCGCGCGAGCGAGGACGAGATCCGGGTGCCCCCACGGCGCATGGGGCGGAGTGGATCGGAAGCCCGGCGCGACCGGGGTCGGACCTGAGAGCGCTTCCTCCAAGGCCTGATAGCCAGACCGGTATGCCTCCCATCGCAGGCGCAGCATGATCCGCGGCGGACGCAGGTCGATGGTCGACAGCGCGGTCAGGAAGCCGCGCAGAACTTCGGCGTGAACGTCGGCTGGATCGCCGGCGAACCGGTTGGTCAAGGTGGCCGCGACGGAGGTCAGCGCGGGCAGCGCGACCCCGACCGCGGCGACCGTCCAGGTCGCACCTTCTATACGGGAGCGCAGCACCAGGTGCGCCCACACAGCGTCCCGCGTCGCCTGCGGGCACTGGCGCGCCAGCAGCCGGTCACGGACCTCGTCCAGCGGGATGCGCCGGTTGGGCAGCCCTGGGAAGAGCCCGCCATTCAGCGACACCGGATGAGGCCCGGTTACCAGCCAGGTAAAGGTGTCCCGCGCGATATCCAACGAGTTCGGAACAGCCTCGTCGCCGCCGCGACGGAAAACAGATTGTGCTGCCATGTCGTGACTCCCACTGCGTCGATTCGAACAACAACGACGTCAGGAAGCCACGATCGATACCAGCGAAATACCACGCCATTACTAGGACTCAACTAGCGAAGCGCTCCAGGGCTACTAGTGGGCTACTATTTCGCGTCGCGCATGCCGCCCAGCAAGATTGACACCGTCGTGTGTCGGCCGCCAGGCGCTGATCAACACTAGTAGCCGATGAGCTGCACCTATAGTCGCGCGCTAGTACGACACTGGTATCCGCCACTCCTCTGGTGGGACTGAGGATCCGGGCGCAACGCTAGATCAACAACGGCGTCGAGAAAATCTGGAAAATCTGGTCAAGGTCCGTCCAGAATGGCGACTTGCGGAGCGTGCGCCGATATCGCCGCGCAGCATCACTTGTCGAGCCTGTGGTGCAATTGGACAACCAGTTTCCCGTCGCATCCAGGCGGGCCTCGTCAGCTCCAAAGAAATTCAATTCGATGTGTCCAAAACGAGGGCGAAAAACGGAGTTAAGGGGCGTCAGAACACACGGCACCCATCCGTCGGAGGAGACCCGCGATGACCCCGACACACGGCAACAGCTCCCCAGGAGGCGACTCCCAGGAGCACGGCCACACCGACCCCCCGACCATCCCGATCCCGGTGAGGCACGTGCGGCGAACGCCGCGCCTACGCACCCTGCGCCTCGCGCTGCGCCATCCCCGCCCGGCCCGGCCGAGCACCGTCTGGCCATGCGGTCAAGACGACCTGCGCGAGGGCACCGGCCTGCTCGCCAACTGGCTGCTGACCGCGGTCATCAAGATCGTCACCAACTACACCCAGCCCGGCCAGCGGGTGCTGCTGCTCGACCCCACCCCGTACCTCGCGTCGCCCGCGTCGTGGCCGACGGCGGCGGTCCGCAACCGGCCCTGGCCCGGCCCGTACGCGGGGCTGCACGAAGCAGGCTGGACCGTGGTCCGACTCGGCCGCGGCATCCAGACCCAGACCGCCGTCGCACACCCCGACCCGATCGGCGAGCACGCCGTCGATGGCCCGGCCGAGTCGGAGTCCGGACCCGGACCGACCACAGAAGGTCCGTCCGTCGGCGGCCCGGTCGGACCGTCTGCGGACCGCCGTCCCGGACCGGACTCGGCCGCGACCGGCCACGGTCCGGACCGCTACGACCTGATCATCACCGCGGTTGAACCGCACACGCTCGACTGGTTCTGCCCGACCGACTGGACCGGTCTGCTCACCCCGACCGGCACTCTCGCCGTCGTCACTCGTGGTGACCGCTCTAGTGGTCGGCTCGCCGACCCTGCCGGCGCGCTCGTGCGCGCCGCGCACCACGCAGGACTGCGCTACCTCGATTGCATCGCGCTGCTGCGCGTGCCCGTCCGCGACGGCGCGCTCGCCGTGACCACCCCGGCGACGGGTGATCGTTCCCCGGCTCCGTCGGGATGGTCGACGACCTCCATCAGGCACACCCAGGTGCACGACGACCTCTTGGTGTTCACGAACCAGCCCGCCCCGAACGGCACGGCCGACGGCGAGGAGACCTCCGATGACTGACCGTCCCACGTCGCCCTGGCCGCTCCCCCTGCCACCGGGGGAGGAGCCACCTGTTCCACCGTTGTCGGTCTGGCCGACCGGGCAGCGCGACCCTGCTGCGCAGCTGCGCGACAGCGGCTGCGTGCCCGGCACCGACGCCGACATCGACCGGATCCCGCCCGCCGTCGCTGCCTACGCGATCGCGACGTACACCCGTCCCGGCGACCTCGTTCTGGACCCTGATTGCGGGGCCGGCACCGTGCTGACCGCGGCGCTGCGCGCCAGCCGTCACGCGCTCGGGCTGACTGCCCGCGCCCGGTGGTGGACGCTCGCCCGCGCCAACATCACCGCCGCGAAGACCGCGGGTGCCTGGCGCGATGGCTCGGTCCTCGACGCACGTCCGAAGGTGCTCGCCACGATCCGCGCCGCCGGACTGGTCGGCCGAGTCGGACTCGTCCTGACCTCCCTGCGAACCGCACCCGAGAACCCGAAGGACCGCGCACCGAGTCCGGACCGCGACCCCGACTCGGCCATCGCCGAACTCGTCGCGACGCTGGCTTACTGCGAGCCGCTGCTGCGCTCCGGCGGACACCTCGCCGTCGTCACGCGACCTCTCCGCCATCCGGACGGTTCGCTGGTCGACCTGACCACGCCGCTGTTGTCCGCGGCGACTGCCGCTGGCCTGGCACCGGTCGACCGGTGCGTCGCGCTGACCGCCGGACTGCGCGGCAACCGACTGGTCACCCACGCCTCGCTCTCCGAACGCCGCGCTGTCGCCCGAGCACGCGCGGCCGGTACGTCGACCGCTCTTACCGCGCACCGCGAGGTGCTCGTCTTCCAACTCGCCCACGACGCCGAACTCTCCGCCGCTGCGGTAGCTGGCATCCCGTGGTCGCCCGAGGACGACGTCATCCGGCCCGCCGTCAACGGCGTCGAGTACCCCGGCTGGAGGCGAGCAGCATGACCACCCGCCTGTACTGCCGCGAGTGCGGCTGGCACCCCAAGTTCCGCGGCAAGCGCGCCGCCGGCCGCCACCACTGCACCGGCACACCGGTGGCCGCGACCTGTCCACCGTGGTGGTCCCGACTGTGGACAAACCTGTGGACAGGTTGGTCGGGAGTCGCCGCTGTCGACACCGACGACGGGACCGGCGAGGGCAAACTGGTCGATGCCCGTGGCAACCGGATCCAGTGGGCCGTGCTCGCTGCGCACCACGTCGAGACCACTCGTCGGGCCCGCCAGGCGATGGTCGAACTCGTCCGCGCGGGCTACCAGATCGGGCCGCCGCCCTACGGCTACCGCGCCCTGCGTATCCGCGTCACTGACCCGCGCGGACACAGTCGGCTGCGCGCGGTTCTCGTTCCGGACTGGCAGACCGCCGCGGTCGTCAAACAGATCTTCATCTGGCGTGCCGACCACGGCCTGAAGTTCGCCGTCATCGCGTCACGCCTCAACAGTGACCCGCGTCAGTACCCAGCCCCGACGCCCAACGGGCGGTGGACCGCGAAGGCCGTCCGGCGAATCGTCACCAACGCCAAGTACACCGGGCACCAAGTCTGGGCCCGCACCGTCGCCGGCCGTCCGGTGCCGGTGGAGCAGTGGGTCACTTCCGCGCTAAAGGTGCACGAGCCGCTGGTCGACGAGCGCACCTTCCGTCGCGCCCAGCCTCGCCCCGCCGAGCATCCGCCTGGCGCGGCGAACCCGGCCGACTGCTCGCCGAGTGCGGCATGAACACCCGCCGATGGACCCACACCGCCGTTGTCCTGTTCGCCGGTTACGCGGCGACGAGCGCCGGGGCGAACTGGGCCTCCACTCTCTGGCCGGCGGGCGCCGTCGCGGGACTGCCTACAGAACGCTGTTGGCACCGAGACAACGCTGTTCGCGTCGTTGCGCGCAAAGTGGCCGGACCGTTGGCCCGGCCACTTGCAACATCGACATCTGACAACAGCGGCTACGGACGCACCCACGACTTCCGCATCCCCAGTGGCCCTACTTCTTGGCCTCTGGGGGTTCCTTGTCGACCGCGCGAGTCTCAACGTCACGACGAACGAACATGCGGAACGCCATAAGTGCTACCGCTCTCCTTTCTTGTCGATTGCTGCTGTTCCGAAGTGCCACACGCACAAGCCATACGGCGACGATCAGGCGCAAGAACACCAAGGAAGCAGCGAGAATCCCGACGGCTGGCAACCACGTCAGGGAGGGCGGTCCTTACGGGCAGTGCTCATCGATCCAGGTTAAGCGCGAGCTGATGAGCGAGCTAGACGTTCAGCCTGTCGCCTGGTTACGTGGCCGCGATCTCACTCGAACGGGCGACCGTGAGCGGCTGCTTGAGCAACAGTCGAGGACCGGTGAGAGGACAATGCCATGAAGCAGGCGTGGCCGTTACGTCCCCGGATGCGGTCCGAGCTACCGCACCGAGTCGAACTGCCTGCGCTTCGCGCTGAGCTGGTATCGGCAGATTCAAACCACGCTCGGTTCGGCAGGACTGACAGCGGAAGGCGGTCACCCCGACACGTTGGCGAGGGTCGCGTGAAGACCGTCGCCGCGCCGCTTGCACTGCGAGCTCACTGCTCGCCGCGTACCTCAGTGCTGTCCGGTTCGACGAGCGAGACGTCACGCGGCGCGTCGAACCCGAACAGCTCGTTCGGCGTGCACCGCAGCGTCGTGCACAGCGCCTGCAAGGTCGCCACCTTGACCTGGACCGGGTGCTTCTTGATCAGCACGTCAACCGACTGGAGGGACAGTTCGAACCCGGCACGCTGGACGAGGAGCTCGCGCAGTTCGGTCGCGTTCCAGACGTTGCGGGAGGCCATGACCTTCCGCAGCCGCCACTCGATCTGCACCCGATGCCCGCCCATGCTCGTCGCTCCGCGGCGCTTCGCGCCTTCGTCAATCGACGCTCAGTGTCCCCGATGGCGACGGAAGCCGGCCGCTGCACGTCCGGCGTGTTCAGCAGACGCGCGCCCTCAAACATGCATAACCTGAGATGGGAAGGCTGCACACGATCTACTCAGGTGTTACCTTAGTTGAATGACGGACCTGTGCGTGGCTCAACAGAGAGGAGGTGCCTCGGCACCCATCGCGTTCAACTCTCTGCCGACGCATGGCCCCTCGCGGTCCGCGCCGGTACTGATCATCTGGACTCGCGTCGACCGCCGTCCATCTCGTTTGCACGAGGTGCTTCAGCACCCGTTCGGCAAAGCCCCCGGCCCTGCCGAACGGCGAGAGTCCAGCACGGCCATGAGCGCCGGCCCCGCACACACGGACGCGGGGAGTAGAGGCCCGCTGGTCGTGACAGCTTCGGCGATCCCAGCTCATTCAACGCACGTCATGGTGCGTGCCCGCGTCGCCGCGAAACCCGCCTTGCGCGGACCGGTGACCGCAGGTGTCAACGGCTGGGAGCGCCCGCTGTGTCGACGGTTCCTGTCGCCGACCAGCAGCCCCGTGAACCTCCGCGATCCGCGAGCTTCACGGGCACGAAGGGGGCGCTCATGTGCGCTCGACCTAGCAACCCTGACCAGGCTAACGACAACCTCACCGACGTCCCTGCTCCGGTCGAACAGCAGCAGGAAAGCCCCGCCAGCACGTCAAGCAGCCAGTCCCGACGGCGTAGCGGTGCGGGCAGGACTGGACGCAACTTGTTGGTGCGCGGCGTTCGTCGCGATCCCCCCGACATACGCAAGCTCGCACGGGTGGTCGCCAGCCTCGCGGCAGACATGTTGGCGGCCGAAGCCAGCGAGCAACCGCCGTCCGCCGAGCCGGACACCAGCCACCGCGACCACCTCCGCGATGCGGCATGACGCCGCACGTTCGCGCGCTCACCGAATGCGGCGGATCGACCTCGCTCGCCGCTGCCCGAAAGGAAAGGTTCAACACAATGCCACCTGCCAATTGTGACCCCCGCAGTCGTCGCCCCGCCGCAGACCCGCGAACTCGACGCTTCGTGCGCGTTGGTCTTTACCAGCGATTGCCCACTCTCGGCGAAAGCGCCTTCCTGCAGTCCTACGTCGCCTCCCAGCCTGATTGGCGCGTCGCTCTTCGCAGCAGCGACTACGGATCAGGTGCCACGTTGAAGCGACCTGGGCTGCAACGAGTGTTGGCGGCAGCCCGATCCGGTGCCATCGACGTGCTCGTCATCAACCACATTTACAACCTGTCCCGCACAACTCGACACCTCGCCTTCCTTCTCGACGAGCTGAAGTCGCGGGGTGTGCGGGTCGTCTCGGCCGCTGACCCCGGCTTCGATACCGAGACCCCGTTCGGCCTCTTCCTCGTACGCGTGGTGAGTGCCGTTGCCGAGATCGAGTACGCGGGGGCGCGCGCAGACCGGCGCGATCGCCTTCGTCACAAGCAGGAATCCGCCGACGAGTCACCACTCGCGGGTTAGCCGCAACACAACCGGCAGATCCGTCTGGCCAACTGCGTCGACCAACACCGTCCACACCAGACCGACTTACAACGAGGTGTCATGAACAACGCCTATGCCCACTTGGACAACGAACTACAGCAGGGCAGCCCTATCCGTGCCATGCGACGGTCGGAGGCTCCTGTGCCCGGCAATCGCGTGGTGATCTATCGGCGGGCGTCCTCGCCGGGACAAGGCGAGACCGAGTCCAGCGTCGCGGCCCAGCGCGAGGCATGCCTGAACACGGCCAAGGAACTGGGCTTCTCGCTCATCGACCCGTATGTCGACCCGGACATTCGACCCAAGGAACGGCCTGAACGCCGAGTGCTCCGGCGCGTCCTCGCGTGGTTCCGCCGCCGTTGAGTCGCGGCAACTCGCCTACGAATTCACCGCTCGCCGTCAGCGCGCGATCCAGCAGCCGGCTGCACGGGTCCACCGTCCAGGCCGCTCCCAAGGAGGTGTCATGACCAGCGCCTATGCCGACTTCATCGATGAACTGGAGCAGGACGTCACCGTCCCCATTCAGCCACCGTTGGATGACCATGTTCCCGGCACACGCGCGGTGATCTATCTGCGGGTGTCCTCGACCGGACAGGTCAGGACCGACTACAACCCGGAAGGCATTTCCATTCCGGCCCAACGGGAAGCGTGTCTGCGCAAGGCACGGGAGCTGGGTGTCACGGTGATCGACGAGTATGTCGAGCCCGGACGCTCGGGAACGGAGATGACCAAGCGAGAGGCGTTTCAGCGCATGCTCGCGCGAGTCCACGGCCAGCGCGACGTTGACGTGATCATCATCTACCAGCTCTCGCGCATGGCTCGTAACCGCTACGACGACGCGATTGTCATGGCGGACCTGCGCAAGCGCGGTGTCACCCTCGTTTCGGCCACCGAGGCTATCGACGACACCCCGGTCGGCCAGCTGATGCACGGCATCCTGGCCACGTTCAACGAGTACCAGTCACGCCAGTCCGGTGCCGACATCGCGTACAAGATGGGCCAGAAAGCCCGCAGCGGCGGCACACTCGGCCGCGCCAAGCTCGGCTACCTCAACCACATCGACCACTCCGATGGCCGCGTCATCCGCACGATCATCGTCGACCCCGAACGCGCGCACTTTGTCCAACTGGGTTTCGACCTCTTCGCCACAGGCGACTACACGCAAGAAGAGTTGTCCGACGAACTCTACGACCGCGGCCTACGCACCAGGGCCACCCGGCGACACCCAGCCAAGAAGGTGTCCGAGAACAAGATCTCGCAAATGCTTCACGATCGCTATTACCTCGGATACGTCGAGTACGACGGTGAAGAAATCCAAGGACGACACGAACCTCTCATCGATGAGGACCTCTTCGACACAGTCCAGGAGATCCTCGACTCGCGAATGACGGCACAAGAACGCCGTCGCGTGCACCACCACTACCTCAAGGGGTCGCTCTTCTGCGGGCGCTGCCGACGCGAGGGCGTCAAGCGGCGGATGATCATCCAGCAGACCACCAACTCGAAGGGCGCCGAGTACACGTACTTCTTCTGCCGAGGCCGGCAGAAGGGGGCGTGCCAAGCACCGTACGTCAACGTCGCGCTCATTGAGGACGCCGTGGAGCGGCATTACGCGGCGATTCGCTTCAGTCAGCCCTTCATTACTGAAATGCGCGACCAAGTCGATGCCGTGATCGGCGATCAGGAAAAGTCCGCACGGCTGTTGCGCAAGCAGATCACCGCGCAGCTCAAGGAACTCGACACCAAGGAGGAGAACTTGATCGACCTCGCAGCGGACAGCACCCTTCCGCGGACCAAGGTCAAGGAGAGGCTCCGCGATATCGCGAGCGAGCGCCGCCGTCTGGAGGGGCGCCTCGAAACCGCGAACGCCGACCTCACCGACAGCGCCCAGCTTGTTAACGCGAGTCTTGCTCTGCTTGAACAGCCCGACAAGTTGTACCGCCGCTGCAACGACCAGCAGCGGCGTCTGCTCAACCAAGCGATCTTCCAAGCCCTCTACATCGAGGATGAGGAGATCACAGACGGTGAACTCCAGGAACCCTTCGGGCTGCTCCACGCCATCCAGCGCGACCGGGCCACCGCAACCAGCCCACTGCCCACAAACAAGAAGGCCACCCGCAGTGCGGGTGGCCCTTGCTCGCCATCAGGCGTCTCGGTCCTACTTCGTGGCCTTCATTCAGGCACTTGTTCTAGTAAGACCTCTAGGGTGGAGCTGAGGGGAATCGAACCCCTGACCTTCTCGATGCGAACTGTCGGCATCGGCGTTTCCCCAGGTCACTGAGGTCATGTCCAAGGCCATAGACGCTGCTGACGGTCGTTCATGGTCGCTGGCGTTGCTGTACTTTGCTGCTGTACAGCAGTCTCATCGCCGCTGGTCAGTGCGCTGCGTCTCGCCCTGAATCTATCGCACTCCGGCCCCTCGTGGCTGTCTGAGTGCCCTGGTGCCTGCTCGTCCCCGTTCCCCTCGTCACTGCCACGCCTTGCGCTGAGTCGGTCGTGTCAAGGCACGCTTTCCCGCCTTGATGCGGGCGGCTCGGCGTAAGACGCTGAGAAGCGAGGGAGCCCGTGGTGACCACTGCACGTGGGTTGGGTGGGCCGGGGTGATGTGGCCGTGTTGCTCCTGGGTCTCCGTCGTCGTTGGCGGCGCGCTGCGGGTGCTGCCCTGCGGCGGGCTCGCCCGGCGGCGCCTGCCGAGAGCGGAGCGGTAGGCCGGCGTCGCCTCTTGGGCGTAGCCCGCCGGACGGGTGGTGACCCGCGCGCCGCCAACGGCGGCGCCTTGATCCCATAGAGCCAAATTCGGCAGGAATCCCAAGTAGCCCCGCGCGTACGAGATGCCAGGGTGCTACGCGCGCAGGGTCTTCAAGATCTCGTCGGCGAGGCTGGCGTTACCGGCGGCGATGAACTTCTGGCGCGGGTTCATCGCGGCTGCGATGTCAGCGAGCGAATCGAAGCCGTAGTCAAGCGAGAGCGGCTGGCCGTGTAGGTCGATCACGCTTCCTCCTGCTGCGTGAAGCACGTAGTGACCTGGTGCGAGGTCCCAAATGGCGAACCCCTTCGCGAACTCGATGGTGGCATCGGTCAGTCCAGCGGCCACATGGCACAGGCTTACCGAGCCGAAGTCGACGCCAATGCGCCCCTTCTTCTTGTCTCCGGTGGATGGTGCGCTGAGCGCGGTAAGGAAGTCGCTTTGCTGGGCAAGAGGCACGAATCGGGCGTCAGGCCGCATGAGGTAGTTAGTTACCAAGGCTTCCGAGAGGCTGGCATTCGAAGGTCGGTCAAGAACGTATTCCGTCTGGTCAGCCGTGACCATGTACGCGCGGTCAATGCCTTCGTCGTCCCGTGCGCCGACATAGAGCTGAATGTGATGGAAGATGTCTCCGATCACCGAAACTACCGGCCTCGCAAGAGTGCGAGAGTAGATCATGATGTGCGTGTAGCCGTAGAGTCCTCGCACTGCGAGTTCGCTGGTATCCAATGGATCCACAAGGATGCACAGATCAGGCTCGGGATCTGATCCAATCACCTCGGGGTCTGCCTCCTCTGAGGCATAGACGAAGGAGGGGATGTGTTCACTCAGGGCTTCCTTGTAGCGCTGATGCATCCACAGGTCGAATTCTGAAAGAAAGTTGTCGCTATGGCGAGTGTTTTTCTGTTCGCCACGCTTTCCCGAAAGAGCGGCATGAACAAGCCGGGGGCGTATTTCGAGCATGATTTCTCGAACTAGGTCAGCAATTCGTGCGGCCAAATCGGGAATTAATGTTTCATTGTTCATTCGGTGCCCGCCTTTGTGGCTATCGCAGTTCCAGTGGAGGTTCAATCCCTGGAGGGCTCATGGTTGCAGCAATGAAGATAGCTGAGAAGTCCACCTTGCGCAGGTTTTGCGCACCGGCAAGACTGTCGAAGGTGTCTGCGCGGGGGTCATCTCCTTGGGTCATTGCCCCGAACACTGCGAAGTACAGGTCTGCCGTCGGATAGCGCGTCCGGACCTGTTTTGCAAGGTATCCAATGGCGTCAGAATGCTTGACTTCAAAGTCGCATAGCACAATCGTGGGATGCTCTCTTGATTCAGGGAATACGGAGGCGTCGTCAAGTTCGATCCCCCCGCCGCGAACCTTATTGCATCGTAGATACCCAATTGGGCATCGTGAGAATCGCGAAGAAGAAAGAAAGGTCGCCATTACCAAACCGGCTTCGTTAATTCCAAAGCAGATATCGACATCGAGTCGGCTGCCGAGATTCTTGATCTGACTACCAAGTTGTTCGATACCCAGACCGAATGTGCCCCAATTTAGATCCAGCAAACGGCCCGGCTGGGGATTCGGTAGCGACAGTACGTCGAGTTTCGCGTCGCCGAATTCTGCCCGTGGGACCTCAAGGGCGTATTCCTCGCCAATTTGATTCCCTTGTTCGGTTCGCGGTTCGACACTGTCAACCATTTTAATGTCACGCGTTTGTGTGCGCTCATCAGCTTTGTCCTGAGGCGGCTCGGGCACGAACTCGATTCCGCCGTCGTGCGGTTGAAAGAGTTGTTCGACTTGCCATCCGGGGAGCATGGTTTCGAGGATGCGGCAGTGGTCGGGGTAGGGCAGGCCGATGAGGTCGCCGGATAGCCATCGGTAGAACTGGGCTTTGCTGGGGTGTGTTCCGCGTAGCTTTCTGTCGAGTTTTTCGGCGATGGCGTCGTATTCGCGGCAGAAGGCGCGGTAGGTCTGGAGGTGGCGTCCTCGGAGCAGGACTTTGAGGACGTTGGGGCGCTCGTCCTGGGTGGCTGTCTCGTTGCTCACGAGGCCACTCTACCACCAAGAAGAGACTCCGCGAGACTAGATGTGTACGAGATGCGTTCAGGTGAGTACTCCATGGTGTCGTGACGAGACACACGTTTGGCCGATTGTTGTAGGTACGCCGGTAAAGGCGTGTCGGACAAGCGGGAAGGTTTCACACAGCATGGCTATCAACAAAGGTATCCGGTTCGGCATCTCGCACGATGAGGCGTTTCCTCTGGGTTTGGTGATGGTGGGTGAGGTGTCGGCGGACAACGAGTATCAGTCGCGTGAGGATCGGGCGGCGGGTCGGCCGGTGCGGCAGCGGGTTGATGAAGTGTCGGGTAAGCGGCAGTGGAAGTTCACGGCGACGGATCCGAGCGAGGAGAAGGCAAAGCGGGCTTCGTTCGAGGTGACGTTGTTGGCGGATGTTCAGCCGGTACCGACGGTGGGTGAGGTGATGCCCGGTATGCGCCCGGTGGAGCTGGAAGGGCTGACGGCGGAACCGAAGGTCGCGGGGCAGGGCGAGTACAAGTACCTGTCGTATGTATTCCGTGCGACGGGGTTCAAGGCGGCGGGCAGCGGCAGCGGTTCGTCCTCGGGCGGGAAGGGATCGCGTCCGGCCTCGGCGGCTGCTGGCGAGTCGGCGGCCAAGGCCGCGTAGGCGGCATTACTTCAAGTCGGGAAGTGGTGTCGTTGTGCCGAAGAAGAAGCGCGTGCCGCGTGAGGAAATGTGGAGGACGGCGTACTACGCGTATAACGACGCGTCGAATGCCTTAGCGAGAGTGCGGGGCTCGAATACGCGGGAGTTGGTTCAGGCGGCCTCGGCGTCGCGGGCGGTGGCTCGGTTGTGGCGGGATCTGGCGGACGGGCCGGATGTTCCGTGGTGGACGTATGCGGCCGTGGTGTCGGCGGTCCGGGTGTTCGAGGAGCAGGCGGCGGTATGGGAGCGACGCGCGGAAGGGAGTGACAATGTGGGACAAGCCGGGCCTGACCTGGGTGATCGGCCCGTGGGACGAAGTGACAGTCGAGGAAACGGGGCCGGACCCGGCTTTCCCGCCAGTGATGATGATCTCCGGCACGTCGGGTCTCTTGACGATTCGTCCCCCAAGCACGCCAAGCACGTGGATAACCCGCGTTTCGTTCCTTCACCAACTCCGCGACGGAGCGGACGAACTAGCGGCATTATTAACGAAACGGGCGGTCGAGTAAAAGAAATCGGAGGCCGTGATGAGTAAGGAAAAAGTGTCCCGCGGCCCCGATTTGCCACGCACTCTTCTTGAGGCTCGGGGGAATATGGTGATGCGTACTCCCTCGGGTGAGGACGAATCGGCAGATTGGGTGAAGTATCACCGTCATAACGTGAAGATGTTCAAAGCGGTCGCGGTTTCTGATCCCGACCACAAATGGGAATGCCTGGCGTGGGCCGATATCGAACGGCGTCGGGTCGAGGAGTTCACGAACCGGCCGGAATGGCGGCAAGTAGATGATGGGCCGTCGGAGGTGGTGTTGTGATGGCGGCGCGGCCGAACGCCTGGCGTAAGCCGTCGGGGCAATCGGAGTTCGGCGCGGCAGGGTATCTGCGGAGCCAGCGGGAGCGGATGAACTGGAGTCAAGCAGAGCTGGCCGCGCGGGTGGGGGTCAGCGACGCGACTATTTCCCGGATCGAGACCGGTCAGAGGCCGATTACGTCGTTGGAGACGTTGATGCGTTTGGCTCAGGAGCTTGCGATTGGTTTCGATGATCTGCTGTCGCTGGTAATCGGCGATTACCGGATGAAGGCGGGAGGCTGGCGTGACCGGACGTGAAACGGTTCAGGAGTTCGAACAGCGAATGTGGCGCATGTGGTCGGATCGTCCGTGTCCGGACACGTCCCGTGCCGGTGGCTGGATTCGGTGGCTGCGTGTCACTCGGGGTTTGAGTGCCGTTGAGGTCGCGGACCGCGCGGATATCTCGACTCAGTTCATCTATGAGCTGGAACGCGGCAAGAAGCGGCTGAACTCGACAGAGAAGGCTCTGCGCCTCGCGGACGCGTTGAACCAGGACCCACTGCGGTTCATGCTGCGGATACTGGTCGACATTCTGGAGGACCAGGAGATCTATGTTCCGGAAATCGGTGAGCGGGTGTGAACGGTCGCGACTCGGAGATGGTTCCTCTCCTGCATGACGGTTCGGCGCTGGACGGGATGACGGCGGCGCAGTGGTTGCGGCGGGCTCGAAAGTATCGGCGTCTGACGCAAGTGCAGCTGGCCAAGCGATCCGGCGTCAGCAAGAACCATGTCAGCCTGTTGGAGCGGGGCGAACGGGCGTTGTCCACGGTGGACACGGTGGTCCGACTGGCGGATGGCCTGAAGATTGCGCGGGAGCAGGTGTGGCTCGTCGCGCTGCGGGAGTTCGAGCGCAAGGAGCGTGCCCACTCAGAGAAATGATCACGTAGTCGAGAATTGAATATCACAATTTTTACACGTGGGGACGCGTGTTAGATAAACGCGTCCTCGCGTGGCTAAAAGTGTCCCTATAAAACGCAGAACCGGCCGGTCGGCAAACTGAAACCGGTTCTGCGCCTGTCCACTGGAGCAGTGAACAATGACGAAGATAAATGATGGCAAGTGGTGTGCGTCAACGGGGGTCACCCGAACGCGCTGCCCTGAATGCAAGAGGTTCGCTCGGCTGTTGCCGGGTGAGGAGAAATGCTCCCCGTGTCTGGGGATGCTGCCGTTGCCGATCGTGGTTCCCGCTGCTGGTGGGCGGGGTGGTCAGCGATGAACACGCAGGAGATCATGACCACTCTCGCCGTGGGTGGTGGGCTGGCGGTGGTGTTGTGGGTGCTGGCGAAGGTCGGTCGTGTGCTGGCGGCTGTGTTCGAGGCGCTGGCCGCGTTGGCGGTGCTGGGTGTGGCGCTGTGGGGTCTGCTGCGGGCGGTCGGCTGGATTGTTCGGCAACTCGTCGGGCACTGGCGGACCTGCCTCGCCCTGGTGGCCTCGTGGGCCTGGTGCACGATGCTGGGCTGGGTGTCCCTCGTCGTCACGATCGGCGTCCTGGCGGTCGCACAGCTCGTGTGGTGGCGCTGGGATGCGGTCGGGTATGACCAGTGGTGCGGTCGGTGGCTGCGGGCGTGGTGGCTGCGCTGGGCGCTCTACGGTCGCAAGTTGGCGGGTTGGTTGCATGCCTGCGGGTTGACGGTGCGGGATGACGCGATCCCGGTCGACGTGACGGTGAACCTGGTGTCTCGTCGGCGCAAGCGTGAGGCGGTCGCGAAAGCGCGTCAGGCGTCCGGGGTGGCGGTGCCCAAGCTGCTGTCGGTGCGCTCCGGTCCGTCGTGGGATGAGGTCCGCGTGCGGCTGGTTCCGGGCCAGAAGCCGGAAGACTTCGATGAGGTCGCGCGGGAGCTGGCGGTGGCGCGCAAGGTCTCCCGGTGCCAGGTGCGGGAGCTGGAACCGAACGTGGTGTCCATCGACTTCATGCGCCGCGATCTGCTCGACTCGGCGGTGATGTGCCTGCCTGTTCCGGAACTGATGCCTACCGATGGCACGGGGGTGGATCTGCGGGCCGTGTACGCGGGGTCGACGGAGTACGGGACGCCGTGGACGGTTCCGTTGATGGGCCGTGGCGCGCACACGCTGGTGGCTGGTGCGACGGGTGCGGGCAAGGGGTCGGTGATGTGGTCGCCGCTGGTGTCGGCTGCTCCCGCGATCCGCGCCGGTTTGGTGCGTCCGTCGGGGATCGACCCGAAGGGGATGGAGTTGTCCTACGGGCGCGGGATCTTCGCCCGCTACGGGCAGTCGGGTAAGGAAGCCCTGGAGATCCTGGACGCGCTGATCGATGAGCTGGAGAACCGTAAGCGCGTCTTCGCCGGACACACCCGTGAGGTGCCGCTCTCGACGGAGTATCCGTTGGAGTTGCTGGAGTTCGATGAGATCGGCGCCCTGACCCGCTACACCGACCGCAAGACCCGTGAGGCCATTGTGGAACGGGTGGCGGTCCTGGCCACGCAAGGCCGTGCGCTGCTGTTCACAGTGCGCGGGTACGTCCAGGAGCCGACGAAGGAGACGGTTCCGGTGCGGGAGTTACTGCCTCGGCGGGTGGCGCTGCGGGTGACGTCGAAGACACAGGTTCCGATGGTGCTCGGTGACGGCGCCTATGAGCGCGGTGCGTGGGCGAACCGGATCCCGGAGGGCGCGGCCGGTGTCGGCTACGTCTGGGGCGAAGGGATCCGCGAACCGCTGCGTGTCCGGGCGGGCTGGGTGTCGGACGAGACGGTGAAGGCGTTGGAGCACTACGTCACCAACGGTGGCGCTTCGGTCGTGCACCTGTCCGATCGTCGCGGCGAGAGGGGGACGGCATGAACCGGCTGATGGTGTTCCTGGACGCGATCCGCGACCACCTGGACGAACACGTGCTGCCTCCGGCGGCGCTGGTGTCGGTGTCCTCGCACCTCGACCCGATTTCGATCCAGCTCGACGTGAACGAATTGGGCAAGGTCGCGGCTGGGCTGCTGCGGTGGGTGTCCACCTTGGACACCGTGGCCGGATCGCTCGTGCGCACACCCGCTGACAGTGTCGTGCTGTCGGTGACAGGCCGGACTCCGTGCGGTGTTCCGGTCAAGGTCTACGGGGTCGTCGCGTACACCTTGGACGCGTTCCCGGACCTGCCGGTATCCACCCGGCAAGACCTGCCGATGGCTGCCCTGCACGGCTGGGCCACGTCTGAGGGGGTGGCTGCCTGATGGACGCGAGGACGACAGATTCGCAGGTCGGGGGCACTGTGGCCAGCTCGCCGGCACCCCCGAATGGAGTAGTGACCGGAGCAAGCCGCGGGGCACTCTCCGCAGAGGTCGTGAAGGCCACTGCGGAGAAACACGGCGTGTGTGTCCGGCCGTTCACGATGGAGGTCGGCGACACCGACACCGGGGAGATCCGCTACGTCCTCGTGCCGTGCGGGTCGACGGTGGAATCGGTGTGTCTTCCCTGTGCTCGCAAGGCAAAGGCGCTGCGGCAGGCGCAATGCCGTGAGGGCTGGCACATGACCGAAGAACCCGTGATCACGCGGGAAACCCCGTCAGAGAGCCAAACGGAGCTGGTGGCGTTCCGTGCTGACCTGGCGACGGCCTACCGGGAGGCGGTGGCGGCTGGTGATGAGGTCGAGCTGGAAGAGATCCGCGCGGAGGTCGCCTCGGTGGATGAGGAGCTGCGGGCGTCGGGCATGACGGGTCGCCTGCCCGTCCTCGACGCCCCGGAGCGGAAGGCGGTGAAGCGGTCCACGAAACGGAGACAGGACGCGCCGAACCTTCCTCGTCGGAAGGTGTCGGCGTCGACGGTGGGACGGGAGTACGCGGGGCGGTTCCGGCCGTCGATGTTCGTCACGCTCACTTGCGACACCTACGGCCCGGTGCGGTCGGACGGTTCGCCGGTGAACCCGACTTCGTATGACTACCGGCGGGCTGCTCGGGATGCGGTGCACTTCTCGGCGCTGGTGGATCGGTGGTGGCAGAACCTGCGGCGCGTGGTCGGCTGGGACGTGCAGTACTTCGCCACCGTGGAACCTCAACGGCGGGCGGCTCCGCACCTGCACACCGCCCTACGCGGCTCCATTTCCCACGAAGTCATTCGGATGGTCACGGAGGCGACCTACCATCAGGTGTGGTGGCCCAATCATGACGAGATCGTCTACACGGATCGGGAACCGTTGTGGGACATGAATTCTCGTGTCTTCGTGGACCCGGACACCCGGGAGCCTCTGCCGTCGTTCGATGAGGCGAAAGAGGTGGTCGAGGAACCGGCCCATGTGGTCACGTTCGGCCGCCAGGTGCACTCGAAGGGAATCCTCGGCGGCACGGAGGAATCCGGCCGTCACATCGGCTACCTGACCAAGTACCTGACCAAGTCCACCGGTGAGGTAGTCGACGCTGACACTGCCGCACAGCGGGATCACCACGACCGGTTGCACGCGGAGCTGGCGGTGACCCCGTGTTCGCCTCGGTGCGCGGTGTGGCTGCTGTACGGCATCAACCCCAAGGGGGCCAACGGAAAGACCGTCCCCGGGCACTGCAAGGGCCGCGCACACCGTCGGACCACGTTGGGGCTGCCGGGGCGGCGGGTGCTGGTGTCGCGGAAGTGGTCGGGCAAGACCGTGGCCGATCACAAGGCGGACCGGAAGGCATTCGTGGTGTCCGCGCTGGCGGATATCGGTGTGGTCAAGGAGGAACCGGCGGCGGATCGGTTCGTATGGCGCAAGGTCGAACCCGGCGACACCCACTGTCCGCCACGTGACCACCTGGTGATGCGCGCCATCGCCGAACGAATCACCTGGAGAGCCGAGTACGACCGGGCGCTACTGGCTGCACAGGGGCCGCCCGGCGACGGTCCAGAAACTTCGGCAACTCGGCAGGCGGCGTAAGGGGGAACTGATGATCACGCGTAAATGGCACACCGTTGCCGAGGTGGCGGAGATGCTGGGCTACGGACTGTCGAAGACAAAGATGCTGGTGGCTACCGGGCGTATTCAGTCCGTTAAGGACGGTCACAACCGGCGGATTCTCCCTGAATGGGTTGATCAGTACATCAACGATCGAGTGGCGGAGGCTGCCTGATGACTGGGAAGGCACGTGCTGACGGGGAAGGCTCGATTTACCCCCATCGCAACGGCTTCGCTGCCTACGTGTGGGTCACGACTCCCAGCGGGGAGAGGAAGCGCAAGTACGTCTACGGGAAGACGCGCGAGGAAGTCCACGAGAAGTGGTTGACGCTGCACCAGGAAGCCAAGAAAGGGCCGGTAGCGACTCGGGTTCCGAACTTGGGGCCGTACTTGCACTACTGGCTTGAGGAGGTCATCCGACCGAACCGGGCACCCAAGACGTACGTGAACTACGAGCTTTTCGTTCGGCGGTACATCGCTCCGTTCTTGGGAGACAAGCGTCTCGACCGTCTGCAACTTCGTGAGGCACAGAAGTGGGTCAACAAGTTGCCTTTGGTGTGCCAGTGCTGTGCACAGGGGAAGGATGCTCGTAGGTCTCGGGCCAAACAGCGGTGTTGCGCGCTCGGGCGATGCTGCGAGCAAGCACCGTCGGGTCGCACGATCAAAGACATTCGGGACTGCCTGCGTAGCGCGTTGAACTACGCGTGTCGCGAAGAGTTGATCAGTCGCAACGTGGTGGCGCTCGTGACCCTGCCGACTCTCCGGAAGCCGAAGCGGCAACGGTGGTCCAGTGATGAGGCTCGGAAGTTCCTGGAGTCGGCCAAGTCCGAGAACGATCCGCTGTACGCGGCGTATGCCCTCGTCCTGATCATGGGCATGCGTGAGGGTGAAGTGCTCGGCATTCCTGATGAGGCGATCAACTTCGAGACGTCGGAGCTGGATATCTCCTGGCAGTTGCAAAGGGTCCAGAAGAAGCTCCTGCATCGTCAGACGAAGACACCGACGTCTGACGACACCATGCCCCTGATCGACATTGTCACAGCCGCGTTGAAGCTGCGGCTGGAGCGTCGGGGGAGGGACAAGGAGAAGGCAGACGCCTGGCTGGACAGCGGACTCGTGTTCACGACAGAGCACGGCACGCCGATCGAGCCGCGTAACTTCCTCCGGTCGTGGGCGACGCGGTGCAGGAAGGCGGGTGTCCGGTACATCACCGTGCACGACGGTCGTCGCTCCTGCGGGTCGTTGCTGGCGGATCTCGACGTGCACCCTCGGGTCGCGATGCGGATTCTCCGGCACGCTCAGTTCGCGGTCACGATGGAGATCTACACCGAGATTTCGTCGGACCAGACGCGGGCGGCGCTCAAGAAGCTCGGCGACAGCCTGCAATGACCTGCTGCTGTACTTCGCTGCTGTACGGGTAGCAAAAAGGCCCTTCCCATATCCCTGGGAAGGGCCTTTGACCTGCGGTGGAGCTGAGGGGAATCGAACCCCTGACCTTCTCGATGCGAACGAGACGCGCTACCAACTGCGCTACAGCCCCTGATGAAACTTGCCCCTCGTTTGGAGCTCCATGAGCCTATCAGTGGTTCATGGAGCTCCAAAACTCGGGGGTCACTCTCCGGAGGCCCGGCGGAAAGGCCTGGTCCCGGGCTCGTCGAGCTCGTGGAAGGCCGGGTCCTCGTCGTCGAGGTCGACGACGACGGCTTGGCGCCGGAGGCGGGACATCGGGGACGGCTTGCGCTCCACGACAGCCGGACGTTCGGCGGCGACGACCTCGATGTCCTCGTGGGACTCGCGGGACTCGTGCGTTTCGTCGTCGGCGTTCGGCGGGCGGCGTGGGGTGCGGGTGTTGTTGTAGCGGGCGAGGCGGCGCTGCCGGATGTCGTTCTCGATGCGGACCTGGCGGCGCAGGTACGCGAGGTAGCCGATGAGGACGGCGTCGACGACACCGTTGGCCCACCAGACCATCGGGGTCAGGAAACCGGCGACGACCGCGGTCGTGACCACCAGCACCAGGAGCGCGATGACGATCCGCTGCCGGAACGCGTACTTGGCGCGTGCGGCGATGTCGGCCGCCTCGGGGTCGAATCCGCCTCGGCCGGGCCGGTAGCCCGCGCTTTGGCGTTCTCTTTCGGTGTGCGACCCGCGCGAGGGCTGGGGAAGCGGTTCGGCTTCCGGCTCCTCGTCTTCGAGGTCGGCGTCGAGTTCGGCCTCGAGCTCGGCCAGGTCGTCTTCTACCGACGGTTCCGTGTTCTCCGCCATGGCGAACTCCTCCGGTCCCTCTTGGCGTGTGCTCCCGCTCCGCACGACTCGCGCCGCCAGGGCCGAGTCCGTCGTCCGAGCGACCTGCTGGCGCTTGCGGGCGACCATGGGCACGAGAACGACGAGCCATGCCGCTGCGAGCGCGACGATGATCACCGAACTGGGCATCTCCCGTCACCTCCCCCGATCCACTGCTGTAGTCACGCTAGCCACAACAGTCACACACGCCGCGCAGACTCGCCGGTTTCGATCACGGAAAATGCATCACCAAATTAGGTGAATCTCACAGTTTGTGGTAACGCGGTCACTGGAACGACCCGGTGATGGGGTCAAACGCGCTCGGCGAGGCCCTTCGCGACGAGCCGGGAGACCAGTCCGTCACCGGTCTCCTCCTTGGTGACGGCGTAGCAGAAGTGGTCCCGCCAGCCGCCCGCGACATCGAGATAGCGCTCGAAAAGGCCCTCTTGCCGGTACCCGACTTTGTTGAGAACCCGCAGGCTGGGGGTGTTTTCGGGGCGGACGGTCGCCTCGAGCCGGTGCAAACCGCCGAAATCGAAGACGTGGTCGGTGACGAGGGCGACGGCGCCGGTCGCGACACCGCCGCGGACGGTGTCCGATGACACCCAGTAACCGATCCAGGCCGACCGGAGCGACGCCCGGATGACGTTACCCACAGTGATCTGCCCGGCGAAGCGTCCATCCACCGTGATAGTGAACGGAAGGCACTGTCCGCGCCGGGCCAGGCCGCGCAGGGCCAGCCATTGCGACGGCCACGACCAGAACGCGTTGCGATCCGGCCACGGTCCGATGCCGGTCGGTTCCCACATCTCGAGGTGCTCGCGGTCCCGCAGCCGGACGCGGCTCCACTCGGCGGCGTCCCGCAGCCGGACCGGGCGGACGGTGAGGACACCGGCTGGCACCCGGAGCGGCCCGAGTTTCGCGGGCCAGCCCGGGTGCCTGCTCTCGATCGGATACGCGCCGCCGGAGATCGGTGCGCCCATTACGCCCGCTGGGCCAGGAAGGTCACCTTGACCTGCTCGCCCGCGGCGACCTCGGTGAGGTCTTCGTCGATGTTGATCAGGCAGTTCGCCTCGGCCAGCGACGCGAGCAGATGCGCGCCGGAGGTGCCGAGCGGCTGCACCAGGTACTCGCCGTTGCCCTCGTCGCGCAGCAGTTGCCCGCGCAGGAAGCCTTTGCGTCCCTTGGTCGAGGTGATCGGGGAGAGCAGCCGCGCGCCGACGATCCGGCGGTGCGGGTTGCGGGTGCCGCGCGCGGCGCGGATCAGCGGGCGGACCAGCACCTCGAACACGACGAGCGCGCTCATCGGGTTGCCGGGGATCAGGAACGTCGGCACCGAATCGGGGCCGAGCCTGCCGAAGCCCTGCACCGAACCGGGGTGCATGCCGACGCGGGTCATGTCGATGTGGCCGAGGTCGGACAGCGCCGCGTGCACCTCGTCGCCCGCGCTTCCGCCGGCACCGCCCGCGACGACGACGATCTCCGACATCAGCAGGCGGCCTTCGACGATCTCGCGCAACCGTTTCGGATCGCCGGGGACGATGCCGACACGGCTCACCTCGGCGCCCGCGTCCCGCGCGGCCGCGGACAGCGCGTAGGAGTTGACGTCGTAGACCTGCCCGACCGACGGGGTGCGGTCGATGTCGACCAGTTCGTCGCCGACGGACACGATCGAAACCCGTGGCCGCGGGTACACCAGTACCTTCGCCCTGCCGACCGCGGCGAGCAGGCCGACCTGCGCCGAGCCGATGGTGTCGCCCTTGCGGACGGCGACGTCGCCGATCTGCACGTCCTCGCCGGTCCGGCGCACGTAGCCGGCGGACGGCACCGACTTGTGCACGGTGACCTTGGCCTGGTGGCCGTCGGTGTACGCGGTCGGGACGACGGCGTCGGCGAGCGTGGGCAGCGGCGCGCCGGTGTCGACCCGCACGGCCTGGCCCGGCTGCAACCGCCGCGGCTGGCGTGAACCGGCGGCGATCTCGCCGACCACCGGCAACTGCACCGGCTCCTGGCCCGCGGTGCGGACGTCGACGCTTCGTACCGCGTAACCGTCGATGGCGGCCTGGTCGAAACCGGGCAGCGCGTGTTCGGCGACGACCTCTTCGGCACACAGGAGGCCTTGGGCCTCGGAGATGGCGACCCGGACCGGGCGCGGGCGTACCGCGGCGTCCAGGGTCAGCGCGATCTGATCCTCGACGGAACGGAACTGTCCCGCGTCTTCGGTCTCGGCCGCTTCGGCGATGGGCTCCGTCATGACTGGGGGATCTCGATCCGTTCGTTCGACCAGGCACGCGATAAAGGCCCGTCGGTGAACTGAAGTTCACCACCGTTACCAGGAGTGATGCGGTCCGAAGTCATGGAAATCGCCCGATCGGGCAAGCTCCTCGTCGTCCGTGCCGCCGGGGTGGTCGCTGCGCCTGTCATAGGCGTGAAGCCTAACCTGACCACGTGGGCAAGCCCGGCAATGAACACCTGAGCAAAGCGGAGTGGCGTTCTCGGATAACCGCCGAACGGCGTTCACAGGTGTCGGAGGACCGAGAGCGAGAGGCGGTGTCGCTGGCCGCCGCGGCCGCGCGGCTGCCGGGCGCGGTCGTCTGCGCGTATGTGCCGTTCGGGACCGAACCGGGCTCGACACTGCTCCTTGATCAACTTCTCGACCAGGGCAAACGTGTCCTGCTGCCGATCGTGCCCGACGAGCCGGGGCCGCTCGGCTGGGCCGCCTACGAAGGCCCGTCGACACTCGGGCCGGGGCGGTTGCGCGGACTGCTCGAACCGACGGGCAGTCGGCTCGGTCCCGACACGCTGGGGACGGCCGATCTGGTGCTGATCCCCGCGCTCGCCGTCGACGACGAAGGCGTCCGGCTCGGCAGGGGCGCCGGGTATTACGACCGGTCACTCTCCTTCGCCGCGCCGGGTGCCGCGCTGATCGCCGTCGTCCGGGACGCCGAACTCGTCCGCGCCCTGCCCGCGGAACCGCACGATGTCCGGATGACCGGGGTGCTGACCCCGGACCAGGGGGTGGCCCCGCGGCCGGTAATGCCTGGATAGCCGGAGTGCTGACCCCGGACCAAAGTGCTGCTCCGCGGCCGGTAATACACTGACGCCCCGACGCAGTGGTTCAGAAAGGGCACAATGAGCTCTGACGCGCACCTGTCCGATCGTTTCGCCGAAACGCTGTCGAAAATGCGTTCCGCGGGGGCACACGCCATGGAACTGGCCGCCCTGCGACGACGGCTCGAGCAGCTGTCCGAACCCGGCGCCGGTGAATTGCCGGGAAACGAACTCGAACCTCTCGGTGACATCAGCAGGCTCGTGGAGCTACCCGAGCCGGACGCCGAAGAAGCGCGCCGGGTACTGGACCGCACGGCCGTTCTCAAGCTCAACGGCGGTCTCGGTACGAGCATGGGGCTCACCGGGCCGAAATCGTTGCTGGAAATCAAACCGGGGAAGACGTTCCTCGACGTCATCGCAATGCAGGTGCTCTCGACCCGCGAGAAGTACGGTGCGCGCCTGCCGCTCATCCTGATGAATTCGGCGGGTACCCGCGAGCCTTCGCTGGAGTTGCTGAAGAAGTATCCCGATCTCGCCGACGAGGTCATCCCGGCCGACTTCCTCCAGGGACGCGAACCGAAGATCACCGCCGACGGGAAGCCCGCCGACTGGCCCGCGAACCCGGAACTCGAATGGTGCCCGCCGGGGCACGGCGACATCTACATCGCGCTCGCGGTGAGCGGAATGCTCGATCTGCTGCTGGCGCAAGGCATCCGCTGGTGTTTCGTGTCCAACGCCGACAACCTCGGCGCGCTCCCGGACGCCCGGATCGCCGCGTGGCTCGCAAACGAGGACATCCCGTTCGCGATGGAGACCGTGCTCGGCACCGCGGCCGACCGCAAGGGCGGGCACCTCGCGCTGCGCGACGGCCGGATCGTCCTGCGCGAGTCCGCGCAGGTGCCCGACGGTGACGACTCGTTCGGCGATGTCGCCAAATGGCGCTTCTTCAACACCAACAACATCTGGTTCGACCTCGAACGCCTGAAGGCCTTGCAGGACGCCGACCCGGCCGCGCCGGCGCTGCCGCTGATCGTGAACCGGAAGACCGTCGACCCGGCCGACGCGGCCAGCACGCCGGTGATCCAGCTCGAAACGGCGATGGGTGCGGCGATCGGTTCGCTCGAGGGCGCGCGGGCCATCGAGATCCCGCGGTCCCGGTTCGCCCCGGTCAAAACCACCGACGACCTGCTCGTCGTCCGCTCCGACGCGTATGTGCTCGACGACGGCGGGGAGATGATCCCCGAGTTCACCACCACCACCACCACCCCGCCGGTCGTGTCGCTGAGCAAGGAGTTCTACAAGCTCCTGCCGGACTTCGACGCACGCATCCCCGACGCTCCCTCGCTCAGGGAGTGCACGAGCCTCGAAGTGGACGGCGACGTCACCTTCGGGAAGAACGTCGTCGTCCGGGGCGACGTGAAGATCACCGGTCCGAAAACCGTTCCGGACGGCGAAACCCTTTAGGTTCGCTGGGCGATGAACACGTACTCGCGTCCTGGACGGTCGGGGGCGTCCCGGACGTCCAGGACGCGGAAGCCGTGTTCGCTCAACAGTGCTTCCAGGTCTTCGCGCTCGCGGAACCAGAGTTTCGAATCCGAGGTGACGACCTCGCCGTCTTCGAACCGGTAGCTGTACCGGAACGAGACGAACGGGAGGTCCACCTCGGTGACCTCGCGCCACTGCTCGACCTCGCCGACGCCCGGGACGTCGATGGTGTCGTGCGCGGTGTCGGCGGCCCAGTCCTCCCAGACACGGCGGCCCGGACGCCGGATCTCGAACACCAGGTGCCCGCCCGGCGCCAACGCGGTGTGGACGCCTTCGAGAGTCCGGCTCCACTCGTCGTCGGTCAGGAAGACCTGGGCCACGTTCCCGGTCATCACCGCGAGATCGGCGCCCGCCTCACCCGCCGCCTTCGCGTCACCGTGGATCCAGGTGATCTTCCCGTCCGGGTCCTTGGCCTTCGCGATCTCCAACGACGCTTCGGCCGGATCGACGCCCACGACCTCGATCCCGCGTCCGGCGAGGAGAACGGCGAGGCAGCCGGTGCCGCAGCCGACGTCGAGCACTCTCTTCGCCCCGAGTTCGCCGATGATGGCGAGGTAATGGTCCAGGTCGTCGCGAGCGCCGTCGAAGGCGTCGTAGATCGGTGCGAGCCGTGCGTGGGCGAAGAGCGCGTCAGGCATTCGGCGACGATAGTTCCGGGACGCGTTCGGGTGCCACGGATTTACGCCAGGCCCGTTCTCCCAGCAGCGCCAGGAAAGCGGGCAGCAACACCCCGCGGACCAGCGTGGCGTCGATCAGCACGGCGACCGCCATCCCGACGCCCATCATCTTGTACTCGATCGCGCTCAGCGTGATGAAGACACTGAACACGCCGACCATGATCACCGCCGCGCTGCTGACCACCCCCGCGCTCGTGCCGGTGCCGCGGACGATCGCGGTGACGGCGCCGTCGCCCCGGCGTTCGCGGATCCGGCTGAGGATGAAGATGTGGTAGTCCATGCTCAGCCCGAGCAGCAGGACGAACATGAACATCGGCAGCCAGCCGACCACCCCGCCGTACGGGGTGAATCCCAGCAGGGAGGCGAAATGGCCGTCCTGGAAGATCCAGGTGAGCACGCCGTAGGCCGCGCCGATCGACAGCAGGTTGAGCACGATCGACACGAGTGACACCGCCACGGACCGGAACGCCAGCAGCAGCAACAAGAACGCCGCCAGCAGCACGAAACCGAAGACCAGCGGCATTCGCTCGATCACCCGGTCGGCGAAGTCGCGGGCGCTCGCCGTGCGGCCCGACACCGCGAACTCGACGCCGTCGACCTCGCCGATCGTCGCGGGAAGCACCTCGGTGCGCAGTTTCGCCAGCGCGGCGTCGGCTTCCGGGTCGCGACCCGCCCCGGACAGCGGGACTCGGACGACCACCGCGTCGCCGACGTCGGAGACGGCGATCGGTTTGTTGAGCACCCCACCGGTCTCGCCGATCCGGCGTTCGAGGTCCGTGATCGCGGACCGCAGCGCCGGGCTGTCCACCGGGCCGCCGTTCTCGGCCGTCAGCACCACCGTCGCCGGGTAGACGACCCCGGGGAAGGCTTCCTGGGTGCGGACCGCGGCGTCGATCGTCGCCATCGAGCGCGGCAGGCTCTCCGCCGGTGTCGGATCCTGCAGGCGCATGCCGAGCGCGGGCAGCGTGAGCAGGACCAGCAGCGCGGTCGCGAGCCCGCCCCACAGTGCGGGCCGCCGGGTGACCGCGCGGGCGGTCGCGGACCAGAACCGCGAGTTCTCCGCGGCGGTGCGCCGCTTGCCCAGCCAGGGGATCCTGCCGCGATCGACCTTGTCTCCCAGCAGGGAGAGCAGCGCGGGCAGCACGGTGACCGAGCCGAGCACGGCCAGGCCGACCACGAACGCCGTGCTGATCGCGAGGCCGGTGAAGTTGTCGAGTCCGGTGAACACCAGCCCGCTCACGCACAGGACGACCGTGATCCCGGAGACGACCACGACGTGCCCGGACGTCTTCGCAGAGATTCGGATGGCGTCGTCGACGGAGTGGCCTCGCGCGCGTTCTTCTCGTTGCCGCCGGAGGAAGAACAGCGAATAGTCGACGCCGACGGCCATCCCGATGAGCAGAGTGATCACCGTCGTCGCGCTGTTGATCGGGGTGAAGTCGTCGACGACGGAGAGGAACCCGAACGTCGCCGCGACACTCGTGCCCGCCAGCAGCAACGGGACCGACGCCGCGACCAGCGCTCCGAAGACGATCAGCAGGATCACCAGCGTCATCGGCAGGGACAGGAACTCCGAACGCTTGACGTCCTCCCGGATGCCCTTGTCGACCACGGTCGACAGGCTGAGATCTCCGGACAGGCCCAACCGGACCGACGGATGCCGGGCGGCGACGACGTCGACCTGCGCGGCCGCGGCCTCGAAGTTCGGGCGGATGTCCTTCTCCCCGCCTGCGATCGCAAAGCCGACGAGACCGGACGCGCCGTCGGTCGAGACCCGTTCGGCGCCGTCGGAGGCCAGTGGCGAGCGGACGTCGGTGACGGAGCCGGATGTGGTGAGCGTGGTGACCAGGTCTTCGGTCGCCCGCCGGAGTTCTTCGTTGGCGGCGAACGGCGGTGAGCCGGGGTTCTTCGCCTCGATGAGGACGTTCTCTCGTAAGGGGGCGAAGGTGCTCTGGGCGTTCAAGGCGGTCTGCGCGCGGCCGGATTCGCCGGGATCGGTGCTCCTGCGGCTTTCACCGTCCAGCAGCGTTCCCGACAACAGGGCGATGACGACGAGGGCGACCCAGCCGACGAGGGTGAGCGCGCGGTGCCGCACGGACCAGGCGGCGATTCTTTCGGGCAGCATGAACTACAGTCCTTTGCGTGAAGGAGTGAGATGCCTCGGGCGAGGTTTTTGCTTCTTCTTTCCTGGGCCGTCGAGTTGCCGCTCGGCGGCCCAGGGTCTTTCCGGGCCGGTGGTCAGTCGACCTCCTTGAGGATCCGTTCGACCGAGCCCACGCTCTTCTGGAGATCCGCGAGGCGCCCGTCGAGTTCGGTGAGTTTGCGTTCGGTCTCTTCCTGCGCCTGGACGGCCTTTTCGGCGAGCCTGCGGTATTCCTGTTCGCGCGCGAGCGCACCCCTGGCCCGGATGGTCGCGCCGAACTGCCACACGACCACCGTGATCACCACGGTGAGGAACACGAAGATGCCGATCAGCCCGGCGACCTCCTGCCATTGATGCCACTTCACGGTCGTTCCCCCTGATCGACGGTGTCCGGTGAGGTGAGCGTCGGCGCCGCGGCGGCGATGGTGCCGGGGCTCAGCTCGACCAGGAACGGTTTCACCTCGTAGAATTTCATCGCCTTCCCGTCCTCCGACAGCTCCAGTGAGGCCGAAACGAGCCCGACCGCCTCCAGTTTGCGCAGGTGGAGCTGCAACAGCGCCCGGCTGATGCCGAGCTCTCGCGCCAGCTGGCTCACGTACGCGCGCTCCGCGCGGAGCGCCGCGACGATCCGCAGCCGGTGCGGATTCGCCAGTGCCCCCAGCAGCCGCAACAGCTCGTCGCCGGAGGGTCCGGTGGCGGTCATGGCGAACTCCTGCACATGCCAAAGAAACCTAGCAGGTGCTGGCTCGATCTACCAGGTGTTCCAGCCAGACGTTCGGTTCCACGTACACGCCGACGTCCAGCGCCGAGGAGGCGAGAACCGGCGCGATCCCACCCGGCAGTCCATCTGGGCGACGGCGAGCGACGTAGTCCTCAAAGGACAGTCCGGGTTCGTCTCCTTCCCGGCCGGGCGGACCGGCACGACGAGGTTGCGCATACCTGTCTCCGAGGCGCGCTTCTTCAGTGCTTCCAACGCTTTCGTGGCCAGGCCGCCACCACGGCGGCCTGGCGCGACCATCACTTCGAGTGCGATCAGCGTATTCGTCTCACGGGTGCTCAGCAGGTCTTCCGCGGCCCAGATCAGGGCGGCGTCCCAGCCGTGGTCCGGCAGTTCCGGGCGTTCGGCCGTCGGGAACCCGACCGGGACGGCGGCCGCTCTCGCCACCGGGACACCGTCTTCCAGCAGCACGAGGAAATACTCCGGCCAGCGGGTGGCCAGGTCTTCGATCACGATCATGTCCTCAGTAGAACCCGAGGACACTTGCTCTCACGAGGTGGCTTTCGGGGTGGGCCTAACGCACCGGCAGCGCGCGGCGCCGTCCGGTGAGGCCGGTGGTGTTGAGGTTGGCGCGCTCGCCGGCGGAATGCCCGTCGAGGTAGCCGCTGCCGGACAGCCGCCTCGGCGGCGCCGAGCGCAGATCGCCGTACTGTTCGTCGTATGCCTGTTTGACCATCGCCGTCCGGTCCTGGATCACCAGTTCGGCGGAGCGACGGCCCGCGGTGGCGGTGTGGGTGCGGGCCGCGGTGTCTTCACTGTTGCGGAGCCGTTCGTAGACCGCGCCGGAGAATCCGTGCAGCCAGGTGCGCCGGTACGCGGCCAGCGATTCGCCCGCGAACACGCGGCTCTCCGGGCGGACCCTGGTCAGCTGGGTGGTCGCCTGCAACAGCAGGCTCGTGTACAGCAGTTCGGTCCGCTCCAGATCGGTGCGGAAACCGAACACCGTCACCGCGGTGACGGACTGGCCGAGCCGGTGCAGCAGGGCCCGGCAGCGCAGCGGATGCGCGATGTTGGTGAGCAGTCCCGCCTTGTCACGGCTGTACGGGTTGTCGAGCGGGATCATGATCTGGGTGATCTCGTCGGCTGTCGCCCCGGAGGCGGCCAGCAGCGCTTGATCGATGCCGTACCTGGCGATCAGCTCGGCGGCCTTGGTGTTGTAGGACTCGGCTTCGGCCTCGGTGACCGCCGGATCCTCCGCTTTCGCGAGAAGTTTCCGGACGCGCGCGAGCAGCGTGTCGTGATCGGGCATGGCCCCCCTTCCTGATTGGGTTGAAGCGGATCAACCTAGGAGAGGGGTCCGACAATATTCGGGTGAGATGTTCGGATCCCGGCAAGGGGGTGGTATGTCGATCGACGTGTCGGTGGTCGGTTCCGGCCCGAACGGGCTCGCGGCGGCGGTCTTGCTGGTCAGGGCGGGGCTGTCGGTCGAGATCCACGAAGCGGCGGACGAGATCGGCGGGGGAACGCGGACGGCTTCGCTGTTCGACGACGACGTCCGCCACGACATCTGCGCCACCGGGCATCCGATGGCCGCGGCGTCCCCCTTCTTCCGCTGGTTCGATCTCGCCGGGCACGGGGTCGACCTCCTGAGGCCGGAGATCGCGTACGCGCACCCGCTCGACGGTGGCCGCGCCGGACTCGCCTACGAAGACCTCGACCGGACCTGTGACGCCCTCGGAGCGGACGGCCCCCGGTGGCGCCGTTTGCTGGGCCCGCTGGCCGAACGCAGCCGCGAACTGGCCGATCTCCTGCTCGGAGACCTTCGCCGGCCACCCCGCGACCCCCGGATCGCCGCCCTCCTCCCCGCTCGGATGGCGCTGCTCGCTTCCGGGCTGGAGCGCCGCTTTTTCACCGGTCCCGAAGCGCCCGCGCTGCTCTCCGGTGTCTCCGCGCACGTGATGAGCCGCCAGCCCTCACTCGCCGCGGCGGGCGCGACGCTCCTGCTCGGCCACCTCGCGCACTCGACCGGCTGGCCGATCGCCCGTGGCGGAAGCCAGACCATCAGCGAGGCACTCGCCGCCGACGTCCGCGCGCACGGCGGGCGGATCCACACCGGCAGCCGGATCACCGACCTGCGGCAACTGGCGAAATCGCGGACGGTGATCCTCGACATCGCCCCGCGCGGCTTCCTCGACATCGCCCGCGACCTGATGCCGCCGCGCTACCGGAAAGCGCTGGAGTCCTACCGCTACGGTCCCGGCGCGGCGAAGGTCGATTTCCTGGTGTCCGAACCGGTTCCGTGGGCGGTGCCGGAGGTCGGCAAGGCGGGCACCGTCCACCTCGGCGGCACCCGCGACGCGGTGTACGCCGCCGAAAACGCCATCGTGCGGGGGGAAGATCCGGACGACCGCTTCGTGCTCGTGTCCGATCCGATGGCGATCGACCCGTCCCGCGGGTTGCCGGGCAAACGGCCAGTGTGGGCGTATTGCCATGTGCCGCACGGAGATCCCCGTGACGCCACCGGAATCGTCCGACGGCGGATCGAGCGGTTCGCGCCCGGGTTCTCCGACACGATCCTGGCGAGCCGCTGCCTCACCGCGCCGGAACTCGAGGCGTACAACGCGAACTACCCGGGCGGTGACGTCGCCGCCGGCGCGGTGAACCTGCGTCAGGTGCTCGGACGGCCCGTCGCGCGGTGGAACCCGCACCGGACCCCGCTCGGCGGTGTCTTCCTGTGCTCGGCCGCGACGGCGCCGGGGCCCGGCGTGCACGGGATGGGCGGCTGGTACGCCGCGAAAGCCGTACTGGGCAAGGACTTCGAGAAGCTCGTTCAGGAACCGCGAGGCCGCACGAGACCCGTTTCGTAGGCCACCACCACGGCTTGGGCCCGGCTGGAGATCCTGAGTTTCGTCATCACGCGGTTCAGATGCGTCTTCACCGTGGCCTCGCTGACCAGCAGGGTCCGCGCGATGTCGGCGTTCGGCATGCCGGTGCCGACGAACCGCAGCACTTCGAGTTCCCGTTCGGTCAGCCTGGCCAGCGCGGGCGGGGGCGCCGGCCGTTCCGGCGGCCCCTGGGTGAAGGCCTCGACCAGCCGCCGGGTGATGGTCGGGCCGAACAGCATGTCACCGCGCGCGACGGCGTGGATCCCGGCGATCAGCGTCTCCGGCGGGCTGTCCTTGAGCAGGAAGCCCGCCGCGCCCGCGCGCAACGCGGTGTAGACGTACTCGTCGAGATCGAACACCGTCAGCATGAGCACGTTCGGTTTCTCCGGCCCGGCCTGCGCGAGGATCCGCTCGGTCGCCGTGACACCGTCGAGTTCGGGCAGCCGGATGTCCATCAGGATCACGTCGGGACGCAGCGCGCGTGCTTTCTCGACGGCTTCGAGCCCGTTTCGTGCTTCACCCGCGACGCGCACGTCGGGAACGGCGTCGAGCAGGGCCACGAAGCCCGCACGGACGAGATCCTGGTCGTCGACCACCAGCACACTGGTCACCGGGCTCGCTCCTGCGGCAGATAGGGAAGGGTCAGTTCGATCGCGAAACCGCCGGATCCGGCGGGCCCCATTTCGATCGAACCACCGTACATTCTCGCCCGTTCGCGCATTCCGATGAGGCCTTGCCCCGCCGGATTGGGTGGCGGCGTCTCCACGGAAGCGGAATTGCGGATACCCAGCACGAGCGCTTCCTCGCCGTATTCGAGGGTGAGTTCCGCGGTCGCCTTCGCCGCGTGTTTCAGCACGTTGGTAAGCGCTTCCTGCGCGATGCGATAGGCGCACAGTTGCTGGCCGGGAGGGAGCCGCCGTGGTTCGCCGACGGTCCGCGACTTCACCGTGAGGCCCGCTTCACGCACGCGGGCGACCAGCGCGGGAAGGTCGGCGAGACCGGGCTGTGGCCGGTATTCGCGGGGTTCACGCTGTGGTGGGCGCAGCACCCCGAGCAGCCGCCGCAGTTCGTCGAGCGCTTCGGTCGTGGTCCCGGTGATGGTGTCCAGCGCGGAGCGCGCCGTGTCCGGGGACGATTCGAAGACGTAGCGCGCGAGGTTCGCCTGCACCGAGATCACCGAAATGTGGTGCGACACGACGTCGTGCAGCTCGTGGGCGATGCGGATGCGTTCCTCGACAACGGCCTGTTCCGCCTCGAGCCGGATTTCCCGTTCCGCGCGGACGGCGCGTTCCACCATCCTGTCCGCGCGCAGGTAGCCGAGCCGCCCGACGATGATCGTGCCCGCGCACTGCGCGATCAGGCGGGTGGTGTCGACCACGAAGGACGGTACCTCGCCGAGCACGAGGCCCAGCTCGAAAAGGACGACCCAGACGATGGTCGGTGCCACGGCTTTCGCGGGCGGATACCGCGCCCACACCGTGTACGCGGCGATGAAAGCCGCCGGTTCGCCCAGGGTGGCCCGATAGCCCAGCGCGGTGTAGACGGTCATGATCGAAACCGAGGTGAGCAGGACCGCGATCGGATGACGTCGGCGGACGATCAGCGGGAGGGCGATCAGGACCGCGAGGACGACGACCCCTGGCGCGACCGGGTCGCCGAACGAACCGCCGCGGGGTGCCGCGCCCATCGCGAGGAGGGCGGCCGCGGCCGTCGTGATCAGGCAGTCGGTAAGGAGCGGCCGTGCGCGGAGGAGCTGAAAGGGCTGGGCGAGGGACGGCACTTCCGAAAGTTACCGTCGGAGCGTTAAGGCGCCCAATTTCTGCAACTTTCGCGGTATTCACCCGGTGATATACCGCCAAAGTTTACCCCGGCTTCCGACTCGGGGGGATTCCGCGTGGTGATCAGTCCGGTTAACGTCGAAGCAGGATGGACATTTCCATTCCCTAACTCGGCGAAGAGGATGACCCGCTCCGGGTAAGAGGGCCTTCTGGGAGGGGATACCCGGAACGGACCGCCTCTTCGCCGAGCTTCAGCCAAGGTAGGCGTCGAGCGTGACGGCCAGCGCGCTTTCCGGTGACGGCGCGAAGCTGGCGCCCGCCAGCCCGCCCCAGAGCCACAGTTGGGCGAGGCCGTGCAGCGACGCCCACAGTGAGGACGCGAGCAGCCGCGGATCGGTGGCCGGATGCCAGTTGCCGTTCTGGACTTCGGCGACCAGTGCGGCGAAGAAGTCGAAGACGGCGCTGCTCATCCGCGTGAGTTCGGGATCGTCCGGATCGATGAGATCCCGGCGGAACATCAGCTCGAACATCGCCGGATTGGCCAGCGCGAAGTCGAGATAGCCGTGGCAGGCGGCGATGAGCCGCTGCCGGGGTGTCCCGTCCGGCAGGACGCCGCCGCGGTCGAGCAGTTCGGTGTGACCGCGGGTGGCGACGGCCGAGAGCAAGGCCGCGCGGCCGGAGAAATGCCGCAACGGCGCTCCGTGCGAGACACCGGCCGCTTTCGCGATCCCTCGCAGCGTCACCGCGCCGACGCCTTCTTCGGCCAGCAGATTCGCGGCGGTGTCGATCAGGCGGGTTCGGGCGCCCACGACCGGGTCTCCTCGATGACGGGCAGGAGATCCGGGCGCTTGGGCAGGAAGCCGTCGCCCGGCTGGCGGCCGACGAGCCGGTTGCGGAACCGGCTGAACGCGACCGGGAGGACCTCGCGGGTCACCCAGCGCAGGTCGTCCCGCAGGCCGGGCCGTCCGGCCGAACCGGCGAGCGGTTCGAGCCAGGCCGGGTCGTGGGCGACGCCGAGTTTGCCGAGCACGTGCCCGGCGAGGCGCCGATGGCCCTGCTCGGACAGATGCAGCCGGTCCGGGCCGAAATATCGGGAATCGTGCGCCGCGTGGTCCGGCCAGAGGTCGACGAGGATCGCGCCGTAGCTGACGGACGCCTCGCGGACGGCGTCGTTCAGCGCGGTGATGCGCGGGCGCATGCGGTGACCCATCGGCATGCGGTGGGAGATGTCGCTGAGGGTGAAGGTGACGACGTGCGGCGCGATCTCGGTGCAGGCGCGGATGGCCGTGTCGACGCGGCGGGCGACCGTGCGCGCGTCCCAGCCGCGGCTCATCACGTCGTTGCCGCCGCCGAACAACGCGATCAGATCCGGCTGGAGCCTGCTGGCCGCCTCGGTCTGCTCGGCGTGGATCTGGTCGAGCCTGCGGCCGCGGACCGCGAGGTTGGCGTAGAGGAATCCGGGCTCGTCCTCGGCGAGGCGCCCCGCGACGAAGTCCGCCCAGCCTCGGTAGAAGCCACCCGACGGATGCGGATCGGCCAGCCCTTCGGCGCAGCTGTCGCCGAGCGCGACGAAACGTTGGTAGCCCATCCAGATCTCCGTAACCACGAGTTCACTTTGTAGACACTGTCTATCAAACTGATGTAGACGCTGTCTACTCAGATAAACGAACGATCGTGCTATCTTCGGAAGTGTGAGCACACTCGAAGTGAACGAGGTCTTCGTCGGGCGGCCGTCCGTACTCGGGGTGAAGCGCGAGGTCCCGGTGTACAGCGCGATCTCGAAATCGCGGGTGGAGGCGCCGTCGCTGGAATTGGACGAGATCAATCTGGCCGGTGACGACCAGGCGGATCGCGCCGTCCACGGCGGCGTCGACAAGGCGGTCTACGTCTACCCGGCGACGCACTACGCGGCCTGGTCGGAGCAGGGCTTCCCGCTGGTCGCGGGCGATTTCGGGGAGAACCTGTCGGTGGCGGGCGCCGACGAACACGACGTGCGGATCGGCGACGTCTGGGCCTGGGGAGACGCGCTGGTCCAGGTCTCGCAGCCGCGTACGCCGTGTTTCAAACTCGCGATGAAGACCGGGCGCAAGGACGTCATCCCGGCGATGATCGATTCCGGCCGCAGCGGCTGGTACCTACGGGTGCTCCGGACGGGTGAGGTCCCGACTTCGGGGCAAATGACGCTCGAAGAACGCGATCCGGTGAATCCGACGATCGCCGAGGTGTACGTCGCGTCGTTCACCAACGTCGCCCAGCTGGACGACGATCGCCAGGCCGCGTACTGGGCGCTGCTGGACCGGGTGCTCGCGGCGCCGTCGCTCTCCCGGCAGTACCGTGACGGCCTGGAATCGGCGAAACGGCGGCGGGAGGAACGGAATGCCGGTTGACGGCCGGGTGGCCCGCGGCGACGCGACGAGGCGGATCGTGCTGCGGCGCGCCGTCGACATCGCCTCCGTCGAAGGGCTCGAAGGGTTGTCGCTCGGCAGGCTCGCCACCGAATTGGAACTGAGCAAATCCGGCGTGTTCGCGTTGTTCGGTTCCAAGGAGGAACTCCAGCTCGCGGCGATCGAGACGGCGAGCGCGATCTTCGCGGAGAACGTCGTCGGGCCGACCAAGGAGGTCGAGCCGGGGATCGCGCGGCTGCGCGCGCTGTGCGCGAACTGGCTGGATTACTCGGAACGCCGGGTGTTCCCCGGCGGCTGTTTCTTCTACAACACCGGTGCCGAATTCGACGCGCGGACCGGCCGGGTCCACGACGCGCTGGCGAACGCGAGCCGGGCTTTCGCCGAGTTCATCCGGACGGCCGTCGTGGAGGCGAAGAAAGCCGGTCACCTCCGCGAGTCCGTCGAGGTGAACCGGCTGGCCTTCGAACTGCACGCCCTCGGCAGGGCCGCGAACGCGGATTCGGTGATGTTCGGCGGCACGGAGCCCTACGCGCTGGCCCGTGCCGCCATCACCGCCCGCCTCGACGACGCGACGAGCTGAAACCGTCTACTTCCAGTCGACCTGCGTGGACCGGTAGAAGTCGATTCCCTGCTGAACCCACCGCGGGCTCTGCTTCGCCAGCCGGAGCCGGTACGCGTCCCAGGTACGGGACGCCTTGGGCGACCAGCCGATCTCGGCGTGTCCAGGAAGCCGCGGGAACGCCATGAATTCGATGTTGTCACTCGTGATCAGCGTTTCCGACCACAGCGGCGCTTCGACACCGATGACGTTCTTCTCCGTCACGCCCTGCAGGTACGTGGCCGGATCCCAGTCGTAACCGTCCTTGACCTCGATCAACGCGGCCCAGTCCAGGCCGAGCGGGGTCTGAGGGTTGTACTTCATGTCGAGGTACGCCTTGTTCGCGGGCGACATCAGGATCTTGTTGCCGCGCGCCGCCGCCGCGGCGACGTTCGCGTCGGTGCCGGTCGTTCCCCAGAACTGCGGGACGGCCGAAACCGGCGGGGTCGTCTTCGCGATGTCATGCCAGCCGGTGATCAGCTTGCCGTGCTTCGCGACGATCGGCTGCACCTTCTTGGCGAAGGTCTGGTAGTCCTCCGGAGTGGTCGAGTGGGCCTCGTCGCCACCGATGTTGATGTACTTCCCCGGGGTGATCGCGGAAAGTTCGCGAATGACGTCGTCGACGAACTTGTAGGTGATGTCCTTGTCGATGCACAGCGAGCTGTAGCCGACCTCGATGTCCGTGCGCGGCGGCACCGCGACGCCGTTGCAGTTCAGCTCGGCGTAGGAGTGCTGGGCCGCGTTGGTGTGCCCCGGCATGTCGATCTCGGGAACGATCGTGATGTGCCGCGAAGCCGCGTAGCGCACCAGGTCCTTGTACTGCTCCTGCGTGTAGTACCCACCGGGAGCGCCGCCGACGGCGGTCTGCCCGCCCACGGTCGCCAGCTTCGGCCAGCTCTTGATCTCGATCCGCCAGCCCTGGTCGTCGCTCAGGTGCAGGTGGAGGGTGTTGATCTTGTACTGCGCGATCTGGTCGATGTAGAGCTTGACCTGCGCCGGCGTGAAGAAATGCCGAGCGACGTCGAGCATCGCGCCGCGGTAGCCGAAGCGCGGGTAGTCGAGAACGGTGCCACCCGAGACCACCCACGAGCGGCGCTGGACGGCCTTCGCTTCGATCGCCGACGGGAACAGCTGACGCAGCGTCTGCACGCCGAGGAACAGGCCCTCGTCGGTGTTCGCCTTCAGCGTCACGCCGGAGGGCGACACCTTGAGTTGGTAACCCTCGGTGCCGACGCGGCCGCCCGCGTGCCCGGTTTCGAGGGAGATGGCCGGGCCGCCGCCGCGGTGGCCGCTGACGACGGGCAGCCGGTAGCCGGTGGCGGGCCGGAGCAGTCCGGCCAGGTAGTCGGCGACCTGCTTGCCGTCGCGGTCGGTGCGGATCACGGTCGCGGGGCTGAGCCGGAAGTTCGCGCGGGGATCGGCCTTCGCGTCGACCGGCACGGGGACGACGTCGGTCACGCTCCGTTCGGCCTTCGCGTGTTGCGCCGCGCTCGCCGTCGCGGGCAGGCCGAACGTCACGAGACTCAGGACGGCCAGACCGAGAACGGTTCTGGACAGGCGTTTACTCATGGAGCACCTCCGGTCGGGTACCTGGAGACTCTCTGCTTCTAGAGGTATAGACCAATAGGGCAAACACGACAACACCCGATCGGACCAGTACGCCGTGCCGATCACCGGTCATTCGCCGCGCAAGACCGCTTTCAGGGCATCGAGAACGCTCGCGTCCTCGATCGTCGAGGGCACCGCTTCGTCGCGGCCGTCGGCGATGCCGCGCATGGTCTTCCGCAGGATCTTGCCGGACCGTGTCTTCGGCAGCGCGTCCACAATGGACACGTCGCGGAACGCGGCGACCGGGCCGATGTCGCGTCGCACCAGCGCGACCAATTCGGCCTTGAGCGTTTCGGCGTCGGCGTCGACCCCCGACTTCAGCACCACGAAACCGCGCGGAAGCTGGCCCTTGAGCTGGTCTCGGACCCCGATCACCGCGCATTCGGCGACGGCGGGGTGGGATGCCAGCACGGCCTCCATCGAACCGGTCGAAAGCCGGTGACCCGCGACGTTGATGACGTCGTCGGTGCGGCCCATGACGAACAGGTAGCCGTCTTCGTCGACGTATCCGGAGTCACCCGTCAGGTAGTAGCCGTCGTACCGCGAAAGGTACGCCTCGCGATACCGCTCGTCGTCCTGCCACAGGGTCGGCAGCGAACCCGGCGGGAGCGGCAGCTTGATGGCGATGGCGCCTTCCCGCCCCGCGAGGAGCGGGTCGCCCGACTGGTCCAGGATCCGCACGTCCCAGCCCGGAATCGGTTTCGTCGCGGAACCGGGTTTGACCGGCATCGGCTCCAGGCCGCGCGGGTTCGCCGCGATGGGCCAGCCGGTCTCGGTCTGCCACCAGTGGTCGATCACCGGCACGCCGAGCTTCCCGTGCGCCCAGTGATACGTCTCCGGATCGAGCCGTTCACCGGCCATGAACAAGGTCTCGAACCCGCCGAGCTGGTATTTCTTCATTTCGTTCGCGTCCGGGTCGACCTTCTTGATCGCCCGCAACGCCGTCGGCGCGGTGAACAGCGCCTTCACCCCGTGGTCGGCGATGACCCGCCAGAACGCGCCCGCGTCGGGAGTCCCGACCGGCTTGCCCTCGTACATCACCGACGTCGCCCCGATGAGCAGCGGCGCGTACACGATGTAGGAATGGCCGACGACCCAGCCGACGTCCGACGCCGTCCACCACACGTCACCGGGATGGATGTCGTAGATCGCGCCCATCGACCAGGCCAGCGCGACCGCGTGCCCGCCGGTGTCGCGCACGACGCCCTTCGGTTTCCCCGTGGTGCCGGAGGTGTACAGGATGTACAGCGGATCGGTCGCCGCGACCGGCACCGGATCGGCGGGAGCGGCTTTCGTGACCAATTCGGCCCAGTCGACGTCGCGCTCACCCAATTCGGCGCGGGCTCGTTCTCGCTGTAGCACCACGACCTTGTCCGGCTGGTGCGCCGTGCCCGCGAGCGCCTCGTCGATGATCGGCTTGTACTCCACGACCCGTGCCGGTTCGATCCCGCACGACGCGGCTACGACGACCTTGGGTTTCGCGTCTTCGATCCGCGCCGCCAGCTCCTTCGGCGCGAACCCGCCGAACACCACCGAATGCACCGCGCCGAGCCGGGCGCACGCGAGCATCGCGATCGCGGCCTCGGGGACCATCGGCAGGTACACGATGACGCGGTCGCCCTTCGCGACGCCGAGAGAGGCGAGCGCGCCGGCGAACCGGGCGACCTCGTCCAGCAATTCCGCGTAGGTGAACCGGCGAACCGAATCGGTCACCGGCGAATCCCAGATCAGCGCGGCCTGGTCGCCGCGGCCGTCCCGCACGTGCCGGTCGAGCGCGTTGAACGCCGTGTTCAGCTCCCCGTCCGGGAACCAGCGGTAGAAGGGCGCTTTCGACGCGGCGAGTGCCCGCGTCGGCGGGTGGGTCCACTCGATCGCCTGCGCGGCGTCGAGCCAGAAACCCTCCGGGTCTTCGAGGCTCCGCCGGTAGGACTCGGAGTACATCGAATGCTCCTTCGCGCTCGGGTACGGACCCCATCATGGACTTACCGCCGGGTGAACGCCTGGTGGTAACGGCAGGGAGACGCCCGCGACAACCCGGCAACCCCGTGAGGGCCCATGGCGTCCTAAGCTGAACCGGGGGAAAACCGCCGGAAACGGTCTCAACTAGCGAGGGGAGCAGGGTCCATGGGACTAGCGAGCGCGCTGCTTTCGTTCGCGCACAGCCTGTTCGGGCCAGGAATCTGGCCAGGGGACTGGGTGTGGGCGACGAGCACCGCGGGAGCGCTGGTCGCGCTGCTGCCCGCACTGGGAGCGATGATCGTCGCGATCATCCGCAAAGGCACCGGCAATCGCTACGACGTGGTGACCCTGTCCATCTTCGGCGGGATCGGCGTCATCGCCGTCTTCCTGCTGCCGTGGCTGCTGGCCACCGGTGTTTCGCAGGTCTACCAGGAAGCCGCCTCAACGAAGTCGGGCGGTAAGTCCGGCTTTTCCAGCAGCGACCTGTCGACCTTCAACTCCGACTACAGCCCGCTGATCGGCGCGCAGAGCGAGTACCTCGGCCGCGGCCAGAACGTGTACGAGGTCCTGTTCTATCCGAGCGGGATGCAGCTGAGCTACATCTTCTACCTGATCCTGCTGGTCGGGTTGCCCGCGCTGTCGCTGCTCTTCGTGATGCTGCAGGCGCGGACCGCGTTCCGTCGCGGACCGAAGTGGCCTTCGCGGTTCTTCTGGATCCCGTTCGTGTTGATGGTGCTGGCGAGCATCGGCATGGGCGCGAACACCGCCGTGCACTTCTGGCTCGGCTTCCTGCCGTTCAGTGTCTTGGGCCTGATCCCGGTCGCACTGGTCGGCCCGCCGCCGTGGTCGGTGATCAACCGGCCGGACCCGCAGCCACGGCAGAAGGTCGAGCCGTACCGCCCGGAGCCACCCGCTCCGCAGCCGCAGTTGCCGCCCCCACCGCCGAAGCAGTACCCGGCGACGGCGCTGGCGCAGGCCCCCGAACCGCCGCCCGCGCTGGCCGCGGTGCCGGGCCCGGTCCCGGCGCCCCCGGGTTCCCGCAACTCCGGCGGCGGCCGCTACAAACGCGTCCGGCGGCTCGGCCACGGCGGCTTCGGCACCGTCTGGGAAGCGGTCGACACCCAGCTCAACCGCACTGTCGCGCTGAAGATCGCGCACGCGCCGGACCGTGACACGGAGGAGCGGATGCAGCGCGAGGCCAGGGCACTGGCCGTCGTGAACCATCCCAACTGTGTCCGTGTGTACGACCTCGCCGAGGAGCCGGACGGGCTCGCGCTGGTCATGGAGTACCTCGAAGGCAAGTCGCTGTCCGAGATCGTCGACTCGCAGGGCCCGCTCGACGACGTCGCCGCCGGACGGCTCTGGTCGACCATGGCTGGCGCGCTCGCCGCGGCGCACGAAAAGGGTGTGCTGCACCGCGACCTCAAGCCGTCGAACATCATCCTCGACCGCAACGGGCTCGCCCACCTCATCGACTTCGGCATCGCCCGCAGTCAGGGCGACTCGAAGATGACCGCGACCGGGATGATGATCGGCACTCCGGACTTCGTCGCCCCCGAGCAGGCGATGGGCTCCCCGGCGAGCCCGGCGTCGGACGCGTGGCAGCTCGCCGCGACGGTCAGCTACGCGCTGTCGGGCCAGCCTCCGCGCGGCACCAGGGAGACCCCGATGGCCGCGCTGATGGCCGCCGCCCGCGCCGAACCGGTCTCGAAGCTGCCGAACCGCAGCGCGCACGCCCGGATCCTCATCGCGTCGCTCGACCAGGAGCCCCGCCGCCGCCCGACGCTCGCCGCCGTGCGGCGCGACGTCGAAGGCTGGCTCGCCCGTGCGGGCAAGTCGCCGGACGGCCCGGTGACCCAGATCGTGCCGCGTCGCCCTCCGCAGCAGCAACAGCCGCAGCAGACGCGCCACCAGCAGCCGCAGCCCCAGCGCCACCCGCGCTGACCTGCGAAAAGAGAGCAAGGGACCTTTGCTAGCGTTAGTTAGTGTGCTAACGAAAGCTAGCAAAGGTCCCTTGCTCCCCCTTGGTCGATTCAGGCGATGATGACCCAGGCCCCGTCGCGCCACGCCATGGTGAACGTTTTGGGGTCGGCCGCCATCATCGCCGCCTGCGGCGAGATCGCCCCTGGCGGGACGACGACCTTGTCCGGGCCCTTGCTCTGCACCTTCGCCCGGTCGACTCGGGTGAGCTTCAGTTTCTTGAGGTCGTCCTCCGAGAACATCCCGAACTGCATCGGGGTGAGGGTGCGGCACTCCTTCATCCCGCCGTCGAAGGCCGGCGCCGTGATCCGGCAGACCGTTTCGAGATCCTTGGCGCCCAGCGCGTGGTGGTAGTCCTCCATCGTGCTCGCGGCCCCGTCCGGGGTGTGCGCCACCGCGCCCCCGGTGGCGGGCTTGGTGGGCTCGGAGACGGTCGCGGCGGTCGCCGAAGGCCTTGAAGCGCTGGGCGGCGCGGTCGCGCTCACGCTCGTGCTCGGTGCCTTCGAAGTGCTCGGAACGGCCGAAGTCTGCGGCGACGCGGTTCCCGGTGTCTGCTCTTCGCAGCCCGCGATCAAGAACAACGCCGCGGCCGCACAGGCCGCTCCGAGCGGTCGGATCGTCATGGTGCCCCCTGTCGAACTGCTACTGACCAGGGGAGAGTAACAACCTGCCTCAAAGTGTCACAGATAAATGGGGAAACTCGACCTTGACGGGCGACCGAGCCGCTGAAAACATCTGCATGTATCTACATTTGATGTGCGTACATGCAAACTGGGGGAAAGATGGCGACGGACGCACGCACCGGTCTGGTGCCTTTGGTCGCGTTCGCGGTGTTCACCGCGGCGCTCGACGTTTACGCCGGCAACCAGGTCCAGACTTTCAGCCCGCTCAGCGTTTCGGCGATTTCGCTCAGCCTCGCGGCCGCCTTCTTCTTCGGCGCCGAAGTCTTGAGGCGGGGGCTGCCGTCGGCCCTGAGCCCGTTCCGCGAGCAGCGCGCCGACGTCATCGCCATCAACGTCACCACCGCGGTCACCTGGCTGAGCATGCTGTACGCGCTCAAGTTCCTCGAGCCGGCCATCGTCAACGTGATCAGCCTGGCGATCGGCCCGGCTCTGACGGTTTTGCTGGGGAGGTTCCTGCGCCGCGGCGCGTCGGTCCTCCGCGCGGAAGTCCTCACGGCGATCGGCATCTGCGGGCTGCTCGTCGTGCTCGTCTGGGCATCCCTCGCCGGGCACAGCGGCGTCGGCGACCGCCCTGGCGCCGAAATCGTCCTCGGTATCGCCCTCACCCTCGTGTGCGGGCTCGCCTCCACCGGCAATGTGATGTTCTCGAAGCGGCTCAGCGACGCCGGGGCCAGTCCTCGTTCGGTGCTCGCCACCCGGTTCTGGCTGATCATCGCGATCGGCTGGACCTTCACCGCCTTCGACGAAACGCCCCGGCTCGGTGAGGCGTTCGTGCCGTCTGCCGTGCTCGCCGTGATCGGGGTGGCCTTGCCGATGTACCTGTTCCAGGTCGGCGTACGGCACACCGAACCGATCACCGCGGCGCTGATCACGACGCTGTCACCGGTGTTCGCGCTGCTCCTTCAGCTGCCGGATCCCCGGCTGCGGCCGTCGGTGGTGTCGCTCGTGTGCATCGTCGCGATCACCGGTCTGGTCGCGGCCGGGGTCTTCGCCCGTGCCCGCCTCAGGTCCGCCTCGCCGCTGCCTTCTTCCTGCTGATCAAGCCGACCGGTACGACCTGCCCGTTCACTTCCAGGACGGAAGCCACAACTCGGCGTTCCAGTGCTCGTTGGTGATCGCGTTGCCGTTGAGGATCGGCCACAACCAGGCGAAATTGGCCACGACGAGACCCACGTAAAGGGCGACGACGAGCATGCCGGTGCCCCGCCGTTCGAACCCGCGTTTCGCGGCGCCGAGGATCTGGCCGAGTACCAGCGTCAACCCGAGTACCAGGAACGGCGCCAGCGGCGTCGCGTAGAAGTAGTACATCTGGCGGTCGAGGTTGGTGAACCACGGCAGGAAACCGGCGAAGTAGCCGACGAGCACGGCGGCGTAGCGCCAGTCCGCGCGGAAGACCGACCGCCACAGGCTCCAGCCCAGCATCGGCAGCGCCAGCCACCACATCGCAGGCGTCCCGATCAGCATCGTCGCCCGGATACAGGTCGATTCGCCACAGCCGGTCGCGTCGGTGCCGCCCGCGTACGCGTAGAGCATCGGCCGCAACCCCATCGGCCAGGTCCACGGCTTCGACTCCCAAGGATGCGGCTTGTCCTTAGGGGTCACCAGGTTCGCGTGGAAGTCGAGGACGTTCATCGAGTAATCGCCGAGCGACCGCAGCGCGGGTGGCATCCAGGCCCAGAAGCCGGGGTCGAGGTCTTTGATCGCCACATAGTTGCGGTCGGTCGCGGTCTCGCTCGCGAACCAGGCCCAGTAGCAGGCGAGGTACACCAGGATCGGGATGACGACGATCGCCCACAGCGCGGGCAGTACGTCGCGGCGCAGCGTGCCGACCCACGGCCGCTGCACCCCGGCGGCGCGGCGCGCGGCGACGTCGAAGAAGACGGTGAGCAGCCCGAACGCGGCGATGTAGTACAGCGCCGACCACTTGACGCCGAAGGTCAGCCCGATCATCAGGCCGCCGGCGAACCGCCACCACCGGAAACCCAGCTTCGGGCCGAACCGGGACTCGCCGATCCAGCCTTCGCGGACGGCCACGGCCAGCCGCCGCCGCACCTGGTCGCGGTCGCACAGCACACAGGCGAACGCGGCGAGCACGAACACCGCGATGAAGATGTCGAGCATGCCCATCCGCGACTGCAGGTGCAGCACGCCGTCGCTGATCACCAGGATCCCGGCGACCGCGCCGAGCAGTGTCGAACGCGTGAGCCGCCGGGCGACCCGGATGGTGAGGAAGACGATCAGCGTGCCCGCCAGCGCGGGCATGATCCGCCAGCCCCAGGCGTTGTAGCCGAACAGCCACTCGCCGATCGCGATGAGGTGCTTCGCCAAGGGCGGGTGCACGATCAGTTCGTAGCCGTAGTTGTCTTCATAACCGCCGTTGCGCAGCATCTGCCACGCCTGCGGGACGTAGTGCTTCTCGTCGAAGACGGGCGTGCCCTTGTCCGTGGGCGTCGCCAGGTTCTGGATCCGGACGATGCCGCCGATGACCGTCAGCACCAGCGTGACGATCCAGCCGCGGAGGCGGTCTGTCGGCATGCCGCGGCCGAGGAGGGTGGCCTCCCGGTCGCTCGGTGGCCGGAGCGCGTCGACCGGATCCGGCCGCACGCTCTCGTTGTCACGGGTCAGCAGCGCGGTCACGGGGCATGATCCTACGGGCGGAAGAGTGAACTCGGTGTCCGGATCTGCGAACCGGTTAACCTTCGGGAATGACCGAAGGACGCCTCGTGCTGGCAGCCACCCCGCTCGGAGACGTCCGCGACGCTTCGCCGCGCCTGTCCGAAGCCCTCGCGACGGCCGACGTGATCGCGGCCGAGGACACCAGGCGCCTGCGCTCGCTCACCGCCGCACTCGCCGTTTCGCCGGTCGGACGTGTGGTCAGCTTCTACGAGGACGTCGAGACCGCCCGTCTGCCGAAACTGCTCGAATCGCTTCAGTCGGGCGAGACGGTGGTCTTGGTGACCGACGCCGGGATGCCGAGCGTTTCGGACCCCGGCTTCCGCCTGGTGGCGGCCTGCGTCGAGGCGGAGGTGCCGGTGACCTGCCTTCCCGGCCCGTCCGCGGTGACCACGGCGCTCGCGCTGTCCGGTCTGCCTTGCGACCGTTTCTGTTTCGAAGGATTCGCCCCGCGCAAACCCGGTGAACGCGCCAAATGGCTCGGTTCGCTGAAGAACGAACCCCGCACGGTCGTGTTCTTCGAGTCTCCGCACCGCCTCGCGAGCACGCTTTCCGATGCCGCCGATGTCTTGGGCCTCGACCGTCGCGCCGCCGTCTGCCGTGAGTTGACCAAAACGTATGAAGAGGTCAAACGCGGTAATTTGCCTGATTTGGCCGCTTGGGCAAACGAGGGGGTCAAGGGGGAGATCACGGTCGTTCTCGCGGGTGCGCCTCCGCGTTCGGTGAGTGTCGCGGACCTGGTTCCGGAAGTTTCGTCGCGGGTCGCGGCGGGCGAACGCCTCAAGTCCGCCGCCGCTGAGGTTGCCGAGGCCACCGGGGTGTCCAAGAAGGAGCTCTACGACGCCGTTCTCGCGTCCCGTACCAAGGGCTAGGACAGCAAGGCGGCCGCGGCCGCATACGCCTTTGCGGCGTCAGGCTCGGCACCGGTGATGACGTCGGTGTAGATGAAGGACTCCCCGATCCGCACCAGCAGGTAGGCCAGATCCTCTACCGGCAGCGGTGGGGTGAGCCGTCCGGCCACGACCTCTTCGTCCAGGAACTCGCGCATCTTCGCGATCGCGCGACTCTGGACCACGCTGGCCTTCGTCGTCAGGATCCGCAGTGCCCGCTCCGGTTCGGCGCGCAGGAACTCCCGGAACGGTTTCGAGTCGTTCACGGTCCGGACGAAGGTGCCGATGAGCTCCGCGATCCCTTCCGCGCCGCGCCCGAGTTTGCCGGAAGCCCGTGCTTCGAAGACCTCAACGGTCATCGACCACAGGATCTCGCCAAGCAGCTGGTCCCGGCCACCGACCCAGCGGTGCAGGGTGGCCCGGCTGATTCCCAGCTCACCCGCGAGATCCCGCATGTCCACCCGGCGGCCCGCCAGGAACCAGGCACGCGCGATCGTGAACGCGCGCAGGGCGTCCGGGCGCGGCGAAGTCAACTGGCGTTCGAGTGCGGTTTCGATGAGTGAAACATATCACGCTATGTCTCAGGGATGAGACATATGCAAGAATGTCTCATCTCGATGAGGAGGATGCGGATGCGCGCAGTACAGGTGACCGAATTCGGCGGACCCGAGGTGCTCAACCTCGTCGACCTGCCCGATCCCGTTCCCGGCCCAGGTCAGCTGCTCGTCGAGGTCGACCGGATCGGCGTCAACTACGCCGATACGCACCAGGCCGAGAACTCGTACCTCGCGCCGAGCAAGCTCCCGCTCGTGCCCGGCGGCGAAGTCGTCGGGCGCACCGCCGACGGCAAGCGTGTCGTCGCACTGCTCAACGGTGGTGGCGGTTACGCCGAGCGCGCGGTGGCGGACGAGGTCACCGCCTTCGCCGTGCCCGACGGCATCGACGACCTGACCGCGCTCTCCTTCATCGTCCAGGGCACCACCGCCTCGCTCCTGCTGCGCAAGAGCGCCCACCTCGAGCCCGGCGAATCCGTCGTCGTGCACGCGGCCGCGGGCGGGGTCGGTTCCATCGCCGTCCAGCTCGCGAAGGCGTGGGGAGCGAGCCGGGTCATCGCCACCGCCAGCAGCGACGAGAAGCGTGGCCTCGCCCTCGAACTCGGCGCCGACGTCGCCATCGATTCGCGCGCCGAAAACATGACCGACGCGCTTCGCGAGGCGAACGGCGGCAAGCGTGTCGACGTCGTTCTCGACATGACCGGCGGCACCGTCACGGACCAGAGCATCGCGGCGCTCGCACCGTTCGGCCGCCTCGCGTTCTACGGGATGGCCAGCCGCGAGCAGCCGAAACCGATCGAAGCCCGCAACCTTCTCGGACACAGCACCACCGTGGCCGGAATGTGGCTGCCGCACGCCTTCAAACTTCCCGGGAACGTCTTCGGCCGCACGCTCGACGAGCTCTTTTCACTGGCGCTCGCCGGTCAGATCCGCGCTGTCGCCGGCGGCGAGTACGCGCTGTCCGACGCGCGCGCCGCCCACGAGGCCCTGCGCTCGCGCGGAACGGCGGGCAAGCTCCTGCTGGATCCCACCAAGTAGCTCAGCCGAGCAGGCCCTCCAGCGGAGCGGATTTGTGCAGGCATTCCTGCCATTCCGCTTCGCTGTCGGAGTCCGCGGTGATCCCGCCGCCGACTCCCAGCGCGATCGTGCCGTCGTGGATTTCGAAGGTTCTGATCGCGACGTTCAGCTCCAGCCCGGCGACCGGCGAAGCGAGTCCGACAGCGCCCGTGTAGACGCCACGCGCCGTGGGCTCCAGTTCGGCGATCAGGTCCAGTGCCCGGATCTTTGGCGCGCCCGTCACCGAACCCGGTGGGAACGTGGCCGCGAGCAGATCCGCGTCGCCGACCCCGTCGGCGATCCGTCCCTCCACAGTGGACTCAAGATGCCAGACCCCGGGGGCGGGCCGGACCTTGAGCAGTTCGGGGACGCGCACACTGCCGGTGGCGCAGACCCGGCCGAGGTCGTTGCGGACGAGATCGGTGATCATCACGTTCTCGGCGACGTCCTTGGCGGATTCCCGCAGCCGCTGCGCGAGGTGTTCGTCGGAGGCGTTCCTGCGCGGCAGGGTGCCCTTGATCGGCGTCGACCGGACACGCTGCCCATGCCTGGCAAGGAAAAGCTCAGGGGAGAAGGACACGACCGAGCCCCAGTCGCCGGCGACGTACGCCGCGCGGCGGGCTTGTAAGTGGCGCACACCTTCCGCGAACAACGCGATCGGATCGCCGTCGAATTCTCCACTGAATCGGGCGCAGATGTTCGCTTGGAACAGCTCGCCGGCTTCGATCGCGTGCACACACGCCTTCACCGCGTCGTAGTGCTCCGACGGAAGCGGACGCGACAGCGGACCGGAACTCCATGTCGTCGTTTCGGGGAGCGCGGCGAGCAAGGATTCCACCGCGGACACCTCGCCGACCGGATCCAGGTCGCCATCGGGAACCAGGGCCTCGAACCACCACGAACCGTCCGCGTCCAGCCGCAGTACCCGATCGACCCAGCCCCAGACCGCCGGAGGAAGGCCGCCGGAACGGCCAGACGGATCGGTCAGGTCATAACTCAGGTAACCGAACCAGCCACCCCCGACCGCGCCGGGCACCGCGTCCCGAATCGGCGGCATCCGAGCGGGAATCGCGAACGCCTCGGCCACGTCATGAACAGGAGCCAGGGAAGCGTTGAGGGCGATGACCGCGCGGGAAGAGAACCAGTCTCCGCAAAGCGCCGCGGGGGGTGCGAGCCCGAGCGAGCGGGCGTGTACCCCAAGAGCCGTCAGCGCCCGCTCGGGCGTGACGTCCGTCCGCAGTTTCCGGCACATCAACCGCACGCGACATTGTCGCTGTCCGAGTGGACGAAAAGGCAACCCGCGCCGACCGGAAAGTGACATCCGCGACCACGTGCGCCGACCTGGGTGACGTGATGCACACCCGCCGTCACCGGTTGATCGCTACAGGAGTACGTCCCCGAGCGTGAAGGGATAGACGACGGCGTCCTGTGCGATCGGTCCGTCCACACCGGGCAACCCGGTGCCGAAACCGTGCTGGTGCAATCCCAGTCGCGAGTGGAACCAGCCCGGCCGTCCCGGGATCTCGTTGTGCCTGACCAGCCACAACACCACTTCGCTGTCCGCCCACTTGTCCGGGTGCAGGCGGTTCGTCCAGCAGTCGAGCCCCGCGTACACCAGGACGCGTTCGACGCGTGCCGCGTGCCTGACGTGTTTGATCCACGCCTTGATGAACCGGTCGTCGACGCTGGGCGCCTCCACCTCGAGCGCCGGCGCGAGCGAACCGGGTGCGAAGGCGCCGAGCGCGCTCGCCGTCCGCACGAAATGGTCCGCCTGATCGTGGACGGCGCCAGGGCGCGCGTAATGCCGTGCACCGGTGTGGATACCGGCGTGCTGCGCGCCCGTCAGATTGCGTTCCGCGGCGACGTCCCGCCAGTTGGTGTTCTCGCTGACGGTGACCGAAGCGAACCGGATATCGGCGCCGCGCACCGCCGCCCAGTCCGTCACCGTCTCCCGGTGGGACAGGGTGACACCGTGCTCACCTTCCGGATCGATCAAAGCCACCTGTCCTCGAATTTCGCCCCAGTACGTACCGAAAGGTCACCTTACGTCCGCGGAGCGGCCGCAAGGTGGCCTTTCGGTACAGCGTGTCTCAGGCGTTTTCGCGTTGGAACGTTCGCGAGCCCCACCAGATGGCCAGAACCGCCATGACCAGCACCACGACGCTCCCGGTGAACAACGCGTCCATCGAGAAGTCGCCGCGGAAACTGTTCCGCTCGACATCCACCACGTGCCGGAACGGATTGATCCGGGAAATCGTGTACAGCCAATCCGGCGCCGAGCCCGCGGTGATCGGGATCAGGATTCCGGAAAGCAGCAGCAACGGCAGGAGAACCGCGTTGAGCAAAGCCGGGAAGGTGTCTTCGCTCTTGAGAGTCAGCGCCAGTGCGTACGAGCACGACGCCAGCGTGATCGACAGGAGAAAGACGATCACCAGGCTCAGCACGACACCGCCGAACGGCGCGTTCAGATCGAAGACCAGATACGCCAGCGCGATGATGAGCAAAGCCTGGACCACGGTCTGCAACGCGTTCGCGAGCACCTTGCCCAGCAACAACGCCACCCGGCTGACCGGCGTGACCCGCATCCTCTCGACCACGCCAGAGCGGTATTCCGCGAGCAGGCCGAACCCGACGAAGGAACTGCCGAACAACGCGAGCTGAGCGATGATCGCCGGGGTGAAGATCATCCAGCCGTCCACATCGGACACGCCCTGTGCGTTGAGTGCCTTCACCAGCAGCGGCCCGAAAAAGAACAAGTACAGCAACGGCTGCATGACGCCGATAGCGAGCCAAGTCGGGTTGCGCAACGCCGCGAGCATGTCCCGGCGGAAGATCAACCAGGTGTCATGCAACATGCGTGACCTCCTTTTCGGGAGCGTCGTCGACCGGCGCGTCTTCTTCGGCGTCGCGCAGGCTTCGGCCGGTCAGGGTCAGGAAGACGTCGTCGAGCGTCGGCCGGTGTACCTGCATCGACGTCATCGTGATGCCCCGTCCGTCCAGCGCGCGCAGCAACTCGGGCATCGCGGTGTCCCCGCGCGGCACCCGGAACCGCACCGTGCCGTCGGTGACGGTCATTTCGTGCGCTCCTTCGAGCCTGCCCGCGATCTCCGCGGTCTCCGCCGCCGATTCCGGTGAGACCCCGATGACGACGCCGTCGCCGGAAACCCTCGCCTTCAGCGAATCCGGCGTGCCTTCGGCGACGATCTTCCCGTCGTCGATGACGATCAACCGGTCGGAGAGCGCGTCGGCCTCATCGAGGTAGTGCGTGGTCAGGAAGACCGTGACGCCCTGCTCGTCGCGCAGCCTGCGGATGTGGTCCCACAGGTTCGCGCGGCTCTGCGGGTCGAGCCCCGTCGACGGCTCGTCGAGGAAGACGAGACCGGGTGAGTGGATCAGCCCGAGCGCGATGTCGAGACGACGGCGCTGCCCGCCCGACAGTGTCTTGGTCGCCCGCTGGTCGAGTCCGGCGAGGTCCAGCTGCTCGGCGAGGGTGGCCCCGCGCTCGAGGGCGTCCGCCTTGCTCATCCGGTACAGCCGTCCTTGGAACTCGATCTCCTCGATGACCTTGCTTTCCTGCGCGGTTCCACCGCCCTGGGCGACATAACCGATTCGCCGGCGCACCCCCAGTGGGTCGGCGAGCAGGTCGCAGCCGCCGACCGTCGCCTCACCGGCGGTGGGCTTGAGGAGCGTCGTCAGCATGCGCAGGGTCGTGGTCTTGCCCGCGCCGTTCGGTCCGAGGAAGCCGACCAGTTCTCCGGCCGAAACATCGAGATCGACGCCTTTGACCGCGTGGACCTCGCCCCCATTGCGGCCCTTGCGGCGGAAACGCCGCTCAAGGCCGCGTGCCTTGATCATGTGAACTCCTTTCCGACGCCCAGCTAGTCAAATTTGACTAGCTGACGGACGCACTGTGCCCCAGGTGTCGTTCTGTAGTCAAATTTGATTACTGGGGTGGCGCGCCGAACACAGCGTCGTCGTCACCCTCGCCCGCCATCACGTACTCGCCCGCTTCGAGACGGCCGATCAGATCCCTCATCCACGTCACGTTCGCTTCCGCGTGCACGCTCCAGAGGCGATACAGCTCGCTGACGTGCGGTGGTTTCCCCAAATCGATCGCGTGCTCACGGGCGTAGTGGGTCGACTGGGCGTGCGCTTCCATATTCGCCAACTGCTGTTTCAGCAGGGCCAGCACCTGCGCGCGAGGCAGCGTCGGCATGAACGTGACCGCCGCCGACAGCGTGTACCCGGTCGCGTCGTCGCTCGACAACGCCCGGCCGAGGTGCACGAGGAACTCGGTCTCCCCGTCTTCGGTCAGTTTGTACCCGATCCGATCAGGCCCGCCGCCCGCTTCGATGTCCTCGACTTGTTCCAGGAGACCTTCGGCGGTCATCTTCTTCAACGCGTGATAGATCGACCCCGGCTGGACATTGCCCCACTTGTCGGCAGCCCACGAGAGAAGCTCGCGCCGGACCTGGTAGCCGTGTGCCTTCCCGTACATGCGCACGACACCCAGCACCAGCAGACGCGTGGCGGACACCGAGGCCTCCGATCCTCTCCCGGACAACAATGCCTTAGACGACGTCCGTAGGCTAAACAAGCATGAGCACCCCAGTGTTGACTGCGGTGGCCTGGCCCTACGCCAACGGCCCCCGCCACATCGGCCACGTGTCCGGATTCGGCGTCCCGTCCGACGTCTTCTCCCGCTACCAGCGAATGGCCGGCAACCGGGTGCTCATGGTGTCCGGGACCGACGAACACGGCACCCCGATCACCGTCCAGGCGGACAACGAAGGCCTGACCCCCCAGCAGACAGCGGACAAGTACACCCGTCAGATCGGTCAGGACCTGCAGGGACTCGGCCTCACCTACGACCTCTTCACCCGCACCACCACGGGCAACCACGCCGACGTCACGCAGCAGATCTTCCTCGCGCTGCACCGCAACGGCTATGTGGTCCCCAAGACCACGCGGGGCGCGATCAGCCCTTCGACCGGCCGCACCCTGCCCGACCGCTACATCGAGGGCACCTGCCCGATCTGCGGTTACGACGGTGCGCGCGGTGACCAGTGCGACAACTGCGGCAACCAGCTCGACGCCGCGGAGCTGATCAACCCGAAGTCCCGGATCAACGGTGAAACGCCGAAGTTCGTCGAGACCGAGCACTACTTCCTCGACCTGTCCGCGTTCGTCGAAACCCTGGGCAAATGGCTGTCCAGCAAGACCGACTGGCGCCCGAACGTCCTCAACTTCACCAAGAACCTGATCGACGACATGCGCCCGCGGCCGATCACCCGCGACCTCGACTGGGGCGTGAAGATCCCGCTCGACGGCTGGCGCGACCAGCCGATGAAGCGCTTCTACGTCTGGTTCGACGCTGTCATCGGCTATTTCTCCGCGAGCGTCGAATGGGCGCGCCGTTCCGGCAACCCGGATGCCTGGCAGGAGTGGTGGAGCAACCCGGAGGCCCGCTCCTACTACTTCATGGGCAAGGACAACATCACCTTCCACGCCCAGATCTGGCCCGCCCTGCTCTTCGGTCACAACGGCGAAGGCGACCGAGGCGGCGTGCCCGGCAAGTACGGCAAGCTGCACCTGCCCGACGAGATCGTCTCCAGCGAGTTCCTCACGATGAGCGGCTCGAAGTTCTCGACCTCGCGTGGCACGGTCATCTACGTCCACGACTTCCTGCGTGACTTCGGCCCGGACACCCTGCGGTACTTCATCTCGGTCGCGGGACCCGAGACCCAGGACACCGACTTCACCTGGGACGAATTCGTCCGCCGGACCAACTTCGAGCTGGCCAACGAGTGGGGCAACCTCGTCAACCGGTCCATCTCCATGGCCTACAAGAACGTCGGCGCCATTCCTCGCCCGGACGCTCCCACCGCGGCCGACGAGGAACTCAAGGAGCTCTCCCGCAAGGCCTTCGACACCGCCGGTGCCCACCTCCAGCGGTCGCGGTTCAAGGCGGCGGCGAGCGAGGCCATGCGCGTCGTGACCGCCGCGAACCGGTACCTCTCGGATCAGGAGCCCTGGAAGCTGAAGGACGACCCCGCTCGGCGTGACAGCGTCCTGCACACCGCGCTGCAGGTCGTCTCGGACGCCAACACGCTGCTGACCCCTTTCCTGCCCCACTCGGCTCAGAAGGTGCACGAGGCGCTCGGCGGCTCCGGTGTCTGGGCGGCCCAGCCCGAACTGCAGGAAGTCGAGGACCTCGACATCCCCGGCCGGATCAACCCCATCATCACCGGGGACTACAAGGCCGAGCAGGCGCGCTGGAAGTCCATGCCGATCGAGGTCGGCAAGCCGCTGGAGAAGCCGACCCCGTTGTTCGCCAAACTGGACCCGGAGCTCGGCGAGACCGGTCCCGAATGGGCACCGATCTCGAAGTGATCAGCTGATGGGTGCGGAGAAGAAGGAACTGCCGCCGATCCCGGACAGGTTGCCGGTCTCGGTGGTGGACGCGCATACCCACCTCGACGCGTGCGGCGCGGTCACCGCGGCTGATGTGACAGCCACGGTCGATCGCGCCGATCGCGCCGGTGTTTCGCGGGTGATCACCGTCGCGGACGATCTCGCGTCCGCCCGCTGGGCCACGCAGGCGTCCACTTGGGACCCTCGGGTTTGGGCCGCCGTCGCGATCCATCCCACGCGTACCAAGGATTTCGGTGAGGCCGAGAAATCCGAAGTGGAGAGTCTTGCGAAAGAGTCCAGAGTGGTCGCGGTCGGCGAGACCGGCCTCGACTACTACTGGGACTACTCGCCCCACGACGCTCAGCAGGACGCCTTTCGCTGGCACATCGATCTCGCCAAGCGGATCGGTAAGCCGCTGATGATCCATGATCGAGACGCTCACGACGACGTCCTCCGGATCCTCGAGGAAGAGGGAGCGCCCGAGCAGGTCGTCTTCCACTGTTTCTCAGGAGACGAAAAGGTCGCTCGCCGCTGCATCGACGCCGGCTACGTGCTTTCGTTCGCCGGCACGGTCAGTTTCCGCAACGCCCGCGGCCTCCACGAGGCGGCGCGGATCGTTCCGGCGGACCAATACCTCGTCGAAACGGACGCCCCGTTCCTGACCCCCCACCCATTCCGTGGGCGACCGAACGAGCCCTACTGCGCCGCCTACACCGTTCGTCACCTCGCCTCACTCAGGGGCGAGGCGGTGCACGAGGTGGCCGAATCAGTGCGAGTGACCGCTGAGCGGGTTTTCCGCTTGCCGACAGTCACCCCCAGTTGAACGGACTGCGACATTAGTGATCAGCAATGGTCCACTCTGATGAGTGACCAACGTCACGACACTCCGGGGGGTGTTTGCGCAACCCGGCGAGGTTCGTTACTGTCCCGTGATCGTGCCGGTCGGTACCCGCTCATGCGGTTTCCGGCTGTTACGCCCACAGTCACGTCAGTGCACGTCGGGGAAGCGGAACCGGGAGCGGTACGGCCTGGAACCGTGACGATGGCGCTGGCTGCGGGTGTCGGACTTCTAGAGGTGTGCCGAAGTGCGCATCGAGACGAAGGACGTTGTGGAGCGGTAGTCGAGCTTCTTAACGTCTTGGGAAAGGGAACGACCCAGTGACTGGTAGCAGTAGGCAGGATGGCTCGCGCCTCGGCGCAGAGACGAACACCTTCGCTTCCGCCGGTTCGGTTGCCGTGCTCGACCGCGACACTCAGTACGGCGAGCTGGACTACTCCGACGACCCGCGCATCACGCACCAGGACGTCCTGGCCGCGCTCGGTCCCGACGCCGAGACCCTGATGGCCGAGATCGACGTCGACGTCGACGAGCTGATCCGCCTCATCAGCGCCGAGACCACCATGCTTCCGCCGATCGTCATTCCGGACGAGCTGGCCGAGGACCGCACCGCGGGCGCGCCGATGAAGGCCGCGACCAAGGACGAGGTCATCTCGAGCGCGACCCGCGTCTGGAAGAAGCGGTTCCTCAAGGGAACCGTCATGGCGGTGCTGCTCACCCTCGGCGGTGGCGGTGCGGCCGCGATGGCGATGAACAAGAGCGTCACGCTCGACATCGACGGTCAGCAGCAGACCGTTCACAGCTTCGGCGACACGGTCGGCGAAGTCCTCGAAGACGCCGGACTTTCGGTCGGCGCGCACGACTCCCTTTCTCCCTCGCCTCAGGCCGCGGTGGGCGACGGCGGTGTCATCAAGCTGGAGCGTGGCCGCAAGCTCAACCTGGTCGTCGATGGCGTATCGCAGGAATCCTGGGTTCGCGCGACCAACCTCAGCGAGGCCCTGAACCAGCTCGGCCGTTCCGATCTCGCGAAGTCCGGTACCTGGACTTCGATGCCGCAGAACGGTGAACTCCCGCTCGAGGGCGCCACCGTCGAGGTCAAGACCCTCAAGAACGTCACGGTCTACGACGGCGCGAACGAACCCCGCAAGGTCCAGACCAACTCCGTCACCACCAAGGAATTCCTCGGTGAGCTGCGGATGACCCTCGGCCCGGACGACGAGGCCGTCGGTGGCCTCGACGTCAAGCTGGTCGACGGCGCCGAGGTCCACGTCAGCCGGACCGGCGTCACCATGGTCAAGCAGAACGAGGAAATCGCGCCGCCCGAGCAGAAGGTCGACGACCCGGAGCTCGAAAAGGGCAAGACCAAGGTCGAAGACCCTGGCACTCCGGGCCAGAAGACCGTGACCTACAAGGTCACCAAGCGCAATGGCAAAGAGGTCGGCCGCGAGAAGGTCTCGGAAGAGGTCATCACCGAGGCCAAGCCCAAGATCGTCAAGGTCGGTACGAAGAAGCCCGCCGATCCGGTCATCGGTGATGCCGGCGCCTGGGACCGCATCGCTCAGTGCGAGTCGACCGGTAACTGGGCCGCCAACACCGGCAACGGCTACTACGGTGGCTTGCAGTTCAACAAGAGCACCTGGGACGCCTACGGTGGCTCGCAGTACGCCGCTTACCCGCACCAGGCCAGCAAGGCCCAGCAGATCGCTGTCGCCGAGAAGCTTCGCGACGACCGTGGTGGCTACGGCGCCTGGCCGCACTGCGGCAAGAAGGCCTGACCGCCAGATCATTCTCCTTTCCTGAAGGCCATCGTGTGGGTTTCTGCCCGCAAGGTGGCCTTCAGGCCGTTTTGGGCAGCTGTGGTTCCGTAGCACCGGATCTCGGTCTCGACAGCCGTGACCACCAACGCTGAGGCCTTAGGTGGGTCACTGCCCGAGATCGTTCAGCGCCCTTGTTCGCTGGGACGCCGCTGTCGTCGCGGTGCTGGCTTTGGTGGCCCTCATTCCGGGCTTGGCCGACCCCAGAACGGTCTGCCGGGACCTCGTCGGGTTCCGAGGGCTGAGGCGGCTCAGCGACCCGCTGCGGCCCCTGTCGAGGCAAAGGGATATCCGGGCTGCTTTCCGCAAGGTCGACGATTTCTGCGAAAGCGTCGCCGCGTCTCTCCGCAGGAGTCCGAGGATCGGCTTCTCCGTTCGGGGCCGGATGCGCGAGCGGCACCAGAAGCGCGTTCAAGCGGGCGCCGGTCTCGGGATCGAGGTTGCCGCGCATGTCCCAGCGGCCGGTGCGTTTCTGGCGCAACCAGAATTCGCTTCGCCGAGTCTTCGGGCCGGGGTCCTCGGTGTCGTTCCCGTCGGGGTTGAGACGCGCGAGCACGTCTGTTCCGGCCATCGTGACGTCGCGCGGTCTCGCGACGCTGGCGAGATCGACCAGGTCCTTCTCTTCATCGAGTCGGACGTTCGCGGCGATGTGCTCTGGCAGCCTCCGCATGACCGTGACGATTCGGTCGATGCTGCCCTCGGCCAATACGCCGGCGGCGGCCGCGGCTCCGGTCAAAGGCGCGACGGGTGGAGTCAAGGTCCCGTCGCGCGCCCGTCTCGAGTTCAGTGCGAGTGCTCGAGCAGCCACCTTCTTCGCTTCGGCTCGGGGAACCCGGGCCACGTGCTCGTAGAAGACGGCGATCGAGTTGTACCCGAAGAGCTCTCGGACACCGCGTGACTCGATCTCGGCCAGGATCTGGCCGACTTCGGCGACAAGGCGTCGCCCTTCGTGTAGCCGTGTCTGCAACTCGTCGAGAAGCAGTTCGGCGTCACCTTCCGGCAGGTTGAGCGGGAAGGCCTTGGGAATGTTTGTGCTGGTCATCCCTCGATTGTCGAGGCAGATTCGAACTAATGCACGGTATCGATCGGGTGGATCATGATCACGCTCCGGCGGTGCGAACTTGCTCCGATCACTCTGGCGTATGACACGGGTCAGCTCGGAGAATCCGTAAGGATGGCGCGGGCGGGTCGCGGTCCATCGGAGCCCGGCTCGGTCCTCGGGGTCGGGCTGGTCGTCCACCGGCCAATCGCGGCTTATGAAGGCTGGTTACGATCGTCGAGTGACTGAATTGCTCGGGCCTGCGGAGATCAGGGCGCTGGCGGCCGAGCTGGATGTACGGCCGACCAAGAAGCTCGGCCAGAATTTCGTGCACGATCCCAACACGGTGCGCCGGATCGTCGACCTTTCGGGCGTCGGCGAAGGTGACGTCGTACTGGAAGTCGGGCCGGGGCTTGGCTCGCTGACACTCGGACTGCTCGCGACCGGTGCCGAGGTCGTCGCGGTCGAAATCGATCCTGTGCTGGCCGGGCGGCTCCCGAACACCGTGGCCGAACGCGGTGGGGGCGAAAGGCTGACGGTCGTCGGGGCGGACGCTCTGCGGATCACGGTGGACGACCTGCCTCAACGGCCGACGGCACTCGTCGCGAATCTGCCGTACAACGTCGCCGTTCCCGTCGTGCTTCATCTGCTCGCCGAGCTGCCGTCGCTGACCAGCGGTCTTGTAATGGTCCAGACTGAAGTCGCCGACCGGATGGCGGCCGGCCCGGGTAGCCGGACTTACGGAGTGCCCAGCGTCAAGCTCGCGTGGTACGGAAAGACACGCAAGGTCGCCGCGGTACCTCGCTCGGTGTTCTGGCCTGTTCCCAACGTGGATTCGGCCCTGGTCGCTTTCGAGCGAGGCGAAGTGGTGTCGTCAGTGAACAGAGAGCGGCTGTTCTCCGTGGTCGATGCGGCCTTCTCGCAGCGGCGAAAGACGCTGCGGGCGGCGTTGGCGTCATGGGCCGGTTCCGCCGAACGCGCGGGAGAGTTGCTCGAAAAGGCGGGTGTCGACCCCAAGACCCGCGGTGAGCAGTTGGATGTCCACCAGTTCGCCCGTATCGCGGCGGCAACCGACTGACCGACGTCGCGGGTGTGATCGGCACCGCGCGGTCGAGTGCCGGCCGAGGTCAGCACGACAGCGTAAACCTCTTCTCGATCTACCTGGTCAAACCTGTATTAGCAGGCAGTGGCACTGATGAGGCCTAGGATCTCAGCTGCATTCTCATAATGTGGGCAGCCGATCCTGTATCGTGGACGCGACCAGACGTGTGATCTGCGCCTACGCGCTTGCTTTCATCTAGTGGGATCGGTTTTACTCAGTGAGCCATCCCGAGCGACTGAGAGACCTGGCTCGCCGAAGTCGCAGCAACCACCCTCAACAGGGCAGGTGCTACCGCCAGGACCGATGGAGGCTGTGCCTAATGAACAGGGTCACCCACCCGCTCCTGCTGACCAGGCGACGTGTAGTCGACGAAGGTCGCCGCACGGTAAGTGCGTGTCGACGCTCCACCGTTACTGCCTGAGTCTTTCCCTTACCTCTGAAGCCCGTCCGTTCTGGACGGTCACTCGGTGACGGTTGGCGCGCTCGAAAGAAGCAGCGCCCCATTTGCATGGAGCCTTTCGTGATCACTGTCGAAAACCTGTCCAAGTCCTTTCCCCTCAACGGAAATCCCGTCGTCGCCCTGCGCGATGTCAGCGTGGACATCCAAGCCGGCTCGCTGTTCGGAGTCGTCGGTCCGGCCGGCTCCGGCAAGTCGACCCTCGCTCGTTGCATCGGACTTCAGGAGCGCCCGGACCGGGGCGTCGTCCGCCTCGACGGCCTCAACACCGGGACCCTTGACGGCCGCCGCCTGCGGGAAGTCCGCCGGCAGGTCGGTGTCGTGAGTACCAAGCCGGAGTTGCTCGCCGAACGCACCATCGCCGGCAACATCGCGTCGCCGCTCGAACAGCTCGGCCTCGACGGACCGCAGCGCCGTAACCGGGTCGGCAACCTGCTCGACCTGGTCGGACTCACTCCGCGAGCGGGGCAGCGGCCGGGTGACCTGACCGAGGGGCAGCTGCGCCGAGTGGCCATCGCCAAGGCTCTGGCGGCCGGGCCGTCCGTGCTCTTGGCCGACGATCCGACCGCGGGTGTCCAGCCCGAGGAATCCGGTGCGGTCCTGACCGTGCTCGACCGTGCGCGCGCCGAGCTCGGAGTCACTGTGCTGCTCACCACTCCTGACGCCGGTGTGGTTCGCCGTGTCTGCGATGACGTCGCGGTTCTCGAGGCCGGGGTGATCATCGAACGTGGCACCGTGCTCGACTTGGTCTCTGACCCGACCAGCCGGACCGCGCAGGCGCTGCTGCCCTCGATCGAGACCGGCCGGGCGCAGGCGTCGAAGTACGACCGCGCGGTGGACGTCGTGCTTGTCGGTTTCGCATCGGTCGGTGCGCTGCTGCCCGAGGCCGCAGGTCGCTTCGACGTCGAACTCGCCACCATCGGAGGCGGTCTGACCCGGATCGGCGACACGCCGGTCGGCAGGTTCCGACTCGGTGTGCGCGGTGAGCGTGCGGATGCCGCGCTCGCCTGGATCGCCGAACGCGGCGGCCACGTGACCCACCCGGTCCGCGGCCCGCAGGGCGTCGCTGCCTGATCCTCCACGACCGGGCCGCCCGGGACGAAATCCGTCCAGGGCGGCCCTTTCGTGTCGGACTCGTCCTGTTCTCTTTTCTCCTGGTGGCAGCACAAGTGGAGCGGCCACGTAGGCTTGACTCGTGCTCGCCGTCGTACCGCCCCCAGTAACCGTCAGGGTTCCCGCCAAGGTCAACCTGCACCTGTCGGTCGGTGACGTACGCCCGGACGGATACCACGAGCTGGTGACCGTGTTCCAGGCGCTTTCTCTCACTGACGAGGTGACCGTCGCGGTCACCGAGGACCCGGGCGTCGAGGTCTACGGCGAAGGGGAAGGTTCCGTACCGACCGGGGCCAACAACCTCGCGTGGAAGGCGGCGCAGGCGCTGGCGGCTCACGTCGGCAAGGCGGACGGCGAGTCCAAGGTCCGGGTGGTGCTACGCAAAGGCATTCCCGTAGCCGGCGGGATGGCCGGTGGCAGCGCTGACGCGGCCGCGACCCTGGTGGGGCTCGCGTCGCTTTGGAAGCTCGACATCTCCCGAGACGAACTGGCGGGTATCGCCGCCAAGCTCGGCAGCGATGTTCCTTTCGCGCTCTACGGCGGGACCGCGTTGGGTACCGGCCGAGGCGAGCAACTGGTGCCGGTGTTGTCGAGGCACACGTTCCATTGGGTTCTGGCGTTCGATCAGCGTGGTCTTTCGACCCCGCGGGTGTTCGGCGAACTGGACAAATTGCGGGGCGAGGGCAGCCCGCCGCGGATCGGTCCGCACACTCCGGTGGTCGAAGCGCTGGCGTCCGGTGATCCGCGGCAGCTGGCGCTGCTTCTCGGCAACGACCTGCAGGCGGCCGCCGTCTCGCTGCGTCCTGGGCTGCGTCGCACGTTGCGGGCGGGAGTCAACGCGGGTGCGCTCGCCGGCACTGTGTCCGGGTCTGGGCCGACCTGCGCTTTTCTGTGCGCGGATGCCCAGTCGGCCGTCGAGGTCGCCGCGGAGCTGTCCGGTGCGGGGGTCTGTCGCACGGTGCGTGTCGCACACGGGCCGGTTCCCGGTGCCCGGCTGGTCGGCGGGGATGACGCGCCGCGGCCGGCGCCGCCTCGAGTGCACGCCTGAGGATGTCCGAAATGGACATCGACTAATTTCATTGTGGTGCAAGCTTTTTGGAAAGGATCGGCTGAGGCATGGCCAACTTGGTCAACCTGGAGTCGGTGAGCAAGTCCTTCGGGGTGCGCCCGCTGCTCGACGGTGTTTCGCTCGGTGTCGCGGAGGGGCAGCGCATCGGCGTCGTCGGTCTCAACGGGGGCGGGAAGACGACGCTGCTGGAGGTCCTCGCGGGGATCAGTGAGCCGGATACGGGACGGGTGAGTCAAGTCCGCGGCTTGCGGATGGCCGTGGTCACCCAGCGGACCGAGCTCCCGATCGGCAGCACGGTCGGCGACGTCGTGCTGGAGCGCTACGGCGCCGAGCACGAGTGGGCCGCTGACGCGCGGGTCAGGTCTATTATGGATGGTCTGGGGATCACCGCTCTCGGCGTCGAAACGTCGACGACGAACCTATCCGGTGGCGAACGCCGCCGTGTCGCACTGGCGGCGGCCCTCACCGGTGAACTCGACCTCGTGGTCCTCGACGAACCGACCAACCATCTCGACGTCGAAGGTGTGCGCTGGCTCGCGGATCACCTGCTCAACCGCAGGATCGCGGTCGTGGTCGTCACTCACGACCGGTGGTTCCTCGACACGGTCGCGAGCGTGACCTGGGAGGTCGCCAACGGTCGCGTCGAGCAGTACGAAGGCGGGTACGCGGACTGGATCTTCGCGCGGGCGGAGCGGGCGAGGCTCGCGGCGACGGCCGAGGAGAAGCGGCAGAACCTGGCACGCAAGGAACTCGCGTGGCTGCGTCGCGGTCCGCAGGCCAGGACTTCGAAGCCGCGTTATCGCGTCGAGGCGGCAGAGGCGCTGATCTCCGATGTGCCGGAGCCGCGTGATTCGGTCGAGCTGCAAGCGTTCGCCCGTCGGCGGCTGGGCAAGACCGTGCTGGAGGTCGAGGACGCCACGTTGACCGTCGGCGACCGCACCCTGCTTGATCACGTCACCTGGCGGATCGGGCCCGGCGAGCGCATCGGCCTGGTCGGGGTCAACGGGTCCGGCAAGACGACGCTGCTCAAGTTGCTCGGCGGCGACAAGGAGCCCGAGACAGGGCGCCGTATCCAGGGAAAGACGGTCAGCCTCGCCCACCTGCGGCAGGAACTCGACGACCTGCCGGGTGATCTCCGCGTCCTGCAGGCGATCGAAGAGATCTCCGGCAGGGTCGTATTCGGCAAGCAGGAACTCTCCGCGTCGCAGCTGGCCGAAAAGCTGGGGTTCCCCGCGTCGCGGCAGTGGACCCCGGTCGAAGACCTTTCCGGTGGTGAACGGCGCCGCCTCCAGCTGTGCCGGCTTCTCATGGCAGAGCCCAACGTGCTGCTGCTCGACGAACCGACGAACGATCTCGATATCGACACTTTGCAGCAGCTGGAAGATCTGCTCGATTCGTGGCCGGGCAGCCTCGTCGTCGTTTCACACGACCGGTACCTGGTGGAACGCGTTTGCGACACGATCGTCGCCTTGTTCGGGGACGGACACGTGACCCACCTCCCTGGCGGTATCGAGGAGTACCTCGACCGGCGGGTCAAGAGCCTGGAAAAGGCCGGTGCCGACCGGAAGTCGGGCAGCGGGCAGCCCTCCGAGCCCAAGAAGAGCGCCGCGGAACAGCGGGCGGCACAGAAGGAACTGTCCCGTCTGGAGCGCAAGCTCGACCAGCTACACACCAAGGAAGAGAAGCTGCACGCGGCGCTGCTCGCGGCGGCGACCGACCCCACGAAGCTCATCGAGCTCAACACTGAACTGAAGGCCGTCGAAACGGAGAAGGAGGAGGTCGAGGCCCAGTGGCTCGAGACCTCCGAAGCGATCGAGTGAGTTCACTCGACAGCGAGCGGGTGTTCCAGGGCGGACAGTACTGTGACGCGCATGAGTCGGTTCGTGGACACGCTCGTCGCCACTGCGGCGGGGCGAGGTCAGCAGCGAGGAATGGTCACGGGGGAGCCCAAGGAGCCGGTTCGGCGTACCTGGGCCGAGATTCACGAGCAGGCAAAGCGAGTCGCCGGAGGCCTGGTCACTGCCGGGCTTGAGCCCGGCAAGGCGGTGGCGGTCCTGGCGGCGGCGCCGTCGCTGATCGCGCCGACGGTGCAGGCGGTGTGGCTCGCCGGTGGCAGCGTGACGATGCTGCACCAGCCCACTCAGCGCACCGACCTCGCCGAGTGGGCCGAGGACACCGTTCGCGTGCTGCGGATGATCGGGTCCGATCTGGTTCTGCTCGGTGAGCCGTTCGACCAGCTGGGGCCGGTGCTCACCGAGCATGGCATCGCCTTCCAGGTGATCACCGAACTGCTCGAGGCCGAACCGCTGGCGGAGCCCGTGCCGACGGCCGAATCCGACACGGCGCTTCTGCAGCTGACCAGTGGGTCGACGGCCGATCCGAAGGCCGTTCAGATCACCTATGGAAACCTGTATTCGAACGTCAAGGCGATGGTCGATCGCGCCGAGTTCGACTTCGACGTCGACGTGATGGTTTCGTGGCTGCCCACCTTCCACGACATGGGGATGGTCGGTTTCCTGACGGTCCCGATGACGTTCGGCGTCGAACTCGTCAAGATCACGCCGCTCGAGTTCCTGTCGGGCCCGTTGATCTGGCCGCGGCTGATCAGCAAGTACAACGGCACGACCACGGCCGCGCCGAACTTCGCCTACGCGATCGTGGGCAGGCGGATGGCCCGTGAAGAGGACGACAACGCGTACGACCTCTCGAAGCTTCGGATCGCGCTGAACGGCGCTGAGCCGATCGACGAAACGGCAGTGCAGACGTTCGTCGAGGCCGGGGCGCGGTTCAAGATGCCCGCCGAATGCGTCTTTCCCGCGTACGGCATGGCGGAGGCGACTCTGGCGGTGTCGTTCGCGCCGCTGTTCACCGGACTGACGCTGGATGTCGTCGAAGCCGACGCGCTCGAGGCGGACAACCGCGCGGTGCCGGTGCCTCAGGGCGACCCGCGACGCGGCACCGATGACGTCCGTTCCTTCGCGGTGCTCGGGCCGCCGCTCGACGGGCTCGAGGCCGAGATCGTCGACGACAAGGGCACTGTGCTCGGAGAGCGCCAGGTCGGAGAGATCCGTCTGCGCGGTGAGGCCGTGACGCCGGGGTACCTGACCATGGCCGGTCCGGTCGCGACCCAGGACGAAAACGGCTGGCTGCTCACCGGTGACCTCGGCTACCTGATCGACGGCATGATCGTGATCTGCGGTCGTCGTAAAGACGTCATCATCATGGGTGGCCGGAACCTGTACCCGACCGATATCGAACGGGCGGCGACGTCGGTCGAAGGGGTTCGGGCGGGGAACGCCGTGGCCGTGCGGATCGACGCGGGCAGCCGCCGGGAGCGGTTCGCCGTCGTCGTCGAATCGAAACTCGCCGGGGATCCCGACACCGAGAAGGCTTTGGCGAAGGAAGTCGCGGCCAAGGTGCGCGGCGCGGTCGACATGCGTCCCTTCGCGGTTGTGGTGCTTCCGGCGGGAAGCCTGCCCAAGACGCCTTCGGGCAAGGTGAAGCGGGCCGCGACCGCCACCCAGTTCGCGGACAAGATCGCCAAGAACGCGGCGACCACCTGACACGAGAGGGACGGGCTCGCGAACATCGCTGGCCCGTCCCTCTCGAGGGTCAGCGGCGTCGCCAGGGCGGCTTGTGGGTGTGAGTGTGTTCCAGAGCCGGCGCGATGTAGTAGGCGGCGGACTGGGAACGTCCGGCCAGCGTGCCTTCGACGTCACGGAGGAACGCGTCGACGGCAGTTGGGTCGTAGCCTCGTTTCGAGAGTGGCGCTTTGGCGAACGCCACGTTGTGGACGTCCGAAACCGACAGGTCGTCGTCGCCGTCGAGCGTGGCGGCGACCCGTTCGAGGAAGGCGTCGACCGCGGGTTCGTAATAGCCCCTAGCGCCGATCGGTGCCCGGTCGAACTGCCGGGTTCTCGCCTCGAACGCGGTGACGGGCACTAGCGCTCCCGCAGGAACTCGACAGGACCGCGGTCGGGAACGGCGCGTTCGGCGGTCGCTTGCTCCTCCTCACGCGCGCCGGGCACGCCGAGTACCTGCTGGCCGGTCCGGTGGGCGAGTTGCCCTTCGATCTTGTCGAGGAAATCGTCGACTTCACGTTCGTCGTAGCCGCGCTTCCCGATCAACGGACGCGAGAACATGACGTGGTGGACCTCGGCCGCCGTCAGGTCGTCCCGGTCCGAGATCGTGTCCGCGATCCGCTCCAGGAACGCGTCGACCTCGTGTTTGGCGTATCCGCGTCGCCCGATCGGGGCGTTCGGGAAAGTGGCGCCGGTGATGTCTTCGGCCGTAAACGACATGAAACTCTCTCCGGTTTCGGTGGGGAATGCGATCTCCGCATTCCGTCCTAGCGGGTTTGAGAGTTCCCCGGAAGAGCTCGCGCTATTCCACGACTCGATCAGGGGCGTGGTGAAACGCCTTCGAGTGACGGGTTGTAACGCACTGCCATGTGAGCGGGTTCACCCAGCGTGGAAGGTGTTCTGGGCCGCGACGAGGCCGGTGCTGATCAGCGCTTCGACGGCGTCGGCGCAACGATCGACCTCGAAAGCGAGTTCTTTGCGTTCGACCGTCGAGAAATCCTTCAGTACGAAATCCGCCGGATCCTGCCGGCCCGGAGGGCGGCCGACGCCGAAACGGACGCGGTAGTAGTCCTTCGTGCCCAGGGATTTGGTGATCGAGCGGAGGCCGTTGTGACCGTTGTCACCGCCGCCCAGCTTCATCTTGAGTGCGCCGAAGTCGACGTCCAGCTCGTCGTGGACGACCACGACACCGGCCGGGGGGATCTTGTAGAACCGGGCCACGCCGACCACAGGGCCGCCCGAGAGGTTCATGTACGAGCGCGGCTTCGCCAGGACCACGCGCTGCCCGGCGAGCCTGCCTTCGAGGACCTCGGCGCCGCTCTTGTGGGCTTTGAACTTGCCGCCGACACGGCCGGCGAGTTCATCGAGCACCATGAAGCCGACGTTGTGCCTGTTGCCCGCGTATTGGGGGCCGGGATTGCCAAGGCCGGCGAGCAGGATCTGCTCGCCGGCCCCGGGGAGTGCTGCTTCGGTCACGCGAGTGACTTTATTCGGCGGACTCGGCGGTGGTCTCGTCCGCCTCGGCAGCCGCGTCTTCGCCCTCGAGCGCGGACTCGGACGGCGACTCGTTCACAGCGACGACCAGGGCATCGGGGTCGGTGACCAGGGAGGCGCCCTTCGGCAGGACGACGTCCGAAGCGTTGATCTGGGTGCCGGCGACGACGCCCTCGACCGAGACCTCGACCTGCTCGGGGATGTGCAGCGCCTCGACCTCGATCTGGATGGCGTCGAGGTCGGTGGTGACCAGGGTGCCCGGGCCGGGGGTGCCGGTGACGACGACGGGGATGTCGACGGTGACCTTCTCGCCGCGGATGACGACCAGCAGGTCGACGTGCTCGATGTAGTTCTTCAGCGGGTGGACGACGATGGTTTTCGTCAGCGCCAGCTCGCTCTTGCCCTCGAGCTCGAGGGTGATGACGGCGTTGCTGCCGTTCTCACGCACGACGCGGGCGAACTCGAGGGCGGGCAGGGCGTAGTGGCGCGGGTCCGAGCCGTGCCCGTACAGCACCGCGGGGATCTTGCCGGCGCGACGCGTGCGGCGCGCGGCACCCTTGCCGAATTCGGTGCGGGGCTCGACGGAAAGACGTACCTCGGACACGGTGTAGCACTCCTTCAATTCACCAACATGTTCAGCGAAATCATGCTGAGGTGGGGGTGGTTCGGGGCGGTTCTGGTGTTCGGCGGCGAGTTCCACGGGCGTGCTCGATCGCGGGTGGCCACTCAAGCCGCCGCGTCGATCACGTCGGGCACCAGGTGCTCACGGAACCCGCCTCGCCGAGACCGGGAAAGTGTAGACCAACCGGTCGTGCCGGGGTCCCGCCGGGTGGCTCGTTCAGGTGACAAGTCGGTGACAGCTGCTTCGGGAACCCGCGGATGCGGTGGTGCGCGACCCCTTTTCTAAGGTGTGATCTCTGCGCACGCGAGACACAGGGGGCGGAATGCCGGCACGACGGTTGAGGATCGGCGCGGTCGCCGTCTTGTGCTGCCTCGTGGCCGGTTGCGACGTCGCGATCGACGGGGCGGCGGGGATCTCGCCCGCCGAGCAGCAGCGGGTGGATCGGCGCACCGAGCAGCGTGGCGCTGTCGAGAGCGCCTTGAAGGCGCTTGAGCAGGCACCCGCCGTTGTCTACAAGTCGACAATTAAGGATGCCTCGGGCAAACCTTCCGAATTGCTGTTCCGCATCACCCGCAACGGCAGCGCGCACGGCGCGCTGCCGGTCGACGGTCAGACCATCCAGGTCCTCTCGGCCGACAAGCAGCTGTACCTTTCGGCGACCCCGGAGTACTGGAAGGCGCACGGGCTCGGCAACAGCGACCAGTACGGCACCAACTGGGTCCGCACCGACAGCACGGACCTGCCGGTGAACGCCGTCGAGGTGCTCAACCCGCGCAAGGCCGCGTCGACACTCCGGACCGCGGTCTCCGCGATGAACCCGCTGACCGATCCGGTTCGGTCGAAGTTGCCTGACGGAACCGAGGTCTACGACGTCGGGAGCGGGCTCGGGACGCTGCGGGTGACCACCGCGGCGCCGCACCGTGTGGTCAGTTTCGCGCCTTCCCTCGTCGACGCCGCCGGCGGCAAGGCGCTCGGCGCCGAGATGCGGGTCGAGCCGCTCGCCGGGGACGCGCTCAAAAAGCTCCAGACCGATCTGGACGGCGCGATCGGCGGGGTCGGGCAGCCGTTCGACGCGCTCACCCAGGTCAGCGTCAGCGTGGTCAACGACAAACTGGACTGCACGGACTTCGTCGGAACCTGCCGGGCGACCATCGACGTCGCCAACACCGTCATCGGCGGCGTGAGCGGGACACCCGTGCGCCTGACACTGACCGTCGAGTTCAGCGCCCAGTCTCTCGGGGCGCAGACCTGTACGGCGGACGCCAACGCGGCACGGGACACCACGACGAGCATGACCTGTGAGGTCAAGTTCAGGCTGCCGAATCGGAACGCCAGCTACCAGGTCCAGGCGAAGCCTGCGGCTCGCGGTGAGGTCCGGGCTCCGGTCGACGTCAACGGCGTCCGCGAAAAGCTCAAGTCCGAGTTCGCCACGCTGGGTGGCTGACCTGCACACTCACCCACGGGTGCGTTACATACGTTGAAGTAGTCGATCTCGCGTTCTTAGCATCGGCCTTGTCGCCGATGAAAAGGGAGAACGTGATGGCGAAGTTGGTTGTGTTCGGAGGAACGGGTTACGCGGGCGGGAAGATCGCCGCGGAAGCGCGCGGCCGCGGTCACGAGGTCCTGGCGGTGTCGAGGAACGCCGAAGGTGAGGGGACCAGGGCGGGGTCGCTTTACGACGAGGCTTTCCTCGCCGATGTCGCCAAGGGGGCCGACGTCCTGGTGATCGCGGTCCACGGGCAGAGCGGCCTGCTCGGTGCGGTGCCCTCGATCGCTCAGGTCGCGAAGGACAACGGGGCCCGGATCGGTGTGGTCGGCGGGGCCGGCAGCCTGCGCGTGGCTGAGGACGGGCCGCGGCTGATCGACACCCCCGAGTTCCCGGACGAGTACAAGGGCGAAGCGGGGGCGCACGCCGAGGTGCTGGAAGCGTTCCGGAAGCTCCCCGAGGACATCGACTGGTTCTACCTCAGCCCGGCCGCCGAGTTCGGCGCGTGGGCCGATGGTGAGCGGACCGGCGACTTCCGGCTCGGCGGTGACGTGCTCCTGACCGACGAGAACGGCGGATCGAAGATCGGCGGCGCAGACTACGCGATCGCGTTCGTCGACGAGATCGACAAGCCGGAGCGTCGCCGCCAGCGCTTCTGCGTCGCTTACTGACCGGACAGTTCCTTCACGACCGGCGCGAACGTTTCCAGCATCGGCTCGAACACCGTGATGTAGGAGAAGCCGTACCGTTCGCGGCGCTCCTGGAGTTGCCGGACGATCTCGTCGACCGTCCCGAACAGCAATTGGGGTGTTTCGAGCAGGGTGTCCACGTCGAGACCGTCCTCGTCGTCGTCACGCCAGGCCTCGGCGGCCGCGCGCCGGTCGGCCGTGACGACGACTCGCTGGACGAGCATGTTCAGTTCGGGATCCCGGCCGTTCGTGTGTGAGCGGAAGAAGGCGACACGTTCGTCCATGCGCTCGGCGTCGTCGAGACGGAAGGTGCCCGGCGGCTTGCCAGTTGCTTGACGAAGACCCGCGAAGCCGGCGATGTCGGCGTGGCGGGCGGCGAGGGAGAGCACGCCGTCGCTGTTGCCCGCGAGGAGCAGCGGCGGAGGCGTGATCCCCTCGCTCTCGAAGTGTTCGCGCAGGTGGTCGAGGCTCTTGGCGAGATACTCGATGCGTTCCTTGGCAGGAGTCCACGGTAGGCCGGCACCGTCGAATTCCGACTTCATGTGGCCGGAGCCGAGGCCGAGGTCCAGCCGGTCGCCGGTCATCTTCACCGTCGTGGCGACTTCGCGTGCGAAGAGCGCGAAGTTGTAGAAGGGCACGTTGGAGACGAGAGTGCCTACGCGTGGCCGCTGGGTCACTGCGGCAGCCATGGTCAAGGCCGGAAAAGGCGCGTCCCGTCCCGGTCCGAGATGATCGGGCACGGAGATGACGTCGTATCCGAGGGCCTCGACGCGAAGGCACTTCGCGCCCCAGGCTTCGCGGTTCTCGGCGCCCCACAGGTTCACGCCGAACTTGAATTTCCCCATGAACGGCAACCTAGCCACACTGGGAGTTCCGGCGCGCGTCGTTTCGCGAGGAGCCGAAAACGAAGCAAGGGACCTTTGCTCTCACTCTCCGGAAGAGAGCGGGAGCAAAGGTCCCTTGCTTCGATGAGATCAGGCGTTGCCGTCGAAGAGGGACGTGACCGACCCGTCCTCGAAGACCTGCTGGATCGCCTGCGCCAGCAGCGGCGCGATGGACAGCACGGTCAGGCCCGGGAACCGCTTCTCCTCCGGGATCGGCAGCGTGTTGGTGACGATCACCTCACGCGCCTTGCAGTTCGAAAGCCGCTCGGTGGCGGGGTCGGACAGGATGCCGTGGGTCGAGGCGATGACGACGTCGGCGGCGCCTTCGTCGAGCAGGGCCTCGGTGGCCTTCACGATCGTGCCGCCGGTGTCGATCATGTCGTCGATCAGCACGCACAGCTGACCGCGGACCTTGCCGACGACGCGGTTGGCGACGGCCTGGTTCGGCTTGTCCGGGTCGCGGGTCTTGTGGATGAAGGCGATCGGCCGGTCACCCAGCTGCGCCGCCCACTTCTCGGCGAGCCGCACGCGGCCCGAGTCCGGCGAGACGACGGTGATGTTCTCGCCGTGGTAGGTCTTGTTGATGTGCGCGGCCAGCACGTTCTGCGCGAGCAGGTGGTCGACGGGGCCGTCGAAGAAGCCCTGGATCTGCGCGGTGTGCAGGTCGACCGTCATGATCCGGTCGGCGCCCGCGGTCTTGAACAGGTCCGCGATCAGGCGCGCGGAGATCGGCTCGCGGCCCTTGTGCTTCTTGTCCTGACGCGCGTACGGGTAGAACGGCATGATCACGGTGATCCGCTTGGCGCTCGCCCGCTTGAGGGCGTCCACCATGATCAGCTGCTCCATCACCCACTCGTTGATAGGCGCCGGGTGGCTCTGGATCACGAACGCGTCGGTCCCGCGCACCGATTCGTTGAACCGGACGAAGATCTCCCCGTTGGCGAAGTTGTGCGCGGTCTGCGGGACGACCGTCACGTTGAGGTGCTTGGCGACCTCTTCGGCGAGCTCCGGGTGTGCGCGCCCGGAGAAGAGCATCAGGTTCTTCTTCGGTGTGCCGGACTTCGAACTCATGCTGGCGACTCCCCGTCGTTTCCCTTATTTGAATCGGACACGGCGGTGGTGTCCTGCTTCGCGGCGGAAGCTGCTTCCGCCGCGGGTGTGCGCGGCCTGCGCCGGGTCACCCAGTCTTCGATGTTGCGCTGCGGCCCGGTGGAGACGGCGAGCGCGCCCGGGGGCACGTCTTGCCTGATCACGGTGCCTGCCCCACTGTAGGCGCCATCGCCGATGGTCACCGGGGCGACGAACGTGTTGTCCGCGCCGAGCCGCACATGGGAGCCGATCGTGGTGTGGTGCTTGTTCACGCCGTCGTAATTGACGAAAACGCTGGAACAACCGATGTTGCTGTTCTCACCGATGGTCGCGTCGCCGACGTAGGTCAGGTGCGGAACCTTCGTCCCGGCGCCGATGTCCGCCTTCTTCGTTTCGACGAACGCGCCGAGCTTGGCCTTGGTCCCCAGTTTGGTACCGGGACGCAGGTAGGTGAACGGGCCGACCTTCACGCCGTCGCCCAGTTCCGAATCGGAACCGTGCGTCCGCACCACTGACGCGCCAGCGCCGACGGAGACGTTGTCCAGAGTGCTGTCCGGGCCGACCTGCGCGCCTTCGCCGACCGACGTCGAGCCCTTCAGCTGCACTCCGGGTTCGATGACGACGTCACGCGACAAGGTCACGCCCGCGTCGATCCAGGTACTCGACGGGTCGACGACGGTGACGCCCGCCCGCTGCCAGCCGCGGACGATGCGCCGGTTCAGTTCGGCGCCGAGGACGGAGAGCTGCACGCGGTCGTTGACGCCTTCGGTCACCCACGGGTCGTCGATGACCAGCGCGCCGACTCCCTTGCCGTCGCCGCGGGCGATGCCGAGGACGTCGGTGAGGTAGAGCTCGCCCTGCGCGTTGTCAGTGGAAAGTTTCGAGAGACCGTCGACCAGCACCGAAGCGTCGAAGGCGTAGACGCCGGAGTTGATTTCGGCGATTTCGTGCTGTTCGGGGGTGGCGTCCTTCTGCTCGACGATGGAGGTGACGACACCGTTCTCGTCGCGGATGATCCGGCCGTAACCGGTCGGGTTCTCGACGACCGCGGTCAGCACGGTGACCGCGTTACCGGTCGACGTGTGCTCCGCGACCAGGGAAGCGAGTGTTTCGGTGTCGAGCAGCGGGACGTCGCCGTAGCTGACGACGACGGTGCCGGTCAGTCCGCCCGGCAGCGCCGAGAGCGCGCAAGACACGGCGTGCCCGGTGCCCTTCTGCTCCTCCTGGACGGCCGTGACGACCTCGCGCCCGAGCGCCTCGCCGACCTTCGCCAGCTGCGCGCCGACCGAGTCGCGACCGTGGCCGATGACCACGACCAGGTGTTCCGGACTCAGTCCCGCCGCCGCCCGGACCGCGTGCTCGACCAGCGGACGGCCGGCGATCGGGTGCAGCACCTTCGGGGTGGACGAGCGCATGCGGGTGCCCTCACCCGCGGCGAGGATCAACGTGCTCAGCGGGCCGGTCACGGCACTCCCAACATTTCACCAACGGTGGTTGTCGGGCATTGATCCTACGTGGGCTGCTCGGCGTCCCACGCGGGGTCGGTCGGAGCATCCTCGCCTGGCCATCCGGTCGCCGGATCGATGGCCATCGAGTTCACCGACGACACCTGGTTCCCGCCGCCACGTTTCGCCTGGTACATGGCCGCGTCGGCACGCGCCAGGACCTGTTCGGCCCGCTCCTGCGGCCGAAGTGAAACGAGCCCGACGGAGAGGGTGACGCCATGCGAAAGGTGGTGCGGCAAAGATGCGACGGCATTCACAGAACGACCCAGCGCCTGCTTCGCCGCCGACGCCGGAGCCCCAGGTAGAAGCACGATGAACTCGTCACCGCCGTATCGGGCGACGACGTCGTCGCCGCGCAGGGCGTCGCGCAGCGTGCTCGCGATGACACGGAGCACGTTGTCGCCTTCGGCGTGCGACTGCTTGTCGTTGACGTCCTTGAAACCGTCGAGGTCGACCAGCGCGACCGCGAGCGGCTGGGCGTCCGCGGACGACGCCAGCGAACGCAGCTTTTCGTCGAGCGCGCGGCGGTTCGGGAGCCCGGTGAGCGGGTCCTGAAGGGCTTGCTGGGTGATCGCGCCGTGCTCGGCGGACAGCCGTTCGTGTTCCCGCCGCGCGTTGAGCGTGGCGATCTGCGATTCCCGCAGCGACCACATCTCCGATTCGAGGATGGTCGCGTAGTCGATCAGGGACTGGCTCGCCCCCGACGCGTAGTCCGGGGTGGTGTCGAGCCTGGCCAGCTCGCGGGCGAGGTTCAGCCGCATCGACGGCAGCGAGCCGTCCTCGTTGTCCTCGCGAACCTCTTTGAGCACCTGCAGCGCGTCCTCGCGGCGGCCGCTGTTGTCCAGGCAGCGGGCCAGCGCGATGGCGATGATCTCGCGTTCGTGCGGGAACACCAGTTCCGGATTCAGCAGCGCGTTCAGCCGGTCGATATGAGACGAATCGGGCGAAGCCAGCGCGGCCGCAGCGGCGAGCACGCCGACCTGGTCGATCGCGGGCACATTGGCCTTGCGGGGGAACAGTGACTCGGTGAACGGACCCTCGGCGGCCTGCGCCATCGACGCCGCGGTGCGGAACTTGTCCGCTCCCTCGTCGTACCGTTCGATGCGTTCGAGCCGCAGGCCCCAGCCCAGCAGCATCTTGACCCGGTTGATCAGCTGGAGCGCGATCTCGTGCGGGCTCGCGCTGTCGCGGATCGCCTGCGCGGCGCGGGCGATGGCCTCTTCGGCCGCCTCGTAGACGCCCAGCTGATTCAGCACCAGCCAGCAGTCGACCAGGGTCGTGGACAGCATCCGGTCCCAGTTGCGCCTCCCGACCTGGCGGTCCGGGACCGCGGAGTCGTCGAGGATGGCCAGCGCCCTGGCGATCTCGGTGAGGGCGGCGTCCTCTTGCTTGGCGATCACCAGGCGGCGGCCGCGCATGGCGTGCGCGTCGGCCCGCATCAGCGCGAGACCGTGCCGCCTGGTGTGCGCGAGCATCTCGTCGAGCCTGGGTTCGGCTTCGGCGGCGAGACCGCGGGTGACCAGCCTGGCCATCGCCGAATAGCGCAGCAGCTGGGCGACCAGCAAAGGTTCGCCGCGGCGCTGTGTCTCGTCGAGGAGTTCGTCAAGGCTGGTGACGATGTCCAGCTGCTCGGCGAAGCTGACGCGCTGGATGGCCGCGCCGAGTTCGCGCGCGCGACCGTGAAGCCAGGCGTCGGACATCTCCGCAAGCGCCGGCCGCCTGCTACTGGTCGTCGCGTCCTCGGTCAGCCGCACACACCCCCACCGTTGGAAACGCCGCTGGTCATCTGTTCGTCTGCTCCGCCGCCAGGATTCGAACCTGAACTGTCAGAACCAAAATCTGAAGTGCTGCCGATTACACTACGGCGGATCGATCCTGGTCAGGATAGCCATGCCGGAGACCTCCCCGTGCGCCCGGGGGTTGCCTCACAGTCGCGGGCACTCCACAGGGGACGAAACCTCCTGTACCGTAACTTACGGCATCGTAGGTAAGGTCACCCTTAGGGACAAACCTCAAGGGTTGCGCATAGAAAAGAAGTGACTGCATGACGGCTACCCTCGACCGTTCCCAGAAGCCCGCGAAGGGCCCCAAGCCGGTAATCGAAGGACATCGATCGAGCGGCGTGCAGCTCTCGGTCTACCTCGGGGTCATCTTTCCGCTCGCCGCGCTGCTCGTGGCCGTCCCGTTCGCCTGGGGCTGGGGACTGACCTGGGTCGACGTCGGACTCTTCGTGGTCTTCTACGCGATCAGCGGACTCGGTATCACCGTCTCGTATCACCGCTACTTCACGCACGGTTCGTTCAAGGCCAAGCCGTGGCTGCGCGTCGCGATGGCGATCGCCGGCAGCATGGCCGTCCAAGGCCCCGTGATCACCTGGGTCGCCGACCACCGGCGCCACCACGCCTTCTCCGACCGTGACGGCGACCCGCATTCGCCGTGGCTGTTCGGGACGACACCGGTCGCCATCGCCAAGGGTTTCTGGCACGCCCACATGGGCTGGCTGTTCGACCGCGACCAGAGCAACGCCGAACGGTTCGCGCCGGATCTGGTGAAGGACCCGGCCATCAAGAAGGTCGACGAACTGTTCTGGCTGTGGAGCCTGCTCACCCTGACCCTGCCCGCGCTGCTCGGCGGGCTGATCACCTGGTCGTTCTGGGGCGCGCTGACCGCGTTCTTCTGGGCCGGGCTGGTGCGCGTCTGCGTGCTGCACCACGTGACCTGGTCGGTCAACTCGGTCTGCCACATGATCGGCGAGCGTCCGTTCGCCGCCCGTGACAAGTCGGCCAACTTCTGGCCGTTGGCGATCTTCTCCTTCGGCGAGTCGTGGCACAACCTGCACCACGCCGACCCGACCTCGGCCCGGCACGGCGTGCAGCGCGGTCAGATCGACATTTCCGCGCGGCTCATCTGGATCTTCGAGAAGTTCGGCTGGGCCTATGACGTGCGCTGGCCGACCCCGCAGCGCCTCGCGCGCATCACCGCCGAAAGCAAATAGCGAGGTCACGTTAGTCTTCTGCGATGGCGGGGAGACGGCGAACCAAACGTGAAGCGGTCACCGGGGCGCGTCCAGTCGCTCCGGTGGCCCGGGTGCGGATGACGGGGACCGAGCGCAGGCAGCAACTGCTCATCGTCGCCAGAGCCCTTTTCGCGGAAAAGGGTTTCGAGGGCACCTCCATCGAGGAGATCGCGCACCGCGCGAACGTCTCCAAACCGGTGGTGTACGAGCACTTCGGCGGCAAGGAAGGCATCTACGCCGTCGTCGTCGACCGTGAAACGCAGCTACTGCTCGACAGGATGGTCTCCACTCTCCACGGTGGACACCCGAGGGCGATGCTGGAGCAGGCGGCGATCGCTTTGCTCTCCTACGTCGAAGACTCGCACGACGGTTTCCGCATCCTCGTGCGGGATTCGCCGGTCGCGAGTTCGACGGGCACGTTCTCCACCGTCCTGAACGACATCGCCAGCCAGGTCGAGCACATCCTCGCGCAGCAGTTCGCCGCGCGGGGCTACGACGAGAAGCTGGCCGCGCTGTACGCGCAGGCGCTCGTCGGGATGGTCGCGCTGACCGGGCAGTGGTGGCTCGACGCCAGGAAACCGAAGCGGGACGAGGTCGCCGCGCATCTGGTCAACCTCGCCTGGAACGGTCTGTCCAATTTGGAGCACAAGCCGAAGCTGCGACTGTACTGAGATCTCGGCCGCGCGGAGGTAACGTTTTCCGGCCGGTGAGGCTGGTGCCGAGAAAGAAGACGTGGCTGAAGCCCGTCGTTGTCCTGGGCATCTTCGGCGCCATGATCCTGGAGATGAACACCGAGGTCGGCGCCTGTCTCAAGGGTGAGATCGATAAACCGAGCAATGTCGAAAATTCCGAATGCGGAACGCCGGACGCGAACTTCAAGGTCGTCGGCAAATGGGAAAGTACGTCGGAAGTCGCTTTTCGCTTTTCAGGCGGTGTGGAATGCGACGAGTATCCCGCCGTCGACGCCTATCTTTTCCAAGGGAAGTCGGAGGCCGCCGATCGTGAAGGTCGATTGCGCCGCGGCCGGCTACAAGGTCCTCGCGGTCGAGAAGAAACCTTCGGTCTCTTTCAGTGACGACACCTGCGCCCAGGCGCCGTCCACTGACGCGAAGCTCTCCTGGCACCGGCCCAGTGGCTTGCTGCCGCAGGAGTGGGTGCTGTGCCTGGACAAGCTCAAGTAGCCGTCAGCGCAGGAGGCCGGTCTCCCGCAGGTGGTCGAAGATGATCTTGTCCACCGCGGAGACCCTGTCCCTGTCCGCGTAGCCGAGCCAGGCGACCTCGTCGATCTCGCTGCTGGCCGCGAGCGTTCCGGCGAATTCGGCGGTGTAGCAGGTCATCCGGACCACGATCCCCGACGCGTGCCCGTCCGCCTGTGCCTCGAAGACTCCGGCGGGCGTGATGCTCGCCGGGGCGATCTCGACGGTCAGTTCTTCGCGGATCTCCCGGATCAGGGTCTCGGCATCGGTTTCGCCGGCGTCACGTTTGCCGCCCGGCAGGTAGAACGCGGACTTGCCGCGCGAACGGGTGCTCAGGATCCGGCCGTTCCGCAGCAGGAGCCACGCGATCTTGTCGATCACGGCTCAGCCCAGCGCCGCTGCGGTCTCGGCGGTCGTCAGGACTTCGCCGAGCCTCGGGAACACCTTGGTGATCGCCGATTCGTGGGAGATCGCGGCGATCCCGGTCATCGCGTCCGAAACGGCGATGGTCTCGTAGCCGTGGTCGATCGCGGCACGCAGCGTCGATTCGACGCCGTATTCCGTGGCGATCCCGCCGAGCACCAGCGTCTTCACGCCGAATCCGCGCAGGAGTTCGTCGAGTCCGGTGCGGTAGAACGCACCGATCGTGTGCTTGGTGATCAGGTGTTCGCCGTCGCGTGGCGTCAACTCGGCGACCAGTTCGCTGCCAGGTGGCTGTTCGTCGACGTCCGGCCGGTGCGCCCGCACGTGGACGATCGGTGAGCCGGCGGCGCTGAAGGCGTCCCGCAGCAGGACGGCGTTCGAGACGACTTCAGTGCCTTCGATGGGGACTGTCTCCAACGCGACGATCCGCGTCTGGAGGTCGATCAGGACGAGCGCCGTCGTCGCCGGGTCGATCTTCGTCATGCCGGGAGCCTAGTGTGCCTATGCTGGAGGTATGGGGCAGCACAGGGAAGTAGTGATCACCGGCGGTGGAACGGGAATCGGTTACGCGGTCGCGGCGGCGTTCGCCGCTCAGGGCGACCGGGTGACGATCACCGGCCGTCGCGAACAGGTTCTCACCGAGGCCGCGACGTTGCTCGGCGCGAATCCGGTCCCGTTCGACGCGGCCGACCCTGACGCCGTGGAGCGGGCGCTGGGCGACCTGCCGGAGCGAGTCGACGTCCTGGTCAACAACGCGGGTGGGAACACGGATTTCCGGAATGGATCCGGCGACGACCTGAAGGCGTTCGCCGCGAGCTGGCAGGCGAATCTGGACGCGAACGTGTTCAGTGCCGTGCTGGTCACCCGCGCCTTGCGGGAGAGGCTCGCCGACGGCGCGCGGATCGTCACCATCGGTTCCATCGCCGCGCACACCGGAGCCGGTTCCTACGGCGCCGCCAAGGCCGCGCTGGAGGCGTGGAACGTCGATGTGGCAAGGGAATTCGGGCCGCGCGGGATCACCGCGAACATCGTCGCGCCCGGACTGGTCGGGGACACGGAGTTCTTCAACGGCAAGCTCAGCGACGAGCGCCGGGCGTGGCTCATCGGCAACACGCTGACCAAACGCGCCGGTGAGCCCGCGGACGTCGCCGAAGTGGTGGCCTTCCTGGCGAGCCCGGCCGCGCGGCACGTCACCGGCCAGGTCGTCCACGTCAACGGCGGCGCACACTTCGGCCGTTAGGCGCCTGGCGTGACGCGCAGCAGTTTGTCGTCCTCGCCTTCCGAGGTCGTCACGTAGAGGGCGCCGTCCGGCGCGCTGCGGACGGCCCGCAGCCTGCCGAACTTGTCGTCGAACTCCGGCGGCAGCGTCACCTCGGTGACCTTGCCCGCGTCGTCGAGGCGGAACAGCAGCAGCTTCTGCCCCTTCAACGCGGTCACGGCGAGCGAGCCTTCGAGCGCGCCCCACTGCGATCCGGTGAGGAACTCGGCGCCGCAGATCGCCTCGGTGATCTCGCCGGTCGTCCACAAAGGACTAACGGCGTCCGGGAACCGCTGCGTGTCGGTCATCGGAACGCTTTCGTCGTAGCTGGTTTCGGTGCCACCTTTGGACGGGTCCCAGCCGTAGTTTCCGCCTGCGCGTTCCATGTTGACTTCGTCGTCGATGGTCGGCCCGTGCTCCGCGGTGAACACCTGCCCCGACCCCGGCCGGACCGTGACCCCCTGGACGTTGCGGTGCCCGTAGGTGAACACACGCTGTTCGTTCGGGTTCGTCGACGTGATGAAGGGGTTGTCCGGCAACGGGTTCCCGGTCTTCGCGTCGATGCGCAGCACCTTGCCGCCGAGGCTCGTGCGGTCCTGCGGGAAGGCGGGGCGCGCGGTGTCGCCGGTGCCGACGAGCAACGCGCCGTCCGCGCCGAACGCCGGGCGGCAGCCCGAGTGCCGTCCGCTCGAGTTCACCGGCAGCCCGGTCAGCAGGTCCTTGACCTTGGTGGCGCTCGCGCTGTCCTCGGACAGCTTCCAGGTGACCAGCCGGATGTCGACGGCGTTGTCCCCTTCCTTGTGGGTCTGGCAGGTGATGAACTCGCGCGACGTCGCGAAGTCCTTGCTGATCACCATTCCCATCAGGCCGCCCTCGCCGCGTACGTGGACGTCGGAGAAATCGGCGGCGACGTCGCGCTTCGTGCCGTTGTCGATCAGGGCCAGCTTCCCGGGGCGCTGGGTGACGAGGATCTTCCCGTCCGGCAGGAAGCCGACGTCCCAGCCGTGTTCGAGCCCGGCGGTCACCTGCTCGACCTTCAGTTTCGTCACGGCGGGTTTCGAGGTGACCGGCGGCGCGCTCTGCACCGTTTCGCTCGACGCCCCGGAACAGGCCGTGACCAGTAAAGACAGGGAGACGATCGCGACGACGGCGGTAGTGCGCATGGCATCAGCATGCCATCGTGCTCAATCGCCCGCGAGGAACGAACCGGTCATCCGATGAGGATCTTCGCCGTTTCGGCGTCGGCCGGAAGGAACGTCTCCAGCTTCAGTTCCGACACCGTGACGTCGGCGGCCGTCGCGAACGTCGTGATGGCCGTGATCAGCCGCAGTTCGCCCGCCGAAGTGGACAACCGCATCGGGACGGCGAACCCGAGATGATCGGGTCCCGGCGGCTCGGGCGCCGGAACGTAACTTTCGAGTTCGGCGAGCAACGTGGTCAGTCGCTCGTCGGGCGCGTGCGCGATCTCCTGGGTCAGCCGTTCGAGGATGTGCCGCGCCCAATCGGCGAGGTTCCGGACACGCGGTGCCATCCCTTTCGGATGCAGAGCGAGCCGCAAGGTGTTGACCGGTTCTTCCAGGAGTTCCGGCGCCACGTCCTCGAAGAGCAGGTCGAGTGCGTCGTTTTGGGCGACCAGCACGCCGTGGCGGTCGACCACGATGGCCGGGTACGGCCGGTGCCCGTCGAGCAGGCGCCGCATGCCTTCGAGGACGGGCAGGAGCCTGGGATCGTCTAGCGACGTTTCGGGGAAACCGGGGGCGAAACCGGCCGCGAGCAGCAAACCGTTGCGTTCGCGGAGGGGGAGTTCGAGCGATTCGGCGACGCGCAGCACCAGGCCGCGGCCGGGGATCGAACGGCCGCCTTCCAGGAAACTCACGTGCCGTTGGGTGGTCCCGGCTCGTAGCGCCAGTTCCAGCTGGGACAACCGCCGCCGCTCACGCCAGCCCTTGAGCGCGGGGCCGAATCCGGAAACCATGGTCGCCATCCTGGCCGAGACGCGCTCGGCGGCGCCATTCCCTCGAAGGAATTGAGACGATTCCCCGGCGCGGAGATGCTCCTGGCATGACATTCGGTCTGGTCGTCCCCACTTATCGGTCCATCCTCGACGCCGGGCGCACCGCGCCGGAAATGGTCGCCATCGCTGTCGAGGCCGAACGCCTCGGCCTCGATTCGGTCTGGGTCGGCGACACCTTGGCGAAAGCCCCAATCGATCCGTTGACGTTGCTCGGCGCGTTCGCCGCCAGAACCGAACGGGTCACCCTCGGCACCGCCGCGCTGCTCCCGGCACTGCGGGATCCGCTGCTGTCCGCGAACGCGATCCTTTCCCTCGACCTGATCAGCCAGGGCCGGATCACCCTCGGCGTCGGCGCCGGGTTCGCCGGGCGCAGCGAACCGGAGTTCGCCTTCACCCGCGTCCCGTGGGAGCGCCGCCGCGCGCGGCTCGACGACATCGTCGCGCTGTGGCGGCACGTGTGGAGCGGCGAGAGCGGTCCGTTCCACGGCGAGGTCCTGTATTACGACACGCTTCCGGAGTACCCGGAGCCGCATCGTCTTGGTGGTCCGCCGGTGTGGCTGGCCGCGTTCACGCCGGGTGCGCTGGAACGCGCGGGGCGGCTTTACGACGGCTGGCTGCCGTACCCACCCGACGTCACCGATTACGTCGATGGCCTCGCGAAGATCCGCGAAGCAGCCGTACGTCCGGTGACGCCCGCGTTGTTCGCGACAGTGCTCATCGAGGACGACCCGGTCCGGGCCCGCGAGCGGCTGGAGGACTACGCATGGCGGAACTACGGCGCTCCGCTGGACTTCGTCGAGAAGATCCAAGTGCAGATCGCGGGTAGTCGCGAGGAGGTCGCCGAGAGGCTTCGCGAATACGCGGACGCGGGTGCCGAACACGTGCTGATCCGCATCGCCACGCAGGAACCGGCCGAGTTCGACGAGCAGCTTCCGAAGGTGGTCGAGGCCCTGCCCAGGTAATCGCGCGGCGAACTGTCGGTGCCCCCACGTAGGCTAGGACGGTGACAAACGCTCCATTGTCCGGACTCCTTCATTCCATCCTTCCCGATCCGGCCCTTCGCGGGGTCGTCGAGCGGGCCGGCGCCCCACTGCTCGAGCTACAGGGCGCGATCGCCACCCGCCAGCTGGTCGCCGGCGCCCTCGCCGCGGACGAGGGCGCGGGCCGCCCCGTGCTCGCGGTGACCGCCACCGGCCGCGAGGCCGACGAACTGACCGCTTCCCTGAAGTCGTTCCTCGGCGAAGGCGCCGTCGCCGACTTCCCGTCCTGGGAGACGCTGCCGCATGAGCGGCTGTCCCCGCGGGCGGACACCGTCGGACGGCGGCTGGAGGTGCTGCACCGGCTCAAGACGGGTGCCGACGACCTGCGCGTCGTCGTCGCGACCGTCCGCAGCCTCATCCAGCCGATGGCGCCCGGGCTCGGTTCGCTCGCGCCGATCGACCTGGTCGTCGGCGAGGAACAGAGCTTCGAAGGGCTGCTCGACCAGCTGGTCGAGCTGGCCTACACGCGGGTGGACATGGTCGAGAAGCGCGGCGAGTTCGCCGTACGAGGCGGCATCCTCGACCTGTTCGGGCCGACGGCGCAGCATCCGGTGCGCGTCGAGTTCTGGGGCGACGAGGTCAGCGAGATCCGCGCCTTCGCGGTGTCGGACCAGCGGTCGCTGCCGGGGGAGATCCAGCACGTCAGCGCGCCGCCGTGCCGTGAGCTGCTGCTCACCGAGCCGGTGCGCGCGAAGGCCGCCGAGCTGGCGACGACGTACGAGGCGGACGCCCAGCTCACCGAGATGCTCACCAAGCTGTCCGGCGGGATCCCCGTCGAGGGCATGGAGGCGCTCATCCCGGTGCTGTGCGAGGACGAGCTGGAGCTGCTCACCGACGCGATGCCCGAGGGCACGCACGTGCTGGTGGCCGATCCGGAGAAGATCCGTGCCCGCGCGGCGGACCTGGTCCGCACCGGGCAGGAGTTCCTCGAAGCGTCGTGGACCACGGCCGCCGCGGGCGGTCAGGCGCCGATCGACCTCGGCGCGTCCGCGTACCGAGACCTCGCGGGGATCGCGAAGCACGCTCAGGAGACGAAGCGCCCTTGGTGGACGCTGACGCAGCTGACCAGCGACGATCCCGACGTCTACCGCGTCGCGATCGAGGCCGCGCCGAACTACCGGGGCGAGGTGGAGCGCGCGACGACCGACCTGCGCGCGCACACGGCCGCGGGCGGGACGGCCGTGCTCGTCGTCGCCGGGCACGGCACCGCGGCCCGCGCGGTCGAGCAGCTGTCGGCGGGCGACGTGCCCGCGGCGCTGGCGGAAGGTCTCACCGGTCCGCTGACGGCTGGCGTCGTGACGGTGACGTGCGGCGGTCTCTCGGACGGTTTCGTCTCGCCGGAGCGCGCTCTCGTGGTGCTGTCCGAGTCGGACCTGACCGGACGGGGTTCCGGCGCCGGAACGTCCACAAAGGACTTCAATGTCAAGATGCCGTCGCGGCGGCGCAACGCCGTCGACCCGCTCGCCCTCAAGACGGGTGACTACGTCGTGCACGACCAGCACGGCATCGGGCGGTTCGTCGAGATGGTGCAGCGCACCGTCGCGGGCGCGACCCGTGAGTACCTGCTGCTGGAGTACGCCTCCTCCAAGCGCGGGCACCCTGGTGACCGGCTGTTCGTCCCGACCGACCAGCTCGACGAAGTCTCCCGTTACGTCGGCGGCGAGCTGCCGACGCTGAACAGGCTCGGCGGGTCCGACTGGAAGAACACCAAGGCCAAGGCGAAGAAGGCGGTCAAGGAGATCGCCGCCGAGCTGGTGCAGCTCTACGCCGCGCGGCAGTCCGCGCCTGGGCACGCGTTCGGGCAGGACACCCCGTGGCAGGGCGAACTCGAGGACGCTTTCCCGTTCACCGAGACCAACGACCAGCTCGCCGCGATCGACGAGGTCAAGTCGGATATGGAACGCGGTGTCCCGATGGACCGCGTCATCTGCGGCGACGTCGGCTACGGCAAGACCGAGATCGCGGTCCGCGCGGCGTTCAAGGCGGTGCAGGACGGCAAGCAGGTCGCCGTGCTGGTGCCGACGACGCTGCTCGCGCAGCAGCACCTCAACACCTTCACCGAACGGATGAGTTCGTTCCCGGTGAAGATCAGGGGACTCTCGCGGTTCACGAACAAGAACGAGTCCGACGCGATCCTCGAGCAGCTGTCCTCGGGTGACGTCGACATCGTGATCGGCACGCACCGCCTGTTGCAGACCGGGATCCGGTACAAGGATCTCGGACTGGTGATCGTCGACGAGGAGCAGCGGTTCGGCGTCGAGCACAAGGAACACATCAAGGCGCTGCGAACGCATGTCGACGTCCTGACGATGTCGGCGACCCCGATCCCGCGGACGCTGGAGATGTCGCTCGCCGGGATCCGTGAGATGTCCACGATCCTGACCCCGCCCGAGGACCGGCACCCGATCCTGACCTACGTCGGCACGTACGACGACAAACAGGTCGGCGCGGCGATCCGGCGCGAACTGCTGCGCGACGGCCAGGTTTTCTACGTGCACAACAGGGTTTCCTCGATCGAAAAGGCCGCGAAGCGCATTCGCGAGCTGGTGCCGGAGGCGCGCGTCGTCACCGCGCACGGGCAGATGAACGAGGACAAACTCGAGAAGATCATCCAAGGTTTCTGGGAGAACGAGTACGACGTACTCGTCTGCACCACGATCGTCGAGACCGGGCTCGACATCTCGAACGCGAACACGCTGCTGGTGGAACGCGGTGACCTGCTGGGGCTCGCGCAGTTGCACCAGTTGCGCGGCCGGGTCGGGCGTGGACGCGAGCGCGGGTACGCGTACTTCCTGTACCCGCCGGAGGCGCCGCTCACCGAAACGGCGCACGACCGGCTGGCGACCATCGCGCAGAACACCGAACTGGGCGCGGGAATGGCCGTCGCGATGAAGGACCTGGAGATCCGCGGCGCGGGCAACATCCTCGGCGCGGAGCAGTCCGGGCATATCGCGGGCGTCGGTTTCGATCTATACGTGCGGCTCGTCGGCGAAGCGGTCGACGCGTTCCGGCGGCACGCGGGCGCGGACATGCCGGAGGAGGACGAACTCGCCGATGTCCGGGTCGATCTCCCGGTGGACGCGCACATCCCGCACGACTACGTCCCCGGCGAGCGGCTGCGGCTGGAGGCGTACCGCAAGATCGCGGCCGCGCCCGACCAGGCCGGGCTCGACGCGGTGCGCGAAGAACTCGTCGACCGCTACGGCCAGCCGCCCGCGGCGGTGCGGCGCCTGCTCGCGGTCGCCGCGTTCCGGCACACCTGCCGCGCCGCGGGTGTCACCGAGGTCGCCGTCCAGGGCTCGTCGATCCGGTTCGCGCCGTTGCCGCTGGCGGATTCACAGATGGTGCGGCTGAAGCGCCTGTATCCCAAGGCTCTCTTCAAGGCCGTGACGAACACGGTTTCCGTGCCGAAGCCGACGGAGGGCGCGGCGGGCGGCCGTATCGGCGCTCCGGCGTTGCGGGACGAGGAATTGCTGGACTGGTGCGCGAAGCTGCTGACGAATCTGATGAAGTCGCCGGCGCCCGTCGCGTGAGCGAACCTGAATCGCGATCGACGACCTGGTTCTCTCGCCGGGGCCGGTATGAGAGGGTAGGCGCTGTGATGCGGATCATGGGGCGCCGTCGCGCGCTGGTCGGGGTTCTTGCCGGGTCTCTCCTCCTCGCCGGGTGCAACGCCGGACCAGGTCAAGTCGGTGCGGCGGTGATCGTCGACGGCAAGTCCATTTCGGTGGATCGCGTGCAGCAGCTGATCGACAAGGCCGTCCGTGAACATCCGTACGGGCAGCAGCTCGCCAAGGAGCACAAGCTCGACCTCGTCGGCCGTGAGATCGTGCGGCAGGAGATCCTCCACGACCTCACCGAGCGCGCCGCTCAGCGCGAAGGTGTCCAGGTCGACGAGTCCCTCGTCGTGGCCGCGTTGCAGAACGATCCGCTGGCGAAGCCGATGGAGGCCAAGCAGCAGAACGATCCCGCGCTCAGCGTCCAGCAGCTCGTCGCGCGGGTGCGGGACCACCGCGAAGCCCTGGTCGACGCGGCACTGCAAACGCAGCTCGCGCTGAAGTACCTGGACAAGCTCACCGTCACGTTCGATTTCAGCTCGGTCTCCTCGACCGACGCCACCGGATCCGACGCGGACAAACTGCGCGAGCAGGCGATCGAGAAGGCCCGGCGGTTCGCCGCCTCGCCGAACGCGGCCGCCGAAGTGATCCAGCAGGACCAGAAGACGTCCGACACGCAGGCGGGCACCGGCCAGAAGCTGCCGGCGATGCAGTCGCCCGCGACCGCCGCCACTGTCCTGTTCGGTCTCGAACCCAACACCGTCGCCGCGTTCCAGCCGACACCGCAGCAGCCGCTGTGGGTCGTCGTCGTGGTGCGTGAGCGGGCCGCGGACAAGCCCGTCGCGTCGGATCAGGCCGCCCAGCCCAGCGCTCAGCAGCTGGCAGGAGTCGGTATCCGCCTCCTCCAGCCGTACCTCGACCAGGTCGACCTCAAGGTGAACCCGCGCTACGGCGTGTGGGATGTTGTCGGCATGGACCTCGCGCCCAACGAAGCTTCGAAGAAGGGCATCGTGCTGCCTGTGCACGGTGCCACCCCGCAAAACCCGTGACCGCTGCCGTCGTCGTGATCGCCCGTGGGGCGACACTGCCCGCCGAGGCGCTTCCGATTTTGCGAAGCAGCGACGCCGTGTACGCGGCTTCGGATGTCGATCCCGTCGTTTTCGGCGTCCCGGCGCTCGGTGGCGCACAGGTGCGTGACCTCGTGCTCATCGCCGGTTCGCGAACGGAACCGGCGGCCGCGGCGTTGATCAGGGCGGGCGCGCGAGTGGTCGAAGCGCCCGTTCCGCCGCTGGTCGAGGCGGCCGAGGTGATGGACCGCCTCCGCTCGCCCGGCGGGTGCCCGTGGGACGCCGTCCAGACGCACGAGTCACTGCGTCAGTACCTGGTGGAGGAGACCTACGAGCTGCTCGACGCGATCGAGGAGGGGGACAGGGCGGCCCTGCGCGAGGAACTCGGCGACGTCCTGCTCCAGGTGCTGTTCCACGCGCGCGTCGCCATCGAGGACGCGGACGATCCGTTCGGGATCGACGAGGTCGCGTCCGATCTGGTCGCGAAGCTCGTCGGACGTCACCCCCACGTCTTCGCCGACGCCCCGCGGGTCGAGAGCGTCGATCACCAGAACCTCAAATGGGAAGAACTGAAACAGGCCGAAAAGAGCCGCAAATCCATTGTGGACGGCGTCGCGCTCGGCCAGCCCGCCGTGGCGCTGGCCGGGAAGCTCGGGCAGCGCAGCGGGCGGGCCGGGATCCCGCTGGACTTGTTCCCCGACGGTTCCGAAGCGGCGGCCCAGTTGTTCCGGGTGGCCGCGACCGCTCGCCGGGCCGGTATCGATCCCGAAGGCGAACTGCGCGCGGTCGCGAAGCGGTTCGCGCGCGATATCCGCGATGCCGAACAGGCCGCCCGCGACGCCGGTCTCGAACCGACGACACTCGAGGCCGACGGCTGGCGCAAGTTCTGGCCGAGCTAGATCGTCAGCACGAGCTTGCCCTGGACGCGTCCGGATTCGCTCAGTTCGTGCGCCTTCGTCGCCTGTTCGAGCGGGAGGACGTCGGCGATCGAGGCCCGCAGCGAACCGGCGTCTGCCAAATCGGCGATTTCGGCCAGGTCCGCTCCGGACGCGGAAACGTAGAACTCGGTGAAACGGAGACCGAGTTCCTCGGCCTTCCGCCGGACCACCGTCCGGTCCGGACCGTGCCCGACGATGTCGATCAGCGAACCGCCCGGTTCGAGCGTGTCCAGGGAACGAGGACCGTAGTCACCGGAGATCGGGTCCAGCACGACGTCGACGACCAGCGATTTCGCGAAATCGCTGGTCGTGTAGTCGATCAGCTCGTCCGCGCCGAGACTCCGGAGGAAGTCGTGCTTGGCCTCGCGCGCCGTGCCGATGACGTACGCGCCCCGGGCCTTCGCGATCTGGACGGCGAGATGACCGACGCCGCCCGCCGCGGCGTGGACGAGTACCCGGTGCTCCGGCCCGACCGGGAATAGCCGGGTGAGCGGCTGCCACGCGGTCAACGCCGCGATCGGGAGTGCGGCCGCTTCGACGTGATCGAGACTTTTCGGTTTCGGCGCGAGAGCGTCCTCGCTGACCGCGATGTACTCGGCGTACGAGCCGTTCGGCGGGAACGTGACGCCGTAGACCTCGTCTCCAGGCCGGAACCGCGTCCCATCCGAATCGACCACTCCCGAGAAATCGAGTCCCACGGTCAGCGGCAGTCGGCCGATGACCAGTCCGTTCCGGATCTTCCAATCCGCCGGATTCACCCCGGCGGCGTGGACGCGAACCAGGACCTGGCCCTCGCCCGGAACCGGCTTTTCCGATTCGGTGAGGTGGAGGACGTCGGGCCCGCCGAAGGAAACCTGCTGGATCTTTCGCATGGAAACGAGCATGTCGGTGCCTGGTACCCGTTGTGAAGTAGGCACTCTCCTGATATCTAGGTACCTCATGGGTACCTTCGATGAGCGGCGGATATTCGAAGAATGGGTGGCGGTTCACGGCCGTGACTGTCCGTCCAGGACGGTCATCGAGGTGCTCGCGAACAAGTGGGCCCTCTATGTCCTCGGTGCGATCCGGCGTTACGAGCGACCGATGCGGTTCAGCGAACTTCGCCGTTTGCTCGACGGCATCACCCAGAAGATGCTGACTCAGACCCTCCGCTCCTTGGAACGGGACGGGCTGATCCGGCGGGACGTCTATCCCACTGTCCCGCCGCGGGTCGAGTACGGGCTCACCCCGCTCGGTGTCGACGTCGGCAGGCTGACGAACGCCGTCGCCGAATGGGCCGTCGAGAACGTCGACCAGATCTTCGCCGCCCGCTCCGCTTTCGACGAGAAAGCGTCTGAAGCCGCACAGCCGCTGTGATGCAGGACACAATCGGGTGAGAACCGTTTTGGTGGACTCGGCGTCTTGCCGGGTGTGAAGGGAACGGAACCGGACGAAGAGCAACTCGTCCGCCGAGCGGCCAAGGGTGACCGTGCGGCGTTCGAGGAGCTCTACCGCCGCACGTCGCCGTGGCTGGCCGTACGCCTGCGCCGTCGCTGCGCCGACGAGCAGATCGTCGCCGAGGTGATGCAAGAGACCTATTTGGCGGTTTGGCGTGCGGCAGGGGCGTTCGCCGGTGCGGCCGTCGGCGGGAGCGCTGTCGGCTGGTTGTGGACGATCGCCGCGAGGCGGCTCGTCGACGCTTTCCGTCGCCGGGCGAAGCACGCTCAGCCGCTGCCGGTCGTGGAAACGGCCGCCGCGCCCGCCGCCGAGGACGAAGCGCTGGCCGGTGCGGTCGGCGACCACGTCGGTGACGCGCTGCGCCGGCTCGCTCCCGAACTACGGCAGGTTCTGCAGGCCATGGTGCTCGACGGGCTGACCGTCCGGGAGACCGCGGTCCTGCTCGGCGTGCCGGAAGGAACTGTCAAGACCCGCGCCAGGCGGGCTCGGATCGCGATGCGGGAGGCGCTGTCGTGAACAAGGAACACGTGTCCGGACAGCTCCTCGCCGGTTATGTCCGCGGGGACGAAGGCTTGGCCGGTGACGAGGTCTGGGCGGTCGAAGCCCATCTCGAATCGTGTGCGGAATGCCGGGAACAGCTCTCGGTGCTCAGCATGCCCGCCGTGTCGGTGCTGGTGGACGACGTCTGGGCCGGGCTGGGCCCGAAACTGGCCGAAGCGCGACCGGGACCGATGCGGAGCCGATGGGCCGGGCGGCTGCACACCTGGGTGACGCCGGTGATGCTGCCGTGGCTGGTGATGATCGTCCTGATCCCGGCAGTCGGCTTGCTGCTGGACTGGTATGGGTTCACCAGCAGCGAGGACTACTCGTTCGTCCAGCTCTTTTCACCGGTATTGCCGGTCCTCGGAGTCGCGGTGTCGTGGGCCAAGGGGCTCGATCCCGCGTACGAACTCGTCACCTCCACGCCGAGGGCCGGGCTCTACCTACTGCTGCGCCGGACGACAGCGGTCCTCGCCGTCGTCTTGCCGATTCAGGCTCTCTCTAGCTGGCTCGGCGGCGGCGGATTCGGGCTCGGTCTCTTGCCCAGCCTGGCCTTCACCACCGGGACGCTCGCGCTCGGCGGGCTGATCGGGGTGGTGCGGGCGGCCTACGTCCTCGCCGGGGTCTGGGTGGCGGTGATCTTGGCGCCCGCGGTGGCTTCGCAAGGGCATGCCGCCGCGCTCGAACCCCAGCTGCTTCCGGTGTGGGGCGCGGTCTTCGCGCTGAGCACGGTCGTGGTGATGCTCCGGCGGAGTGTCTTCGGCCTGCTTACCGGATCCGAACGATGAACGAAGGGGAGAACATGATGCGTGCTGTCGGGGCCGCGGAGGTCGCACCAACGACCTACGCGTGGCAGATCAAGGCGGAGGGGCTGAAGGTCCGGGTCGGCAAACGCAAGTTCGCCGTGAACGGGCTCGACCTGGAACTGGGCGCGGGGGTGCACGGTCTGCTCGGCCCGAACGGGGCGGGGAAGACCACGCTGATCCGGGCACTGGCGACGGTGCTCCGGCCGGCGGAGGGAGGGCTGGCGCTGCTCGGTGAATCCGTCGGGGGGTTCACCGATCAGCGCCGCCTGCGCCGCCGGATCGGCTATCTGCCGCAGAATTTCGGTTTCTACAAGCGATTCACCGTCCGCGAGTTCGTCGAGTACATCGCCTGGCTCAAGGAGATGTCCAAAGAGGACATCCCGGGAGCGGTGCAGCGTTCGATCGAGCGGGTCGGCCTCGCCGACCGCGCCGACGACAAGATGAAGACGCTGTCCGGCGGCATGGTGCGGCGGGTCGGGATCGCACAGGCGATCGTGAACGACCCGGACGTCCTCCTGCTGGACGAGCCGACCGCCGGACTCGACCCCGCGCAACGCGTGCGGTTCCGGGACCTCATGCAGGAAATGGGCAGGGAGGCCTGCGTCGTCGTCTCGACGCATCTCGTCGAGGACGTCGCGACAGCCTGCACCGACGTCGTCCTGTTCGAAAACGGGAAGCTCGTCTTCCAGGGCACCCCGGACGAACTGGCCGCCGCCGGGACCGCGGAGTACGTCGGCGACAGCCCGATCGAGCGCGGCTATTCGGCGCTGCTCGGGCACGAGCCGGGGAGGGAGAACTGGTGAACACGCGGATTCTGCGGATCGAGCTCCGCCGTTCCATCGCCCCTTGGGCCACGTTGGCGATCCTCGTCGTCGCGTTCGGGTTCCTGTACTCGTTCAGCGGGCCGTGGTCGAAGGCACCGCTCGCCTGGGACGAAAACTGGGTGCCCGCCGCGGAGTGGAGCCGGTTCCTGCTGGTGTTCCTGTGGCCGATCGCGATCGGCGCCGGTGCCATCCAAGGCATGCGTGACAGCCGGTCCGGCATGGTCGAACTCCTGACCACGATGCCGCGGCCCGGCTGGCACCGGGCCGCGAAACTCGGCGGTGCGCTGGGTGGCCTGCTGGTGCTGGGCTATCTGCTGATTTTCGCCGTCGGTGCCGTACAGGTGCTCTTCAACGGCCCGTTCTTCACCTTCGGCTGGCTGCCGATCGTCGTGGTCGGCGTGCTCGCGATGCTCGCGGGCGCCTGGGTCGGGCTGGGGATCGGCCGGTTGTTACCGCATCCGCTGACCGCGCCCGGGGTGGCCGTCGTCGCTCTCGTGACCGTGCTCGTGTTCCAGATCGCCGGGTCGAACGGCAGTGTGCTCGTGGGCGCGCTTCCCTCCCGGGTCGCCTTGCTCTCTCCCGCGATAGACGTGGGCAACGATCCGTTCAGCACCACCGCGGGCCGGATGGATCTCGGGCAGGGGATCTGGCTCGCCGGACTGGCCGCGACCGGACTTCTCCTGCTGGCGGTCCGCTCTATCCGGGCGAAGGCACTCGCCGTCGTCCCCGTACTGGTGGCGGCCGCGATCGCGGTGCCGATCCTGCCCGCGACCTTCGCCGAGGCCAGGGTCGTCGACTCCCGCGCGACGGCGATGGTCTGCGACGGCCCGGTCTGCGTCCCCCGCATACTGGAGCCCGAACTCGCCCGTCTCGCCGGGCCCGGAAAGGAAGCGTTGCGGCTCTTGGGAACATTGCCGGACGCGCCGGTCAAGGTCACGGTGTTGGACCGGCGGCTGGACTTCGACGAGGTGCCGCCGCGTGCCGCCGACACGGTCTTCGTCGACCTGCTGGATTGGTCCATCCGTTCGACCATGAATTCGGACAACATGACGCGGACACTGGTCGCCGGCGCTGGGACACCGAGCTGTTACTCCCTCCATGGTGTCAATAAGTCCTTTTTGGACGAACTCACCGCGCGGTCGATCACGGCGAGCTGGTTTCTCGGCGAGTGGCAGATGCTGGGGAATTCCTGGCTGAGCGACGAGACGAAGAACGAGATCGCCCAGAAGTCGGAGACCTTCCGTGCTCTTCCGCCCGACGTGCAGCGTTCGCGGATCGTCGCGCTGCGGCAGGCGAGCCTGACCTGCCAGGGCAACCAGCTCGACATCCTCCTCGGGGGCGCCCGATGAGGTGGGCGGTGCTGTACGCGCGTTCGCGCGCCATGCCCGCGTCATTCGCGGCGCTGGTGGTGGGTATGTCCGCGCTGTGGTTCCTGGCACGGGACCGCTGGTCGGAGGTCCCGGTCACCTTGGCGCTCACGGTGGCGGTCGCGGTGATGGCCATCGGCCTGAGCGGGCAGGACGTCGATCTCGACCGGACCGCCGCGATCCGGTGGATTCCCCGTCGCGGCCTGCATCTGCTGCTGATCGGCGGCCTCGGCGTCGGAGCCGTGCTCCTGCCGCGGCTGTGGGAGGCGGAGCGGGTTCCGGTGGAGATCATCGTGCGGAACGCGGCCGGGCTGCTCGGTCTCGCCGGGATCGCCGCGGTGCTGTTCGGCGGGGCCTTCGGGTGGACGTTGCCGCTGCTCGCGCTCGTGGTCGCTTTCGTGGTCAAGGTCGCGTCGTCGGATACGGACACCGTGAGCCTGGTGGTGACTTGGCTCCTCCAGCCCGGCGATGTGGCTGCCGCCCTGTGGACCGCGGTGGTGTTCGCCGTGGCCGGTTTCGGGGCCTACGCGGTCTTCGGTGCCCGTCACTGACCGCACGCTGGATGTTATGAACGGACCTTTCATAACAAATTTTGTTATGAAAGGTCCGTTCATAACGCGCGCGGGTCAGACGTTCCGGTTGTGCGGAACCAGATCGAGCGGGTCGTGGTCCGGGTCGTCGACACCGAGGCTGATGATCCGCGACGGGTGGATCCGGATCACCGCGCCGTCGAAATGACCGTCGGCCGTGCGGGCGCCGGTCAGCGCCTCGGCCCGGCCGCGGATCTCGAGGCAGCGGATCCTCGGCGGGTCCTGCGACGGCATGTCGTCCACCACGAACGCGGCCTGCCCGTTGGCGGCCACGTTCCGGAACTTCTTGCTCTTCGCCAGTTCGTAGCCGGTGATGTCGATCGTCCGGGTCTCGGTGTTGTAGGCGTAGCCGACGGGGCTGACCTGCAGCGTGCCGTCCGGCTGCGCCGTCGCGAGCCGTCCGAGTCCCTGGGTGGCGAGGTAGTCGAGTTCCGCTTCACTGAACATGGGGCTCAGTGTCCAACCTCGACTTAACTGGATGTCAAGCGAACAAGGATGCGATGATGGATTAGCTGCAGCACAAAGGATCCGCCCATTTCGCCGTACCGCCGGGCGTCCGCGACGGCGGTGCTTGAAGTTGTAGCCGCGCCGCAGGATCCGCGCCCGTTCAGGTTCTCGTGCGAAGCCAGCCGGACGTGCGAGTCGGCAGGGGTCAGCGTCTCACCGCCGACGTTGAAGTCGGGTTCGTCGAATTCGGCGGGCTGTCCCAGCGGCGTGCCGGCGCCCGATCGGATGGGCACGCGGCAAGGATCCGCAGGTCAGCGCGCGCAGCGCAGATCACCTAACGAATCGGCCCGCCGGAGCGGGTTTACCTTCGGCTGGCCTGCTCATCCGAATGGGTCATCCCCTGACAGCGTGGCGAAGTAGTCTGACCGGGTGGCCGAAACCACCCAGTCGAGTGTCGATGCCCCGGAGCACCCAGCGCGCCCTCTGCCGCCGTACGTCCCCAGGCTCGCCTTCGCGGGTGGGCTCGTGCTCACCGGCGTGATCCTGATCATGACCGTCGGGATGAACCGTCCGGGCGGGGAGGAGCCGCCACCGCCGGTGGAACCGCAGCCCGCGCTCGCGGTGCCCGACCAGAAGCCGCAGCCCGGAGTGGCGACGCCGCGAGCCGGGCTCGCCGCGCCGCCCGACCGGCCCACCGTTTCCGACGCGGCCGAACTCGAGACCTGGGCGAACCGGGTAGCCGCGAAGACCCGGATCTCCGCCACCGAACTGTCCGCGTACGGCCGGGCCGAGATGTGGCTCCGGCGGCAGAAGCCGGGCTGTCACCTCTCGTGGGCGACCCTCGCCGGCATTTCCCGCGTCGAAGCGGCGCAGGGCAGGCCCGGCCCGATCACCCTCGCGCCCGATGTCTGGGCGAAACAGGCCGTCCGGGCCACCAGCGACGGCAAGCAGCCGGATCCGAAGAACCTCGACGACGCGGCCTTCGCCACCGCCCGGTACCTGTGCGCCGCCGGCGACGACATCGCGACGCCGGAGGGCTGGTGGAAGTCGATGCGGGTGTTCAACCCCGCCGTCCCCTACGTCCAGGAGGTCTTCAGCGCGGCCGACGCCTACGCGGACGCCAGCGTCGCGCCCTGATCCTCGAGCACCAGATCGAAGTTGAGCGCCGACGCCATCCGGTAGGCGTCGCCCGCCGCGACGACCAGTTGCGCCATCGGATCGACGACGTTCCCGGCCGCCCAGACGCCGTCCACGGTCGTCCTGCCCTGCGCGTCCACGGTGATCGAGCCGTCTTCGGCGCGGCCGCAGCCGAGCTGGGCGAGAAGCCGGTCGTGCGGGACGAACTTGGGGCCGGCGAACACGACATCGCGTTCGACGAGTTCGCCGTCGACGAGCCGGACCCCGGTCAGCCGGTCGTTTTCGACGGCGAGCTCGGACACCTTCCCGTCGACGATCCGGATCCCCAGCCCGGTCAGCTTCGCCCGGTCGTCGGCCGAGATCTGCTGGGTATGCGTGAAGAACGTCAGGTCCTTGCTCCACTGCCAGACGATCAGCGCCTGATGGACCGACTTCTCGGAGGTGGCGAGTACGCCGAAGAGCTGGTCGCGCACCTCCCAGCCGTGGCAGTACGGGCAGTGCAGCACGTCGGTGCCGAAGCGTTCCGCGACGCCGGGGACGTCCGGCAGCTCGTCGGCCAGCCCGGTGGTCACCACGATCCGGCGCCCGCTGATGACCCGGCCACTCGCCAGTTCCACCGCTTTGTCGTGGCGCAGCCGATGGACGACGTCCTCGATGATCTCCACGCCGTACTCGCGGACTTCGTCGCGACCTAACGCCAGTAGCTCTTTGGGTGGAATCCCGTCCCTGGTCAGGAAACCGTGCGCGTGCGCGGCCGGGGCGTTGCGTGGGGTGCCAGCGTCGATCACCACGACCTCGCGCCGTGCCCTGCCGAGGACCAGTGCCGCGCTGAGGCCGGCGACGCCGCCACCGATGATCACCACATCGAATTCGTTCTTCATGGTTCCGAGCATCCGACTTCGGCGGAGATCTGGCAAAGTTCATTGCCGGTTTGGCAAACTGGGGGCATGGAGGACATCGAACGACGGCTCGCCGAGGTCGGCCCGAGGCTCAAGCTGCTCCGCAAGGAACGCGGCACCACGCTGTCCGCGCTTTCGGAGACGACGGGGATCTCCGCCAGCACGCTCTCGCGGCTCGAATCGGGCACGCGGAAGGCGACCCTGGAACTGCTGCTGACGTTGTCGGAGGCGCATCAGGTCCCGCTCGACGAACTGGTCGGCGAACCCGAGCCGTCCGATCCGCGGGTCCGGATGAAACCGCAGAAATTCGGCCGGTTCACCGCCTGGTCGCTGAGCGCGCAGCCGGGCCAGCCGCAGGCGTTCAAACTGCTGATCCCGGTCGAAGACATCGAACCGGTGCAACGGACGCACGAGGGCTACGAATGGATGTACGTCCTCAGTGGACGGTTGCGGGCGGTGCTCGCCGACCGCGACTTCACGATGGGGCCGGGTGAGGCCGCCGAGTTCGACACGCGGGTGCCGCACTGGTTCGGGAGCGCGGGGCCGGGTCCGGTGGAACTGCTGGTGCTGTTCGGCAAGCAGGGTGAGCGGGCCCACCTGCGGGCCAGGTCCACATGAGAGTCAGTCGCGCAACGCGATCCGCGCGCTGACCTCGCTGATCGCTTCCAGATACTCCGGGATCGGATGCATCGCCGACGCGATCCGCATCTGCGCGAGCGCCTCGGTCAACCGGCCGAGGCGCTGGAGGGTCCGCCCGAGCACGAACCGCGCGTAATGATCGGTCGGGTCCAGTTCCAGCACCCGGGTGAAAGCGCGTTCGGCCCGCCGCAACTGTGCGGAGTGGAAGTACGCGCGGCCCGCCAGCAGTTGCACGCTCGGTTTGTCGGTTTCCTCCTCCAGCAACGGCTGGAGGGCCTTGAGGGCGTCGAGCGGTCTGCGGCTTTCGACCAGCGCCTCCGCCTGCCGGAAGGCACGGAACCGGGATTCGCCGGACGAGTCCGGACCGGGTTCGGGGTCAGGTTCGGCATCCATCATGGTCCGCTCCACGATACCCCTGGGCAGGGTCGTTCACGAGGAGCTGAAACGGTCATGGTGGACTGTCCTGCCATGAGCAGTGCCGAAGAATGCGAGCCCGGCTACCTCGGACTCGCGCCGTACCTCTATTACTCCGACGCGACCGAAGCGGTCGCGTGGCTGGTCAGGGTGTTCGGGTTCACCGAGGAAGTGCGCTTCGCCGACGCTTCCGGCGAGGTGTTCCAGGCCACGCTGTGCGCCGGCCCGGCCAAGATCCAGCTGGCCGGGGTCGGACCCGAATACTGGGACGCCAAGGGCGTCGACGGCCCGGTCGGCCAGCTGAACATCATCTACGTCGCCGACGCCGACGCGCAGTACGAGCGGATTCGCGCCGCCCTCGGCGACGACGCCGACCTCGACGCGCCGCAAGACCAGCCCTACGGCGCCCGCGTGTTCACGGTGTCCGACATCGGCGGCAACAGCTGGACGTTCTGGCAGCAGTTCTCCGACACCGTCGAGCTGCCGTCGGGCTGGCGTGAAGTCCGCGCGGAGGAACCAGTCGAGGATTAGGTCCTGCGGAGCGCGCGATGTGGCGCGTGCCTCCAACGGGTGAACCACGCCGACGGCTAGGCTGGGGCCCGTCACCGCAGGCACAACCCACATGAGGAGCATGGCGTGGCGCTCATCGAGCAGGTAGGCGCTCGCGAGATTCTGGACTCGCGAGGCAACCCGACGGTCGAAGTGGAGGTGGCTCTCGACGACGGCACGCTGGCGCGGGCCGCGGTCCCCTCGGGTGCGTCCACCGGCGAACACGAAGCCGTCGAGCTGCGTGACGGCGACACCGGCCGGTACAACGGCAAGGGTGTCGAGCGCGCGGTCGCGGCCGTCCTTGACGAGATCGGCCCGGACCTGGTCGGCACCGACGCCGTCGACCAGCGCATCGTCGACCAGAAGCTGGTCGACCTCGACGGCACGCCGGACAAGGGCCGTCTCGGCGCGAACGCCATCCTCGGCGTTTCGCTCGCGGTCGCGAAGGCGGCCGCCGATTCCGCCGAATTGGAGCTGTTCCGCTACCTCGGCGGGCCGAACGCGCACGTGCTGCCGGTGCCGATGCTGAACATCCTCAACGGTGGCGCGCACGCCGACACCGAGGTGGACATCCAGGAATTCATGATCGCGCCGATCGGCGCCGAGTCGTTCCGCGAGGCCCTGCGCTGGGGCACCGAGGTCTACCACTCGCTGAAGTCTGTGCTGAAGGGCCGCGGCCTGGCCACCGGACTTGGCGACGAAGGCGGCTTCGCACCGAGTCTGAAGAACAACCGCGAAGCGCTCGACCTGATCCTTCAGGCCATCGAGAAGGCCGGGTACGCCCCGGGCCGCGACGTCGCACTCGCGCTCGACGTCGCCGCGACGGAGTTCTTCTCCGACGGCGCGTACACGTTCGAAGGCGCGAAGAAGAGCGCCGAGCAGATGTCGGCCTACTACGCCGAACTGCTGCGCGACTATCCGCTCGTGTCCATCGAGGACCCGCTGAGCGAGGACGACTGGGACGGCTGGGTCCAGCTGACCGCCGAGGTCGGCGAGAAGGTCCAGATCGTCGGCGACGACCTGTTCGTCACCAACCCGGACCGTCTCGAAGAGGGCATCACCCGTCGCGCCGCCAACGCGCTGCTGGTGAAGGTCAACCAGATCGGCACGCTGTCGGAGACCCTCGACGCGATCTCGCTGGCCACCTCGTACGGCTACAAGTCGATGATGAGCCACCGGTCCGGCGAGACCGAGGACACCTTCATCGCCGACCTCGCCGTCGCGACCGGTGTCGGCCAGATCAAGACCGGCGCCCCGGCGCGCGGTGAGCGGATCGCCAAGTACAACCAGCTGCTGCGGATCGAGGAGACCCTCGCCGACGCGGCGCGCTACGCCGGCGACCTGGCTTTTCCTCGGTTCAGCCCGGAGGCGTAACCGGCTATGGCGGACCGGGGGAGGGCGCGGACCCGTCGTAACGGGCGCGCGGAAGGCGGTGGCTCCGGCAGGGGCCGCCGACCGGAGCGCGCCCGCCGTACGACGACTACGGAGGTCCGCGCCCGAACCCGGCTGCGCCGCAGCCTGGCGGCGAAACGGGCATCGGGTGCCGCGAAGGTACTCGGCATGTCCACCACCCGCCGGGCCGCGGTGGTGGCGATCGTGGTGTGCGCGCTCGCGTTCACCATCGCCGTCCCGCTGCGCACGTACCTCAGCCAGAAGTCCGAGGTGACCGAGCAGCAGCAACTGCAGTCCGAACTGCAGCGGACCGTCGCCAACCTGGAAGGCCGCAAGGCCGAGCTGAGCGACCCCGCGCAGATCGAGGCGGAGGCCCGTAAACGCTTCGGTTTCGTGAAGCCCGGCGAGACGCCGTACATCGTGCAGCTCCCCGAGGACAAGGCGCCCGAGCAGGGGCAGCCGCAAGGCCAGCAGCCGGTGCCCGCGGGCTCCTGGTACGAGAAGCTGTGGGATCAGGTCGCGGGGGATTGAGTTCCCCGCCCCGGTTAGCCTTATGGGCGTGAACAGCACGGAAAAGTCCTCTTATGAGCCTGTGACCGACGCCGACCGCGAGATCATCGCGGAGCAGCTCGGCCGGGTACCCCGTGCGCTGCGCGCCGTCGCCGCGCGCTGCCCGAGCGGCCACCCGTCGGTCGTGCAGACCAGCCCCCGCCTCGACGACGGCACTCCCTTCCCCACGCTTTACTACTTGACCTGCCCGAAGCTGACCTCGATGGTCGGCACGCTCGAGGCGTCCGGGCTGATGAAGGAGATGACCGACCGGCTCGCGGAGGACCCCGAGCTGGCGGCCGCCTACCAGCGGACCCACGAGAGCTATCTCGCCGAACGCGACGCCATCGATTCGCTCGGCCACGAGGTCAGCGCGGGCGGGATGCCAGGACGCGTCAAGTGCCTGCACGTCCACCTGGCGCATTCGCTCGCCGTCGGTCCCGGCGTGAACCCGTTCGGGGACGAAACCCTCGCGCTGCTCAAGGCGAACGGGTGGCCGTCGGGTGATTGCCAGGGGTAACGCCTGCCCTCGCTGTACAGATAGTTCCTCCAGGTGGGTTAATTCACCCGTTGTCGGCCAACTGGTCCTCCCCGATGGGGTGAAACCGGTCACCACATGCGGCAGGCTGGGCACCGGTTGTGGGTTGTCGGGGTGGGCAAATAACGGATCGCCGAGTCGTGATCCGTCGGGAGGGTTCTGAGGTATGCGCGTGAGGCACGTGCCAGGCGCGGTGACCGGTCATGTCCGGAGACTCTGTCTCCGGCACCGCACGATCGCCGCGGTGACCGGAGGCGTCCTCGCCATCGTCCCGGCCGGTGCCGCGGTCGTCGGGGCAGGCAGCTGGGCCGCGACGGCGAGCACGATCCATTCCGGCGACGTCGCCCTCGTCGGCGGCTATGACCCGAAGAACCCGCTCGTCCATCAGATCGGTGTCGACGGCAGCCTGCCGAACGCGCCGACCCCGCTCCCGCTCCCCGCGGACGAACTCCCCAACGGACCGCTCGGCATCCCGGTCACCGCGCTCGCCGCGTACCGCAACGCCGCCGACATCCTCATCGCCGAACAGCCCGGCTGTCATATCGACTGGGCTTTGATCGCGAGTATCGGCCGGATCGAGTCCAACCACGCACGCGGCGGTTTCGTCGACGCCAAGGGCAACACCCTCGAACCCATTCTGGGCCCGCAGCTCAACGGCGCCGGTCCGTTCGCGGCCATCCCGGACACCGACGGCGGCAAGTTCGACGGTGACACGGTCTGGGACCGCGCCGTCGGCCCGACGCAGTTCATCCCGTCGACGTGGAAGGGCTACGCCGCCGACGGCAACGGCGACGGCGAGTCCAACCCGAACAACATCTTCGACGCGGCGCTGGGCACCGGGCGGTACCTGTGCTCCGGCGGGCTCGATCTGTCCAAACCGGATCAGCTGCGCACGGCCGTGTTCCGCTACAACAACTCCGACACCTACGTGAACACCGTGCTGATCTGGGCCGAGGCCTACCGCACGGGTGTGCTGCCGACGCCGGACAGCAAGGTGCCCATCGGCGCCCCGAACGCCGCGGCCGCGCCGCCGCCCACTTCGGTTCCGCCGCCCCCGGTGCCGTCGACGCCGCCCGGTTCGGTGACGCCGCCGCCCTCGTCGATCACCTTGCCGGGGACGAAGTCGTCTTCGTCGTCGAAGCCGCCGACAAGCACGAAGCTGCCGCCGTGCTCGCCGGTCACCGTGACGGAGACGGCTCCGCCTTCGACCACGAGCCCGACGACCACGACCCCAACTCCGGCACCGCCGACGACCTGTACCTCGCCGGCGACGACCACCACGACAACGACGGTGACGTCACCGAGCAGCAAAGCCGCCGACCCCACTTGATCGGCATTGTCTAAGCTCGGGCCATGCCTCGTGTTGCCGCGATCGACTGTGGGACCAACTCCATCCGCCTGCTCGTCGCCGAGCTGACCCCCCGCCACGACGGGACGGTCGACCTGCGTGACCTGCACCGCGAGATGCGGATCGTCCGCCTCGGCCAGGGTGTGGACGCCACCGGCAAGTTGGCTCCCGAGGCGCTCGAGCGCACCCGTAAGGCGCTGGCGGACTACACGATCGCCGCGCGCCGCAAGGGCGTGGAGAAGGTCCGCATGGTCGCGACGTCGGCGACTCGCGACGCGAGCAACCGCGACGAGTTCTTCGCGATGACCCGCGAGGTGCTCGGCGTCGAGGCCGAAGTCATCAGCGGCGACGAGGAGGCCCGGCTGTCCTTCACCGGCGCTGTCGGCGAGCAGGATCCCGACGACGGCCCGTTCGTGGTGGTCGACGTCGGCGGCGGTTCGACCGAACTCGTGGTCGGCACCTGGGACGGCCGCCAGGCCGAGGTCATCGCGGCCAAGTCGGTCGACATCGGCTGCGTCCGGATCACCGAACGCGCGCTGAAGTCCGACCCGCCGACCGCGGCCGAGATCGCCGAAGCCCGGGAGCTGGCCGCCAAGGTGCTCACCGAGGCCTTCGATGTTGTGGACGTCTCGACCGCGAAAACGTGGATCGGCGTCGCGGGGACGGTCACGACGCTGACCGCCGTGGCGCAGGGGTTGCCCGAGTATGACTCCGAGCGCACCCACCTTTCGAAGCTCTCCCGCGCCGACATCGATCGCGTCGCGCAGTCGTTGCTGACCGCCGATCACGCGACCCGCGCCGCGAACCCGGTGATCCACCCCGGCCGGGTCGACGTCATCGGCGGCGGCTCGGTGATCGTGCAGGTACTGGCCGAGCAGTTCGCCACGCGCAGTGGTCCCGGCGAATTGGTGATCTCCGAGCACGACATCCTCGACGGGATCGCGCTGTCGCTGGCCTGAACGCCGGGTTTTCTCTTACATGAAGCCATTTCTTTAGGTGATCAAGTGGTAACCTCCAGTCCGGATTGGGCCATTCGGCGGAACCCGGTTCCTACCAACGTTGTGCTCTAACCGGGTGGTCCGGCACACCGTCACACATTTGCAACACCAACGCACTGTGATCGGGTTCACCTGTCCCATAGCGTCGTCTCACCTTCTGGGCGGTAGGGCGCGACCAGCGCCCGCCGGACTATCCGACGACGAGAGTTGGAGGGGACATGCGGGCTTCACGCGGGTTCTGGGGAGCGACGGCGGTGGTGGCCACGGCGGCCCTGCTGCTGACGGCCTGTGGAGGTGGTGGGTCCAGTCAGGACAAGGGATCCGGTGCCGCCGACGCCAACGCGGCGGTCTCGGTCTACGGCACCGAGCCGGAGAACTCGCTGATTCCCGCCAACACCAACGAACTCGGTGGGTCCAAAGCCCTCAAGCCGGTCTTCTCGGCGCTGGTCGGCTACAAATCCGACACCGCCGAGCCGTACAACCTGATGGCCGAATCGATCACCACGACCGATTCGAAGGTCTTCGACATCAAGATCAAAAAGGGCTGGAAGTTCCACGACGGGACCGAGGTCAAGGCCAAGAACTTCGTCGACGCGTGGAACTACAGCGCGAACGGCAAGTACGGCATGCAGAACGCGTCCTTCTTCGAGCAGATCCAGGGCTACGACGAGATCAGCGCCAAGGAGCCCGCGGTCAAGGAGATGTCCGGGCTCAAGGTCGTGAACGACTACGAGTTCCAGGTCACCCTCAAGGGCCCGTTCTCCGTGTTCGCCACCAAGATCGGTTACCTCGCCTTCGCGCCACTGCCGGACAAGTTCTTCGCCGATCCGGAGGCGTTCGCCAAGGCCCCGATCGGAAACGGACCGCTGAAGTTCGTTTCGCGCACGCCGAACCAAAACATGAAGCTCACGCGGTACGACGAGTACCAGGGCGAGGACAAGGTCAAGTTCAAGGACCTGGAAGTCCGCATCTACACCAGCCAGGAAACCGCGTACCAGGACCTGCTGAGCAACCGCCTCGACTTCATGGAGGCGCTCCCGCCGGCGGCGAAGGCCGGTGGGAAGTACAAGACCGACCTCGGTGAGCGTCTGGTCGAAGGAAACCTGCTCGGCATCAGCGCGCTCGCGATCCCGTACTACGTCCCGGGCTACAACAACCTGGACCTGCGCAAGGCGATCTCACTCGCCATCGACCGCGAGCAGATCGTCAAGACCGTCATGAACGACACCTACTCGCCCGCAGACGGCTATGTCTCACGCGGTATCGAGGGCTACCGGCCCGGTGTCTGCGAGTTCTGCAAGTTCGACCCGGTGAAGGCCAAGGAGTTCTGGGCGAAGTCCGGCTACACCGGCAAGCTGACCATCGCCTCGAACGCGGACGGCGGCCGTAAAGAACCGCTGGTCGCGGCGTGCAACAGCATCAAGAACGCGCTCGGCGTCGAATGCGACTTCGTCCCGGCGACCGACTTCGGCCAGTGGCGCAGCATCGTCAACGGCAGGCAGCTGACCGGCATGGGCCGTTCCGACTGGTCGGCCGACTACCCGTCGATCGAGAACTACCTGAACCCGCGCTACAAGAGCACCGGTTCGTCGAACGACTCGACGTACAACAACCCGGCCGTCGACGCGCTGCTGAAGCAGGCGGACCAGACCGCCGACAAGGCGGCCGCGATCAAGCTGTACCAGCAGGCGGAGGACCTGATCGCGAAGGATCTGCCGCAGATCCCCGTGTGGGAGGAGAAGGGCGTCGGCGGCAAGTCGAACCGGCTCAAGGTCGCCAAGCTCGACTTCGGCCGTCTCGCGGACTACTCGTCCATCGAGGTCGCCGCGAAGTAACCGCGTGGTCGTGCGGGCCGGGAGCGGCGGATCACCGCTCCCGGCCCGCCGGAACCCCGGCTCCCACCACGCGATCCCCAGGACGGCACGCCCATGTCCCAGTACATCCTCCGACGACTGCTTCAGCTCATCCCGGTCTTCTTCGGCACCACTTTCCTCATCTACGCCCTCGTGTGGGCGGTGCCCGGTGACCCGTTCGCCGGCAAATGCGGTCAGGTCGCCTGCCCGCCCGCCTACATCGAGATGATGACCGCGAAGTTCAACCTCGACGATTCGATCTTCGTCCAGTACTTCAAATACCTCGGGAACCTGTTCACCGGCGACTGGGGTGAGACCTTCAACGGTGTCTCGGTCGGCGAGCTGATCGGGAACGCCTATCCGGTGACCGTCCGGCTCGCGCTCATCGCGGTGGCCATCGAGGCGATCATCGGGCTGTCCGCCGGTATCCTGACCGGCCTGCGCGGCAAGGGTTACCTCGACAACCTCGTGCTGATGTCCACCACGTTCCTGATCTCGATCCCGGTGTTCGTCACCGCGATCGTGCTGCAGATCATCCTGGGTTCGGAACTGGGCATCATCGACGCGAGCGTGTCCGAGGACGCCACGATCGGCGAACTGATCGTGCCAGGAATCGCGCTGGGCAGCCTGTCCATGGCCTACATCGCCCGGCTGACCAGAGCGAGCATCGCGGAGAACCGGCACGCCGACTACGTCCGCACAGCCGTCGCGAAGGGGCAGCCACGCAGCCGGGTCGTCGGCGTTCACCTGCTCCGGAACTCGGTGATCCCGGTGCTGACCTTCATCGGCACCGACATCGGCGCGCTCATGGGCGGGGCCATCGTCACCGAAGGCGTGTTCAACATCAACGGCATCGGCGGGCTCATCTTCCGCGGTATCCAGAACCGGGAGGGCGCCACCGTCACCGGCGTCGTCGTCCTGCTGGTGATCGTCTACCTGCTGGTGAGTCTCATCGTCGACCTGCTCTACGCCGTTCTCGACCCGAGGATCCGTTATGACTGACCCGAACGTGGCCGGCGGCGTGTCCTCTGTGGACATCGCGGCCGCCGGTGTCGCCGATGATTCCGCGCTGGCGCACAAGCCACGCAGTCTCGGCGGCGACGCCTGGCGGATGCTGCGCCGCAGGCCGTCCTTCATCATCTCCGCCGCGATCATCACGCTCGTCGTGCTCATCGCGATCGCCCCCGATCTGTTCAGTTCCCGTCCGGCCGGGTTCAGCGATCTGACCCACGCCAACGAAGGACCGTCCGCGGACGCCTGGTTCGGCTACGACAACCAGGGCTACGACGTCTACGCGCGGACTATCCACGGTGCGCGGGCGTCGTTGCTGGTCGGCGTCTTCGCGACGGTGCTGACGATCCTGATCGGTTCGATCGTCGGGATCGTCGCCGGGTACTACGGCCGTCTCGTCGACAGCCTGTTCTCGCGGATCGGCGACATCTTCGCGGCGCTTCCGTTCGTGCTCGGCGCGATCGTCATCCTCACGACGTTCAACGCTCCCGGTACGAATCCGGGCGCGGTCACCATCATCGTGCAGGTGGTGTTCTCGATCGCGGCGCTGAGCTGGCCGGTGGCGATGCGCATCATGCGGTCGGCGACGCTGGTGGCCAAGCAACTCGACTACGTCAAGGCCGCGCGCGGGCTCGGTGCGAGTACGCCGCGTATCGTGTTCCGGCACCTGCTGCCCAATACGGTCGCGCCGGTGCTGGTCTACGGGACCATCGCGCTCGGCGCGTTCATCGGCGCGGAGGCGACGCTGGCCTATCTCGGTGTCGGCGTGCGGCCGCCGGTCGTTTCGTGGGGCGTGATGATCAGCGACGCACGGGACTACTTCCGGGTGAATCCGCACATGCTGTTGTTCCCCGCCGGGTTCGTCACCGTCACCGTGCTCGCGTTCGTCATGCTCGGTGACGGGATCCGCGACGCGCTCGACCCGAAGGCCCGGTGATCGGCTGTGTCCGACGAATTGCTGCTAGAGGTGGAAGACCTCCACGTCGAATTTCGCACGTCCGACGGTGTCGCGACCGTGCTCAACGGCGTCGACTACACCGTGCACGCCGGGGAAACCCTTGCCGTGCTGGGAGAATCCGGCTCCGGCAAGAGCGTGACCGCGCAGACGGTGATGGGGATCCTCGACAGCCCGCCCGCCGTCGTCACCGGCGGGGCCGTCCGGTACCGCGGCGAGGATCTGCTCACCGCCACCGAAGAGCGGCGGCGTGAGGTCCGGGGCGGGGAGATCGCGATGATCTTCCAAGACGCGCTTTCCGCGCTGAACCCGGTCTTCACCGTGGGGTTCCAGATCGAGGAACAACTGCGGGTCCGGCTCGGAATGTCCAAAAAGGACGCGCGCAAGCGGGCGATCGAACTCCTCGACACCGTCCGCATCCCGGCCGCCGCCCGGCGGATCCGCGAGTACCCGCACCAGTTCTCCGGCGGGATGCGGCAGCGCGCGATGATCGCGATGTCGCTCGCGCTCGACCCCGATCTGCTGATCGCGGACGAGCCGACGACCGCGCTGGACGTCACCGTGCAGGCCCAGATCATGGACCTGCTGGCGGAGATCCAGGCCGAACGGCGGATGGGGCTGATCCTGATCACGCACGACCTGGCGGTGGTCGCCGAGGTCGCCGACCGGATCGCGGTGATGTACGCGGGCCGGATCGTCGAACAGGCCGACGTCGCCGAGTTGTTCCGTTCGCCGGGGCATCCCTATACCGAGGCGCTGATGGCCTCGCTGCCGCGGCTCGACCTCAAAGGACAGACGCTGGAGACCATCAAAGGACTGCCGCCGAGCCTGCTGAACGTCCCGCCAGGCTGCCCGTTCCATCCGCGCTGCCCGCGGGCGGAGAGCCGGTGCGAGTCCGAGCGGCCCGCCCTGCACAGCCTCGGTTTCGGCCGGGTCAGCGCGTGCCACTTCGCCGACGAGGTGGTGAGCGGTCGTGCCTGAACCCATTCTGCGGGTCGAGAACCTGGTGAAGTACTTCCCGGTGCGAGCCGGGGTGCTCCTCAAACGCACGATCGGCCACGTGAAGGCGGTCGACGGGGTCTCCTTCGATCTCATGCCAGGGGAAACCCTTGGCGTGGTGGGGGAATCCGGCTGCGGTAAGTCCACTTTGGCCCAGGTGCTGATGCGGCTGGAGGAACCGACGGGTGGCCTCGCGACCTTCGAAGGTCGCGACATCTTCGCGTTGCGGGGAGCCGAACTCAGGAAGTTGCGGCGCGAGATCCAGATCGTGCTTCAGGATCCGTACACCTCGCTGAACCCGAGGATGACGGTCGGCGACATCATCGGTGAGCCCTTCGAGATCCACACCGAGGTGGCACCGAAGGGATCTCGGGCGGCGAAAGTGCGGGAGTTGCTCGACGTCGTCGGGCTGAACCCCGAGCACATCAACCGCTATCCGCACCAGTTCTCCGGCGGACAGCGCCAGCGCATCGGGATCGCGCGGGCGCTGGCGCTGCGGCCGAAGGTCATCATCTGCGACGAGCCGGTCTCCGCGCTGGACGTTTCGATCCAGGCGCAGGTGATGAACCTGCTCGGTGAACTGCAGAAGGAATTCGGCCTTTCCTATGTGTTCATCGCACACGACCTGTCCGTTGTCCGTCACCTTTCCACGCGGGTCGCGGTGATGTATCTCGGCAAGATCGTGGAAATGGGGACGGAAGAGGAGATCTACGAACATCCGTCGCATCCCTACACCCAGGCCCTGCTGTCCGCGGTTCCCGTCGCGGACCCGGCTCTGCGCGGGCAACGACAGGTGATTCGCTTGGAAGGGGACGTGCCGAGTCCGCTGGATCCGCCGTCGGGATGTCGATTCCGCACGCGATGCTGGAAGGCGCAGGACCTTTGCGCGGATCAGGAACCCGAATTGATCACGCGGACCGGTGGGCATTTGTCCGCCTGCCATTTCGCGGAGGAAAAAACCGTCGTTCCCTGACGGCGTAGTTTTCACGAATCGTTTTTTCAGGAGGCAGGAAATGAAAAGATCCAGATCTCTTGTCGTCGCGCTCGCGGTACCGTTGTTCGGTGCGATCGTCACGGCTCCGGTGGCGTCCGCGCAGCCACAGCTTTCCGGTGCGGCGACCGAATTCTCCGTTCTGGCCCGTGAAGGGCAAGGTGTCGCTTCGGCGGAGCGGGCGATCCGCGCCGCCGGGGGCACCGTCGTGACGAGTAACGCCGCCGTCGGCTTGATCACCGCGACCGCGCCTGCCAACGGTTTCGCCGAACGGGTCTCCGCGGACCGCTCGGTTTTCGGTGCGGCCAAAGCGAAGCCGATCGGCACCGCGCCGAAGAACGGCAAGGCGAAGCCCAAGCCGAACGTCGTCGAGAAGGAGAGCCGCGGCGCCGCGTCGGCCAAGAAGCCGACCAAGGCGAAGACCGTCGGCATGGACCCGCTCGACGATCAGCTCTGGGGTCTCCAGTCCGTCCGTTCCGACCTGTCGCGCACCAAGCAGCCGGGCGACAAACGGGTGAAGGTCGGCATCATCGACACCGGTGTCGACGCGAGCCACCCCGACATCGCGCCGAACTTCGACCTCGCCGCGTCGCGGAACTTCACGAAGGACATCGTCTCGGACGTGAACGGCGCCGTCGTCGACGGGCCGTGTGAATACCGCGGCTGCAAGGACCCGGCCGACCACGACGACAACGGGCACGGCACGCACGTCGCCGGCACCATCGGCGCCGCCGCGAACGGCTTCGGTGTCTCGGGCGTCGCGCCGAACGTGACGCTGGTGAACATCCGCGCCGGACAGGACTCGGGCTTCTTCTTCCTGCAGTCCACTGTGGACGCGATCACCTACGCCGGCGACGCCGGTGTGGACGTCGTCAACATGAGCTTCTACACGGACCCTTGGCTCTACAACTGCGCGTCCAACCCGGCCGACTCGGCCGCGGAGCAGGCTGAGCAGCGCACCATCATCGAGGCGACGACCCGCGCGCTGAACTACGCGCACCGCAAGGGCGTCACCCAGGTGGTTTCGCTGGGCAACCAGCACAGCGACCTCGCGACCCCGCAGCCGGACGCGTCGAGCCCCGGCTACCCGTCGAACAGCACGCACCCGCGGCAGATCGACAACGCGAGCTGCCTCTCGCTGCCCATCGAAGGCCCGCACACGATCGGCGTCTCTTCCTTCGGGCCTTCGCAGGCGAAGGCGGATTACTCGAACTACGGCGTCGAGCAGATCTCGGTCTCCGCACCCGGTGGTTACTTCCGTGACTACTTCGGCACCCCGTGGCACCGCACCGTCGAGAACCAGATCCTCTCGACGTACCCGCGCAACGTCGGCGTCGCGGAAGGCAACATCGACGCGGCCGGGAACATCACCCCCGACGGTGTCACCGCCGGTATCCAAAAGGCGACCGCCGCCGACGGCCGCGTCGGCTACTACCAGTGGCTACAGGGGACGTCGATGGCATCGCCGCACGCGGCCGGTGTCGCCGCGCTCATCGTTTCGCAGTACGGCAAGGGTTCGCGCGACTTCGGGATGAACCCGGACGCGGTACAGCGGGTGCTCGAGGGCACGGCTTCGGACATCGCCTGCCCGGTGCCGCGGACCGTCGACTACCTGAAGGAAGGCCGGGACGCTTCGTTCACCGCCACCTGCACAGGTGACGCTTCGTTCAACGGCTTCTACGGCCACGGTGCGGTTGACGCCTGGTCGGCCGTCACCCGAGGCTCCCAATACCTACGAGGCTGATCCCTCGGGGGTGGCCGGACGTGTTATGAACGGACCTTTCATAACAGATTTTGTTATGAAAGGTCCGTTCATAACAGCCGGGAGTGCTCAAGCGGCGCGGTTTTGGCGGACGACCACCACGTTCGGTCGCGGTCGGCAGGATGCCGCGCGGAAGGCTGAGCGGAGCTCCGCGACGACCGCTTCAGGCTCAGCTCGCAGACGCGAAGGGAGCGTCTGCACAACGACGATTCCGGCTGCGGCGTAGCGATTGTTCCTGTCCAGGGTTTTCGCGAAATCAGCCTTCTTGAAATGGAAATCGAAGGAGTCGACCTCCCAGGCCAGTCCTACCTCGTCGCACCACTCGTCCGGCATGGCGATGTAGTTTCCTCGCAGATCGTAGATCTTGACGTTGTGTTCGGCGGGAGGGAGTCCGGCCCGCTTCCAGACCGACGTGGCGATCGCCTCGGGTACGGACTTGATGTTGGAGCTGATCTCTTTCAGGACCGCCCGAGGCAGCGCTGTCCCTCGTTTGCTGCCCGAGTCGAGTTCGCCCATCAGCTCGGGTGTCGTGCAGTGCCCGGACTCGACGGCCTCGATCAGTAGCGCGCGAACAGGATCAAGTTCCCTGATGCGGCGTACACCGTCGAGGACTGCGCGGGCCGTTGCCGCAACAGGAATACCGTCGATGACACGTGTAGTCGGCATGTGGATGGTTCGCTCGACCAGCGCGAACTTCGCGCTGTTGACACGATGCTTCTCTGGTATCAGGAGGTGAACCGATCGATCCGGCGGCACGTTCTGGAGGCCGTAGCGTCGCGCTGCTTCGAAACCTGTGAGTACGCCGAAGCCGTTCGCGTGCATGAGCGCGGCCTCGATACGTTGTCGCGCCGATGGTCGATCTTTGGACAGCAAGACGATGCCTGGTAGTAGATGTGTCCATCTGCCGCCAGGCAGACATCTTCGGTACGACGTCATCGGAGTGATGCCCAATCGCTCGAGGGCTGCCACCCGGATCACGCCGTGTCGGCTGTGTTGTAGTAGGTAGGCTTCTGTGAAGGATGAGCTTGCGATATGCATCTGGGCAGAGTCGCGCGCAGGTCCGACAAAAACCCTGCGATGGCTGTTATGAACGGACCTTTCATAACAAAAACTGTTATGAAAGGTCCGTTCATAACACTGGCTTGAGGTGACCCGAAGCGAGCTACGCCCCCGAAGCGGCCTTCACGAACTTAGCCAGATCCTTCGACTGCTGCACCCGAGACGCCTCGTTCACGTACATCATGTGCCCGGCCGGGTAGTAGGCCGTGTCGATGTTCTCCCGCAGTTCCTCGGGAATCTGCAACCGCGCCAGAACGTGCTCCGAAGCGAAATAAGGTGTCGCGCCGTCGTAGTGACCGAAAGCGACGTGCACCCGCAGGTGCGGATTGGAGCGCATGGCCGAGGCAAGGGAGTCCACAGAGGACACCGAGCGCCCCTCGAAGTCCGAGTAGGACCAGGCCTTGAACACGTCCGTCGAAAGGACTTCGTACGGCAGGTCGTTCTCGTAACCGAGTTCCGCGCGCACGTAGTGGTTGAGCCCGGCGGCGTAGGCGCCGATGATCCGCGAGATCGACGGGTCGTCGCTCATGTGCTCGCGGCCGCCGTCGGGTTCCCAGGTGGTGAACCGGCCGTCCATCCGGCCGACGACGAGACCCTTGTCCCGCAGCAGTTCGGTGAAGTACCGGACGTGCTCGATCCGCAGGTTCACCCTGTCCACATAGGACTCGCTCAATCCGGTCAGAGAAGCGAGCGTCGCCACGGCTTCGGCACGGTCCTGTGTGGACAGACGGGCGCCGCGTGCGAGGGCCCAGGGGAGTTCCTTGGCGGCGAAGTCCTCGGCGTCCGCGAGGACGTCGTCGAGCGGGCGGTCGCCGTGGAGGCCGTGGTAGTGCGCGATCGCCGCGTACGTCGGAACGAAGAGCGTGTACGGCAGGTCGTTGCCCTCAGTGAACCGCAGTGTGCCGAGGTCCAGCACCGACGAGATCAGCAGCAGCCCGTTCAGGTACATCCCGTGGCGCTCTTGCAGATGCGCCGCCAGCCCGGCCGCGCGGAGCGTGCCGTAAGACTCGCCCGCCAGGAACTTCGGCGACAGCCAGCGCTGTTTGCGCGAGACCCACAGCCGGATGACCTCACCGATGGACTCGATGTCGGCCGTGTACCCGTGGTACTCCGTGGCCTTCTCACCGTCGACGGCGCGCGAGTAGCCGGTCGACACCGGGTCGATGAACACCAGGTCGCTGTGCGCCAGCAGGGTTTCCTGGTTGTCGGTCAGCCCGTAGGGCGGCGCGACCGGGTCGTCGACATCACCCGACAGCACGCGGCGCGGTCCGAGCAGGCCCATGTGCAGCCAGATGCTCGCCGAGCCGGGACCGCCGTTGAACGCGAACGTGACCGGGCGCGAGCCGGGCTCCGCGTCGTCGAGCGTGTAGGAGGTCAGGAACACCTCCGCCTTGGGCTTGTGGCCCTCGGACTTGCCGTCGGTGATGACCTCCTTCCGCAGCACGATCCGCCCGGTTTGGGCGGTGTACGCGAGCTTCTTGCGCTTGAGCGTCAGCGTGTGCTTCGTGGTGACCAGGTCGTCGATCGGCTCGACCTTGGTTTCCACCGACGGGGTGTCCTTCTCGTCGGTGGCCTTTTCCTCGGGATTGGTGTCCGGCATGATCCCAACCTACTGGCAGTCTGTACGGGTGGACATCGTCACGGCGCATGATCGCCCGAACACGATCGCCGAAGCGATCGAAATCCAGGAGGCCCTGCGCGGCCTGGTCGATCGCGAGGATCGTTGTCCACAACAGATCCTGACGGTCACCGGGCTGGACGTCGCCTACGACGAGGGCAGTGGCCTCATCGCCGCAGCCGCGGTCACTCTCGAAACCGCCGATTTTCGCGTCGTCGAAAAGCGGACCGTCGTCTCCGAGGTCTCCTTCCCGTACGAGCCGGGTCTTTTCGCCTTCCGTGAGCTGCCTCCGCTGCTCGACGCCCTTCGCGCGCTCGACCACACCCCGGACCTCCTGGTCTGCGACGGGCACGGGCTGGCTCACCCGCGCCGGTTCGGGCTGGCATGCCACGTCGGCGTCGTGACCGGATTGCCCACCATCGGAGTCGGCAAGACCCGCTTCATCGGAGAGCACGGCGAGCCGGGGCGGGAACGCGGCGCCAAAGAACCCCTGGTGGACGACGGCGAGGTCGTCGGCATGGTCCTGCGCACCCAGGACGGCGTGAAACCCGTTTACGTCTCCGTCGGCCACAAGATCTCGCTGGACAACGCGTGCCGCCAGGTGCTCCGGTTGTCGCCCGCGTTCCGCCAGCCGGAGACGACCAGGCAAGCCGACCGCCTCTGCCGCGACGCGTTGAAAGAAGCGTCATGAGGTTCCGCTCCATCGCCGAACTCGACGCCGAGGTCGTCGGCTGCCGTGCCTGCCCACGACTGGTCGCGTGGCGCGAGGAGATCGCCGTGGTCAAACGCGCGGCCTTCGCCGGCGACACCTACTGGGCCCGGCCGGTGCCCGGATTCGGCCCGCCGGACGCGTCGCTGGCGATCGTCGGCCTCGCCCCCTCGGCGCATGGTGCGAACCGGACCGGCCGCATGTTCACCGGCGATCCCTCCGGTGACGTCCTCTTCAAGGCCCTTCACAGGGTCGGCCTTGCCTCGCAACCGACGTCTACCCATATCGGTGACGGTCTCGAACTGCGCGGGACCCGGATGGTCTCCCCGGTGAGATGCGCGCCACCCGCCAACAAGCCCACACCTGAGGAACGGGACACCTGCCGATCCTGGCTCGCCGAAGAGCTGACGTTGCTGAAGCCGACGCTGAAGGCCGTCGTGGTGCTCGGCGCGTTTGGCTGGCAGGCCCTGCTGCCGGTGCTCACTGAAGCGGGCTGGACGGTGCCGACGCCGCGCCCGAAGTTCGGCCACGGAGTCGAGGTGGGACTCGGCGACCTGCGCCTTTTCGGCTGTTACCACGTGTCGCAGCGCAATGTCCAGACCGGCCGCCTGACGCTTGACATGGTGTGCGATGTGCTGGCCTCCGCGACCTCGGTGGCCGGCCTGAACTGAATCGGTGCGGAAGGCGTGGCGACGCTGGTCACAGCCGGATGGGGTCTCCGAGCGATCTCAGCAGATGGGTGCGACTATAGGGATATGGCTGGTGTTAAGTCGGAACCGACACGGATCCTCGTCCTTGGTGGTGGATACGTCGGGCTCTACACGGCGTACGGGCTCCAGAAGATGCTCCGGGCCAACGAAGCGTCCGTGACGGTCGTTGATCCGCAGCCGCACATGACCTATGCCCCCTTCCTGCCCGAGGCGGCGGCCGGTGCGATCGAACCGCGGCACGTGGTCGTGCCGCTGCGGCGCGTGCTCAAGCGCTGCCACGTGCTCACCGCACGGGTGACGAAGATCGAGCACGACCGCAAAGCCGTCACGGTCGAGGCCGCCGACGGTCACGTCGAGCAGCTGAACTACGACGTTCTCGTGGTCGCGCTCGGCGCTGTCGCGCGCATCTTGCCGATCCCGGGCCTGGTCGAAGAAGGTATCGCCTTCAAGACCATCGGTGAGGCGATCTACCTGCGCAACCACGTCATGACGAAGCTGGACGAGGCCGCCAGCACGCTCGATCCCGAGCAGCGCAAGCGTCTGCTGACGTTCACCGTCGTCGGCGGTGGGTTCGCCGGTATCGAGGCGCTCGCCGAACTCGAGGACATGACCCGCTTCGCGGTCGAGAACTACTACCCGAACCTCAAGGTCGAGGACATCCGCTGGGTGCTCGTCGAGGCGGCGGGGCGGATCCTCCCCGAGGTGCGGGAGACGCTCGGTGTGTACACCGTCGAGCAGCTCGAGAAGCGCGGCATCGAAGTCTATTTGTCGACAGCCGCGAAGTCGTTCGAGAACGGCCACGTCGTGCTTTCGGATGGCACCGAGTTCGACACCGACACGATCATCTGGACCGCCGGCGTGAAGGCGAACCCGGTGCTCGCCAGCTCGGATCTGCCGCTGGACAAGCGCGGCCGCGTCGAAGCCACCGCCGCGATGCAGGTCGTCGGACACCCCGACGTCTGGACCGCCGGTGACAACGCCGCCGTGCCGGACCTCTCGCGTACCGAGCAGGACCCGACCGCGACCTGCCCGCCGAACGCGCAGCACGCCGTTCGCCAGGCGCGTCTGCTGGCGAAGAACATCATCAAGGTGATCCGCGGCGGCAAGCCGAAGGACTACTACCACAAGAACCTGGGTGCGGTGGCCAGCCTCGGCCTGCACAAGGGTGTCGCCGACGCGCTGAACCTGAAGATCAAGGGCTTCCCGGCCTGGCTCTTCCACCGCGCGTACCACCTCAAGGCGATGCCGACGTGGAACCGCAAGATCCGCATCCTGTTCGACTGGATGCTCGGTGGCCTGTTCCGGCGCGAGGTCATCTCGCTCGGCCAGATCAACAACCCGCGCGAGGAATTCGACCGGCTGTCGAAGTCCTGAGTCCGGAGGTCCGTGAAGGCCTCCTTTCCTACTGTCAAAGTAAGGAAGGAGGCCTTCACGGCGTTTAGGGTGTGTCGGTGCAGGCATTCCGGAAGTCAGTACCCGCCGTTCCGCTCGCCACCGGTCTGGCTCCGGCTGACCTAGCGAAACATGTCCTGGAGAGGATCGAGCGCGACAACGCGCACGCACGTTCGCGGAAGCGACGTTTCCGCTGGCGTGCCGTGTCGATCAGGCTCCTGCTGCTCACGCTGTCCGCGGTGTCCACGATCATTCTCGGACTGCAGAACCTCAACGGCTGGACAGGCGTGGCGTTCGCTCTCGTGGCCACGACGACCGTGATCGGTGCGCTTGAGCCCTTCTTCGCCTGGCGATCCCTGTGGGTCTTGATGGAAGAGGTCCAGTTTCGGCTCTATCGGCTGCGCGACGAACTCAGCTTCTACCTCGCTTCGACCCCGCCCGAGCAGGTCGATCCCCAGCTCATCAACGCGAAGTTCGAGGAGTACCAGGCAGTTTGGAACGAGCTCGGTCTCCGTTGGCTCGAATATCGGCGTACTGAAGCGGCGAACTGAAGGACATCGCCTAGGCTGTCGGTGCCCCGGTAGCCCAACTGGCAGAGGCAGTCGACTTAAAATCGACCCAGTGCGGGTTCGATCCCCGTCCGGGGCACTTACCGCATCCTCACCAAGATCGTCAGATCCGCTCCACGCTGGCGAGTTCGATCATCTCCGTCCAGCTCAGGCGGACACCCTCGGCTTCCGCGGCGAGGCGTTGGGCCGGGGTGAGTGTTTCGGCCAATTCGGTCTCATAGGGGCCCTCACCGGCCTGGGAGACGCTCGTTCGGCCCAATCCCAACTGGTCGGCGCTGTGGAGGATCGCGGCCTCCAAGGTGGCCGCTTCGACAGGCTTGCCAAAGCGCAGTAGTACCTCGACGGCGACATTCATCGTGAAGAGGACATGACAGACGTCGCCTTCGGCTTGAAACCAGGTGAGGGCGCGTCGCACGGCGTCGGCGGCGTCACCGAGCTGGGCGGGGGTTCCCGCGTGCCGGAGCAGGGACTTGCCGAGAGCGAACTCCGCCCACCCCGCGAGCCAGCCGATGTCCGCCCGCTCGGCCGACCGGGCGATCTCAGCCAGTGTCTCCTCTCCGGAGCGAAAGTGTCCCCGTTCGACGAGAACGGCGCCGAGAACCATGCGCGCGCCCAGAACCAGCCAGTCCAACCGCGCCGGCCGGCCGATGGCGATCGCCTTCCCCGCGGCGGCTCGTGCTTCGTCGAGTTCGCCGGTGTGCAGCCTGGCCACCGCTTGGTAGAAGAGCGCGGAGCCGTGCAGGATCCGATGCTCTTCGTCGACTTGCCCGCCGGTGATGGCGAACGCCTCGTCGCCGAGGCGGCGCCCTTCGGAGATTTCGCCGGCGTAATAGGCGAGATTGGCGGCCGCGGCGAGTGCACGCGCTCGATCCGCCGTTGCCGCGTCGGTCGCGGTCCGCAGGGCCGCGCCGACCAGCTTCCTTCCCTCGGCGATGTGGCCGCTCCTGGTCCAGAACCAGTCGAGCAGCCCGACCGTGCGCAAGGCCGCGGCAGGCCGGCGGGAAAGGTCGTGGCCGATACCGGCGCGCAGGTTCGGCCACTCGCGGTTCAGCAGGGCCACCGCCAGGCCCGAGTGCTTGCCGCTGAACATCCCGGCGCAATCCGCCACGAACCCGCGTACCCACGCGGCGTGCCCGTCCCGGGTGGCCACGGGCGCCGGATCCACCGACTCGCAATACGCGCGAATCGTTTCCAGCATTCGATAGCGCGATGGTGTGGTCGTCGTGTCGGCTGTCACCACTGAGCGGGAGATCAGCGAAGACAGTGACAGGAACGCCGACGCGTTGTCGCGGCTGCCGATGGCTTCGGCCGCGGCCATGGGGAAACCACCTTCGAAAGGCCACAGACGCAGCAGGAGCGTTCGGTCGGCGGCGGAGAGCGGCTCGATACTCCAGGCGATGGCTTCGCGCAGTGTCGCGTGCGGTGTCAGCGACCCACGAGGCACCGGCCCGAGTACGGCGAAACGATCTGTCAGCGCTTCGGCGATCTCGTCGAGACCAAGGATCTTCGCGCGGGCCGCGGCGAGCTCGATCGCGAGGGGGAGACCGTCCAGTGCCTCGCACACGCGCGTCGCGTGACGGAGTTCGTCAGGGGAGGGCTCCCAGCCGGGGCGGATCGCGCGAATACGGTCGACGAGCAGTATCACGGCCGTTTCGGTGTGCAGCGGATCCAACGGCAGCGTCGCCTCGCCGTCGATGTCCAGCGGTTCCCGGCTGGTGGTGAGGATGCGCAGCCGAGGGCATCCGGCGAGTAGTTCCGCGACGAGCTCGGCGGCAGCCGGGATGAGATGCTCGCAGTTGTCGAGGATCAGGAGGCCGGACTGGGCCACCAGCGCCCGGACCAGTGCCCGCCGCGGATCTCCCGCGATCTTGACCAGCCCGACGGCGTCGGCGACCGCCTGCGACAACACCGTCGGCTGACCGACGTCGGCGAGCCTGGCCAGCCATGCTTCCCGTCCGGCCAGGTGCTCGACGGCCAGCCGGGTCTTGCCGACCCCCGCGGGGCCGACCACGGTCACCAGTCTCCGCTCGTCCAGCAGCCGCGCCAACGTCCGTAGCTCCGTTTCTCTGCCGACAAGTGAGGACAGCGGACGACGAGGTGCGACGGCCGGGGGCCGCGAACCGTTCGTGGCGACCTCGGCGCGAATCTGGACATTCGTGTCGAGCAGGGCCGGGTCGCCGGTGAGGATCTGCTGGCGCAGGCTTCTCAGCGCGGGGCCGGGGTCGATGCCGAGTTCGTCGGCGAGGCGCTCTCTGGCCTGGTCGTAGGCGGCGAGTGCGTCGGCCTGGCGTCCGGCGCTGTAGAGCGCGAGCATGAGCAGCGTCCACAGCGGTTCCCGTAGTGGATGTACCACCACCAGGCCACGCAGTTCCCCGATCACGGCGCCGTCCCCGGTGATCAGCCGCGCGCGGAGGTGGTCCTCGGTCAGGGTGAGCCGGATCTCGTTCAGACGGGCCACTTCGGCTGCCGCGGCTCCGTGCAACTCGACGTCGTCGAAGGGGTGTCCGCGCCACAGGCGCAGCGCGGTCCCGTACCTCCGCATGGCGGCCGTGTGCTCGCCGGCCCGCTGGTCGGCGCGGCCTCGCGCTACAAGGTCCTCGAAGACGGCCAGGTCCACCTCTTCCGGCCGTACCGAGATCCGGTAGCCACCGTTGCGGGCCGTCAACCGTCGCTCGCCTTCCGGTGCGAGCACCCGGCGCAACCCGGCGACGTGGGTGCGCAGATTGACCGCGGCGGATCGGGGCGACGGCTCGCCCCACACCATGTCGATCAATTCGGTGGTCGGCACCACCTGATTGGAATGCAACAACAACGCCGTGAGTACCGCACGCTGTCGTCCTGGCCCCACTGACCGGGGCACCCCTTCGGCGACCACTTCCAGCGGCCCCAGTACCCGGAATTCCATACCCGCCCCCGATCGCTGGGACAATCCCAGCAATTCCGGATCCACGGTGTCAATGCCATCGCCCTTTCGGGCAGCTTCTCCTGTACTCGGGCGAGTACCGATTCTGTACGCCGGACGCCGCAAAGTGGAGGCTCCAGTAACCATTCAGAACTCAAGGGGAGAAACGATGAGGAAAGCGTTGAGATGGTCCGCGGTACTCGCGCTGGTGGGCTTGGGGGCCTTCGGTACCGCTGCGGCACAAGCCTCGCCGCCGGAGGAGACCGGGTCCGGTGTTTCGCGGCAACAGGTCGTGCAGGCGGAGAAGGTCGAAGGTGGCCGAAGCGCTCTCGCTCCCGGAACCGCACACGGCGGGCGAGCGCTGTACTGCGGTATTCAGGGCTTGAGGAATCTCTGGCTGCCCCTCGGCGGTATCCGGCCCGGCCACGGGGCCGTGCTTTCGGTCGCCGAGGCGGGTGGGGGCGACACCGAATTCATCGGGAATGCCGTGATGGCCGTTCAGAACACCGCGGTCCAGACCGACGGCGTGCTGTTCCAGGTCGACGTGCAATGGGACAGCGGGCTCTGCATCTGGGTGAAGTACGTCGTGGTCCTGTGAGGACGGCCGCCGTCCTTGGCACAACCGGTTCCGCACTGTGGACACGCTGGTCCGAACGGACCGCCGCTGCCGACAATGACCGCCATGACCGGAAGCGCCGTGACCGACGAGACCACCTACGACCGAACGCGACTCACGCAGTGGCGTGCGGGTGAGGCTCGAGGTGACGGGTTTTCGCGGCGCGGGCTGCTCCGGCTGGCGGCCGGTGGCTCGCTCGCGCTGACGGCGTTCGGAACGCTGTCGCCAGGGACGGCGTCGGCGGCCACGCCGATCGTGAAGCCCTTGCCGCCGGAGCTCTTCGAGGTCTACGGCACCAACGCGGAAACGCGGTGGGAGGCGCTGAGCGGTCAGGGCTATCTCACGCCGATCGACCGTTTCTTCGTGCGAAACCACACTTCCACCCCGTCGATCGACGCCGGCACCTGGCGTCTGAAACTCTTCGGCACCGGGCTGCGTGGTGCGCCGACGGCGGACAGGCCGGTCGAATTCACCTACGCCGACTTGCTCCGGTTGCCGTCGGAGACGATCACTTCCGCCATCGAGTGTGCGGGCAACGGCCGGAGTTTCTTCACCAGCCAGCAAGGGCAGACGGTGGCCGGGACGGCATGGAAACTCGGCGCGATCGGCGTCGCGCGCTGGCGTGGTGTCCGGCTTTCGACGGTGCTGGCCAGGGCCGGGCTGACGCGGCACGCGGTGGACGTCCTGCCGGAGGGGCTGGACGCCGACTACTTCACCGGCGGTGTCAACCTGGGGAAGGTGCGTCGTCCGCTGCCGGTCGTGAAGGCGTTGCAGGACGTTTTGCTGGCCTATGAGATGAACGGGCGCCCGCTGCCGCCGGATCATGGTCATCCGGTGCGGCTCGTCGTGCCGTCCTGGGTAGGGATCTCGTCGATCAAATGGCTGGGGCGCATCGAGGTTTCGGAGACGCCGCTGGTCTCGCCGTGGAACACGCAGTACTACCGGCTGCTCGGGCCGGGCTACCCGGCGGAGGGCGCGGTCGTGACCCGGCAGGTGGTCAAGAGCGCCTTCGAACTGCCGTGGAACGCCGAGTTCGCGGCCGGCGGCAGGCACGTGTTGCGTGGCCGTTCGTGGTCGGGCAACGGCCGGATCCGGCGGGTCGAAGTGAGCACCGGTGACGGCTGGCGGCAGGCGAGGTTCGTGGGCGCGGCAGCGGATCGCGGCTGGCAACGCTGGGAAATCCCTTGGCGCCCCAGTGTTTCCGGCGCTTACACCCTGCGGGCACGGGCGACGGACATCACCGGCGTCACCCAGCCGGACGTTACTCCGCACAATACGCAGGGCTACCTTTTCGACGCCGTCGTCCGGCATCCGGTCCGGGTGGTGTGAGATGACACAGTCGCTCGCGCTGAGCGGGGAACCGACCGTCGAACTGACCCTGGCGTTGCGGGTGAACACCGACTCCGAGCACGCCGCCGCGATCGCCGCGCGCCTCCTTGAGTCCTTTGAGGACACTGTCGGCGTGACCCTCACGGCGCGGACCTTCCAAGCGGGCGAAGCGACTTCCGCCCAGGTCGTCGAACTCGCCGGACGGCGGCGGCGCCTCAGCGGCTCCGCACCGCCGCTGCGCATCGAGCCGGATTCGAGACGAGTGCTGTTGCGCGGCGAGGTACTGGAGTTCACCAGGCTGGAGTTCGATCTCCTGCTGTTCCTGAGCCGGAATCCGGACCGCGTCTTCGACCGCGCCACGCTGATGGCGCAGGTGTGGGGCCTGGCCGGTGGCAACGGGCGGACCGTCGACGTCCACGTCCGGAAGATCCGCGGGAAACTGGAACCCGTGCTGACGCCGATCACGACGGTGCGCGGGGTGGGTTACCGGTTCGACGGGGCGGGGCAGGTGCTGATCGCGGACTGAGCACCTCAGTCGTGGCCGTACGTAACCCGGCAAAGCCGGGAATGTGAAGATGGAGTCGTGACTCCCACTTACGTCTTCGTACACGGCTCCAACAGCAACTCGTTCACCTGGGGCCCGCTGCAACGCGAGCTCGCCCTGCTCGGCCACCGCACGCTGGCCGTCGACCTTCCCGGACACGGCTTCGACGCCGGTTTCCACGCGGCATACCAAGCGCCCCAGGACATCGAAGCGCTGGCCACGGCACCGTCGAAGCTGGCTGGTGCCACCTACGCCGAGACTGTCGAGCACGTGGTGGACGTCGTCCGCAAGGTCGCCGAGCACGGGCCGGTCATCCTGGTCGGGCACAGTCGCGGCGGGGCCACACTCACCGGGGTCGGCAACGTGATCCCGGAACTGATCGACCGGATCGTCTACATCTCCGCATGGTGCTGTGTCGACCTGACCCTGGGCGAATACATGCAGGGACCCGAGAACGCGAGCAGCGCACTCAATGACGTCGGCGCGGTCGTCGTCGCCGACCCCGCCGCGCTCGGCGCGTTGCGGATGAACTGGCGGACCGCCGATCCCACGCTGCTGGCCGCGTTGAAGACCGCGATGCTCGAAGACGGCACCGAGCAGGAGTTCTTCGCCTACCTCAACACCCTCGAACCGGACGAGAGCCTCGACGCCGGCACCGAACGCGCCGACGCCGCCACGTGGGGCCGGATCCCGCGCACTTACATCCGGCTCACCGAGGACCTGTCGATGCCGATCGCCTTGCAGGACCGGTTCATCAAGGAGGCGGACGCGCTCACCCCGGACAACCCGACCGACGTCCGCTCGCTCGAAAGCAGTCACGTCGGCTTCCTCATGCACCCGCGAGAGGCGGCGACCATCCTTTCCGGACTCGCCTGACGCCGGGGTACTGTCTCGCCGGGGGAGGAGGAGACCCGAGTGCGATGACGGACGGACAATTCACCAAGGGGCACCTGATCACGTTGCTGATCAGTTCCGCGATCGGGGTGGGATTCGGTGCCGGGTGGTGGTTCTTCGGCGCGTCCTCTGTCCCGAGTGGATCGACGCCGCTGGTCGTCGTAGGTGTCGTCGCGGTGCTGGGACTGGCAGGCTGGCTCGTCCTGATCGCCCGCCGGGGTGCCGGATTGCCCGCGGGCGGCGGCCGAGAGGAAAGCCCGTTCGGCAAGCAGTACGGGATCGCCGTGCTGCTCATGCTGGTGGGGATCTTCGGCGGGGCGAGGGTCCTCTCGGGAGTCCTCGAACTTCCCGACGCCGTGCCCGCGTGGGTGCTCTTCGTGGTCGGCTTACACTTCCTGCCGTTCGCGAAACTGTTCGGCTCACGGCGTTTCCTGGTGCTGAGCGCCTTGTTGTGCGTGGTCGCCGTGCTGGCGGCCGTGCTCGCGATCGCGGGCTGGACGGCGGCTTGGCAGCTCGTGCCGGGCTTCGGCGGCGCCGCGGTCCTCTGGGCGACCGTCGTCGCCGGGTTGCTGGACCGTCAGGGAGCGACAAGTCCGGCTTCGTAGGCGAAGATCGTCAGCTGGACCCGGTCACCTGCAAGATCACCGTCGACGGCGCGGTAATTTCGACCAAGACCGCTTCCGGCGAATTCGCGATGGCCGCCTGCACCGGAGTGTGACGGCCGGGCCGTGAAAGGCCTCCTTCGCCATTCTCGGGGTGGCGAGGAGGCCTTCGCGATTCCGGCATGATGCGGTCATGACCGAGCCCGCCCATCCGTTCGCCCCGGCCGAGTTTCGGCCCTGCCCGCGGAGTTCGGCGGCGAGGGCCTCAGCTACCGGGCTTACGGGGAGATCCTCAGCGCGGCTTGTTCCTCGACGGCGTGCATCTGGGTGATGCACATCGGCGCCGCCGTCGGGCTGACCCAGCTGTCCGCTCCCGAAGTACGCCGCTTCTACGCCGGGGAACTCATCGCGGGTAAGCGGTCGCCAACGCTCTGTCGGAACCGAGCAGCGGCAACATGTTCCTGATGCCTCAGCAGATCGCCAAGCGGTTCGTTTCCGGCCGTGAGCTCGCCGACCGTCTGGGACACGATGGGACTGCGAGCCAGCCGCAGCCTGCTCGTCTCCTTCGAAGGGACTGTCCTGCGGGAAGACCGCAGGTGCCCGCCCTCGACCGGACGGCGCCCGAACCACATCGGAGCCGGGCTCGCCTTCCTGTCACTGGGGATAGCCGACGCGGCGGAGGAAGCGCTGATCTCGCATTCCCGGAGCCGTGTCAACCCCGCGACCGGGCAGCCGCTCGCCGAAATGCAGTGGTTGCAGTTCGAGGTCGCGAACGACATCGCCCGCGACGTCGCCCAGGTGGCGCTGAAAGCCGGCGGCGGCTCGGGCTTTCTGCGCACTTCGCTGATCCAGCGGCTGTTCCGGGACGCGCAGGCGGGCTGATGGCCTATTCGGCCGAAGTCTGCAAGGACCGGATCGGAAGACGGCGCTCCTGCCTCGGGACTGACCTCGGATGACCGGCCGGGTGACGTCAAGCCCGGCCGGTCCCGCCGAAGCGGGTCAGCAGCAGCCGGTGCCGCAGCAGTCGCAGTCGCACCAGTCGTCGATCCGCATGGTCATCCACCTCCTCCCTCGGGTTCGCGGTCAGGCGGGCACCACGCGCCGGGAAGTGGATCGGCGCATTTGTCGCCGGACATCCCGGACAGCATGGAAGTGAGTTCGGCGTGCAGCGCGCCGAGTCGCGTCATCTCCGCTTCGATCTCGGTGAGATGGCGTTCCAGCATGGTTTCGGCGGGTTCGCAGGGGCACACGCCGGTGTCGCGGACGCTCAGCAGGTCGCCGATCTCCGTCAGCGTCAGCCCGAGCCGCTGCGTGCCACGGATGAACCGCAGCCTGTCGATGACTTCCTCGTCGTAGCGCCGGTGCGCCCCGGTCGTCCGCGCCGGGATGGGGAGGAGGCCGATGCGCTCGTAATAGCGCACGGTGTCCGGCCGCACGCCTGCCCGGGAGGTCACCTGGGAGATGGTCAACGCCGCCGGTGTCGCGTCGGTTCGCATGGTTCGAGGGTAGAACCTGGACCCGGCTCCAGAATCAAGCTCGAATTCTCTGGCTCACGAGGAGAAGACGAGAGCCCGGCGCGTCCGCATCATCGGAACGGGTGCAAACGGCGAGAGGACGGCACGGTGACTGACTTCCGGAACGTGATCAAGGACCTCACCACGGAAGGTGAACAGGTCGACGCTCTGGTGGCCGATCTGGACGACGTGGGCTGGGCGCTGCCGACGCCCGCCGTCGGCTGGTCGGTCAAGCACCAGATCGCGCACCTTTCCTTCATCTTCAAGATCGCGGGGCTCTCCGCGGCCGAGCCGCGGAAGTTCGCCGAACTCGCGAAGACCTCGATGGCGCGCGGGTTCGACGCCGCCGTCAACGCGGCCCTCGACGACTACCTCGGCGATCCCAACGAGGTCGTGCTGGGCCGGTGGCGCGCCGAACGCGACGCGGGCATCAAGGCGCTCGCCGCCGTTCCGGCGGACCAGGTCGTGCCGTGGCTGGTCAACCCGCTGCCGCCGGCCATCCTCGCCTGCGCCGGGATGATGGAACTGTTCGCACACGGCCAGGACGTCGCGGACGCGCTCGGAGTGCGCCCGGAACGGACCGACCGGCTCGCGTACCTCGTCGGTTTCGCCGTCCGGGTGCGGGACTTCGGCTACGAGGCACGAGGCCTGACCCCGCCGGAGCAGGAGTTCCGGTTCGAGATCACCTCGCCGTCCGGGCAGCTGTGGACGTTCGGCCCCGAGGGCTCGCGGCAGCGGATCACCGCCGGCGCGGAGGACTTCTGCCTGCTGGTCACGCGGCGCCGTCACCGCGACGACCTCGACGTCCGTGCCGAAGGCGCGCTGGCGGACCACTGGCTGGACATCGCGCAGGCGTACCGCGGTCCGGCGGGCGAAGGGCGCAAGCCAGGGCAGTTCGACCGCTGAGAACCGCGCCGGCTTCCACGGTGATTACGGCACCATGGAAGTCGCGGCGGGCCCCGCGCGATGCGATCGTCGGTGCACACGGGGTCTAGGAGGCGATCGTGGCACGGGTGTGGTTGATCAGGCACGGCGAAAGCGAGACGAACGCGGGTCTTCCCGGCGGTGAGCCGGGGGCTTCGGCCCTGACCGAACTCGGCAGACGGCAAGCCGTCGAGGTCGCGGAATCGTGGGCCGAACCGCCCCGGTTGATCGTGACGTCGCCGTTCTTACGGGCACGACAGACCGCCGAACCGACGATCGAGCGATTCCCCGGCGTGGAGCGCGAGGAGTGGCCTGTCCAGGAGTTCACGTTTCTCGGCGAACTCCATGGACAGGTCACCACCACCGCCATCCGCAGACCGTACACCGAGGCCTACTGGGGCCGGGCCGATCCGCACCACGCGGTGAACGGCGCGGAATCCTTCGCCGGTCTGCTCACCCGTACCCAGGAATTCCTGGTACGGCTGGGAGAACGGGAACCCGGGCCGATCGCCGTCTTCACGCACGGGCTCTTCATCCGCGCTGTCATGTGGTCACTGCTGACCGGGATCACCACTCCGGACAGTGAGGCCATGCGCGGATTCCGCACGTTCGCCGACACGTACGCCGTGCCGAATGGCGACATCACAGAACTGAGGTACGCCCCCGGGAAGCGGATCCCGCGAGTGGTGGTCCCGCTCGCCTCCCGGTTCGCCGACCGCTAGGGCTTCAGCAACAGCGGGAGTTCGTTCACCCCGGTCATGTTCGGGCTGGGGATGAACGACGGCGGGGCCGCCGGATCGGTGCGCAGGTCCGGGAACCGGTCCAGCAGGATGTTCAGCGCGGTCTTGCCTTCCAGCCTGGCGAGCGGAGCGCCGATGCAGAAGTGGATCCCGCGGCCGAACGCCAGATGCGGGTTGTGTGCCCTCGCCGGATCGAAGACGCCCGGATCCTTGAACGTGCGCGGATCCCGGTTCGCCGCCGCGACCCAGACGAAGAGCATGCTGTCCGCCGGGATCGTCTGGCCCAGTTCGACCTCCGTCGTCGTGGCGCGCGCGACGAGCGCGAACGGGCTGAGGAAACGCAGTGATTCCTCGATGGTGGCGGGCAGCAGCGAACGGTCCTTTCGGACACGCCGGTACTCGTCCGGATGGGAATCCAGGCACAGCACGGTGTTCCCGAGCAGCATCGTGGTGGTGATGTGCCCGGCGAGCAGCAGCACGTTCGCGAAGTTGACGACTTCGTTCTGAGTCAGGTTCTCGCCGTCGACCTCGGCTTGGACGAGTTTGGTCAGCAAGTCCTCGCGCGGGTTCCGCCGCCTGTCGTCGACGTGTTCGGAGAGGTAGTTCACCAGGTTGTTCACCTGCTCGCGCGTTTCCTCGACGGCTTTCTTGTCCTCCTCGGTCTGCTTGAGCAGCGACCGCTGCTGGCTGTTCCGCAGCAACTTGTCGACCCATTCCTTGAACAGATCGCGATCGCTCGCCGGGATGCCGAGCAGTTCGGCGATGACGATCACCGGTAGCGGATAAGCCAGGTGGGTCACCAGTTCCATCGAGTCCGCGCCATCGACGGAGTCGAGGAGTTCGTTCGTCAACGCGGCGATCCGCGGTTCGAGATCGGCGACGACCTTCGGGGTGAAGGCGTGGCTCACCAGCGTGCGCAGTTTCTTGTGGTCCGGCGGATCCATCTGGAGCAGGTTGCCTTCGACGAACTGATCCTTGTCCGGCGACATCTCCTTGGGGATCAGTCGGGTGGTGTCGGAGGAGAACACCTTGGGATCACTCAGGGTTTTCAGTGCCTCGGCGTGGCCGTAGACGTGCCACATGCCCGCTTCGGGATCGAAACGGACCGGGTCTGCCGGGAATTCGTCTCGAAGCCAGAACTGGCTTTCGTGGACGCCCCAGGTCTCGGCGATCGTGGTCATGGCTTGCCCCCTTCTTCTCGTGGTGGAAGAGCTCGGATCAGGCGGGCTCCTCGGTGCCGTCCTGCCGGTAGATCCAGGCGCGATAGGACGAGATCAGCTCCCGGAACGCTTGGATCACTTCGGCCGCGGTAGCGGCGACGTTCGCCGGGGACGGCGGCTCCGGCGGCTCGAATGCCCTCCGGATGATGTGCGCGAGGGCATCGGCCTTCTCCTCGGACGTGAGGCCGGTGCCGTCGGTGGTGAAGCTGTCCATCAGGTAGAACCCCAGCGCCGAGGCGCGCAGGGTGAAGAGCAGGTCCGGGATGTCGTCGCGCAGCAGTCCGCGGTCGGTCATCGTCTTCAGGTACCGCTCGGTGACGACGGCGTCCTGATCCTGCAAGGGATGTTTCTTCAACCGGCCCAGCAGTTCGGTGTTGCCGGTGATGAGCGCGCCGAGCAACGGATTCCCCTGGGTGTACAGGAAGACCGCCCGCTGGAATCGATGCGGGATGACTTCCGCCGGATCTTCGTCCAGCCGATCGAGGAGACTCTCGGCTGCCCGGAGCGATTCACGCAGGAGCAACGCGTGGAAGAGGTTCTCCTTGGTGCGCCAGTGCAGGTAGACCGTGCCCTTCCCGACGCCGGCCTGGTTCGCGATGTCCTCGATGGTCACCTTGCGATAGCCCAGCCGCGTCAGCAGGACGCCGGCCGCGTCGAGGATGCGATCGGCGCGGCCGGCGGTGCGGTCCGGACGTTCTGCCACGTGCGCTCCTTGTCTCTGACTTCGTGACCAGATTCGCTCATCTGGTCATCCGGTCACTTCGAAGGTAGCGCGGATGGACAGGTCCGGCAAGGAAAGCGACGGTTTTTAACGCAGACGGTGGGCGAGGAAGAAATTCCAGATGACCGGCGTCGCGTTGATGACGGTCGGGGTGGCGGAGTCGTTGTTCGGTGCCGTGCTCGGCCAGACGTGCCCGGCGCCTTCGACCCGGTAGTGCTGGAGCGAGCAGCCGAGCCAGCGCTGGACGGTGACGCCGGTCTTCGGCGAGTACTGGATCGGGCGTGGGAAGCAGCCGTCCCGGTCCGCCCACCCGGCGAGCCAGTCCGGCAGCGCCGGCAGGCCCTTGGCGGGATTCCCGGTGTAGGGGATCGTCGTGTCGGCGGTGCCGTGGAAGTCGAGGATCGGCGCCGGGCGAGACGGATGGCACGCGCCGCCCTGCGGGTAGAACGCGCCGGCGACCGGGGCGAACGCCGTGATCCGGCCCGGCATCCGGCAGGCGAGGACACCGACGAACCCGCCGCCGTTCGATTTGCCCGTCGCGTAGATCCGGTGGGAGTCGACGCACAGTTCCCGCTGGAGAGTGTTCAGAAGATCACTGGTGAAGAGCACGTCGTCCGCGGCCGCCGAGTACGGTGCGCCGGTCCAGGCCGATTGGCCGTCGGTACCCGGAAGGCCTTGCGGGTAGACGGAAATCGCATCGTACGAGGAAAACCCGGACAGTTCCTCCTGGTACTTCGACGTTCGCTTGTGACCGTGGAACGACAACACCAGCGGAGTCGGCCGCGACGGCCGGTACCGCGCGGGAACGTGCACCGTGTACTCGCGGACCAGTCCGCCGGACGTCAAGGTCCGCAGCGTCGTCGTCCCGGTGGGGACCGGTGACGGACGATGACACCCGGTGGTCGGCACCGGGCGGTCGATCGGCGACGGAGCGGCCGACGCGACCGGCGCGGCGAGCAGGCTCAGTCCGGCAGCGGCGGCCGCCGTCAGTGCGAGACGGCGTAGATACTTCGTGGGACCAGGCACGCGATCCTCCTTGATCGGGCGGCGGGGCGGTGATCAGGGTCACTCCCGGCACCGGCCTGGTCAGCATTGTGTTCATTGAGTTTTCGGACCGCTTTTCACATCACCCGGGTGGCGACCCGGCGAGACCACTTCGCCGGTAATCGCGATCGATCAGCCGCAAGCCTGTTTCGCCGCGAGCACCCGGGTCAGTGCCTCGTCGACCCGGGCGGCCGGAAGGTCACCGGACGCGAGTGCTTTCTCCAGCGTGGTCAGCACCGTGTCGACGTTGCCGCCGGACGACCACAACGCCTGGTCCGCTCCCGCCTGCAAGGCCTTGAGCACCGCCGTCGGCAGCGGGTACTGCGACGTGATCGCCTTCATCGCCCCGAGATCGTCCGTGATCACCGGGCCGTCGAACGCGTAGTCCGTCCGCAGCAGCCGGTACGCCGGCGCTGACAGGGTCGACGGCGTGCCGCCGGTCAGGTCGGGCACGTCCAGATGTCCGACCATGACGCCGATCTCGCCGTATTCGTCGATGTCGCGGTACGGCACCAGGTCGACCTTTCGCAGCGAGGCCAGCGGTGGCGTCCGCACCAGTCCCTTGTGGGAGTCCCCGGTGGCGTGCCCGTGCCCGGGGAAGTGCTTCAGCACCGGCTGCACCCCTGCGTCTCGCAAGCCCTGCGCGAACGCCAGGACGTACTTACGCGCGACTTCGGGGTCCGAGCCGAACGACCGGTCACCGACGATGTCGCGGTCCGGCTGGTCCGTGATGTCGGCGTCGGGCGCGTAGTCGACGGTGACGCCGCGGGCTCGCATCTGCTTGCCCCGTTCGGCGGCCTTCGTTCGCACCTGTGCCGGTGTCATGCTCGCGGCCATCTTCCGGGCGCTCGGCATACCGCCGTCGAGGGCGTCGATCCGCTGAACACGGCCGCCTTCTTCGTCGATCGCCACCGACACCGGGACCTTCGCGGCCCGCTGCACCTCGTCCAGCGCGCGGTTCTGCAACAGGGTCGTCTCGTTGCCGCCGAGGAAGATCCCGCCGATCTGCTGATCGCGCACCAGTTTCACCGCCGCCTGCGGATCGCCGGCGTTCACGCCGACCACCGTCAGCTGGGCCAGTCGCTGCCGGGGGCTCATCCCGGCGATGACGGCTTCGCAGCCCGGAGCAGGCGCCTGCTCCGCCCTCGGTGACGGCGAGGGAGTGGGCGGACTGCTGCTGGGCGGGCTCGAAACGGTGCTGCCGCGCGGCGGTGCCGTCCCCGCCGGCTGTGCCGATCCGGCCTGTTCGTTCGCCGTACCGCACTGCACGCTGGTGGCCAGAACGGTGGCCGCTCCCAGGATGACGGCCGCCCATCGCTTCGTCGTCTTCGGTCGCCCGGAGTTCATCAGCTCGTTTCGTTCGTCGTCCATGCCGGTACCGACGGTAACCCCAGTTGCCCTTTAGCACGCGCTCGCGTGCCCTTTCGTTCGTGCTCGCGGGGGCTCCCGCCTCGGCCCCACCTCCTTTCTCATCCGTGTTCTCCCTCGTCAACCCGCTGTTCGGACTTGACAACTCGATCTGCTCCGCCGTAGATTACCACATGGTTATGGAACCGCAAGGTTATCGAAGGTCGCTCGCCGCCGCGGCGTGAGAGACCGATCGTGAGAACTCGAACTCGTGAGAACGGAAAGGCGGGCGACCGTGGCCCAGGATCTGCTCGATGCCACCTTCGCGGCACTCGCCGACCCCACCCGCCGCGCGATCCTCGCGCGGCTCGCACGCGGCGAGGCCACTGTGACGGAGCTGGCCGAGCCGTTCGCGATGAGCCAGCCCGCCATCTCCAAGCATCTGAAAGTGCTGGAGCGGGCGGGGCTGGTGGCGCGGGGACGTGACGCTCAGCGTCGCCCCTGCCGTCTGGTGGCCGAGCCGTTGAAGAACGCGAACGAATGGCTCGGCGACTACCGCCGCCACTGGGACGAGGCCTTCTCTCAGCTGGACCTCGTCCTCGACGAGGAACTGCGGCACCCGGAGCGCCGGGACGAGACCGATTGACCACCGCACGAGCGGAAAGGAACAGCACGATGGGACGCACTCTCAGCGTGGCGAAATCCGGCGATCTCGAGATCGTCATGACGAGGTCCTTCGACGCGCCGAGGGCACTCGTGTTCGACGCGTGGACCAAACCGGAGCTGGTACGCCGCTGGTTCGGCCCGCGCGACTGCGAGGTCGTCGAATGCGAGATCGATCTGCGGGTCGGCGGCAGATGGCGCTACCGGCTGCGCCACGGCGGTGGGATGGAGATGGTCCTACAGGGCGTCTACCAGGAGGTCAGTCGTCCGGAAAGGCTCGTCTCCCTCGAGACGAACGAGGACTGCGACGCCTCGGAAGGCCAGGCTCTGGCGACCCTGACGTTGCTCGAACACGGCGGCGTCACCACTCTGACGCAGGTGCTGCGGTACAGCTCGAAGCGGATCCGGGACGCCGTGCTCGAATCCGGAATGGAGCGGGGCGTCGGAGAAGGGTTCGACAAACTGGCCGAGGTCATGGCAGTCCGGGCGGGGGCGTGAACGAGATGAACGCCATCGCGGACCGGTATCGCGTCCGGGCCGATGCCTTCGAGGGCAAGGTCGCCGCCGTCGAGGCCGGGCAGTGGGAGAACAGGTCCCCTTGCGACGAGTGGAACGCGAGGGATGTCGTCGGGCACATCGTCGACATGCACGGAGCGATGCTGCGGCCCCTCGGACGTGAACTCGGACCGGCGCCGGCACTTCTGGCGGACCCGCTCGGCGCGTTCCGGGCGGCCCGGGCCGATGTCGAAGCCGTCCTCACCGACCCCGTGCTCGCCGCCACCGAACACGAGACGCCGATGGGGAGGGTGACGGCCGAGCAGCACATCGACCAGGTCGTCAGCGCCGACATGGTGGTCCACGGCTGGGATCTGGCCCGTGCCACCGGTCAGGACGACACGATCGACCCCGAGGAGGTCGCCCGGATGTGGCCCGGCGCCCAGGCGATCCCCGAAGAGATGAGGACCCCGGGTGCCTTCGGGCCGGGCATCGTCGTCTTCGGTCCCGAAGTGGAAGTGCCCGACGACGCGCCCTTGCAGGACAGGCTGCTCGGGCTGATGGGCCGAGACCCGGGTTTCCAGCGGCTGTCGTGAAGGTCAGACATGGATGCCCCGGTGCCGCCGGGCGGGCCGGGAAGGAACCGGTACCTCGGCGGTGTCGGTCCCGTTGGCCGCGGCCAGGACACGCTCCAGAACCGACAGAGAGGTGGTGAGCAAGGAGATCTGGTTCTGGATCCGAGTCTTGGCGATCTCGAGTTCGCCGGTCAACCCCGGTGAAGGCACCAAGTGCGTGTCGTCACCGGAAACACAGGGAAGGAGTTCCGCGATCTTGCCGCTGCACAACCCGGCCGAATAGAAGAGCTGGATCTGCAGAACCCGGGCGATGTCGTCCTCGGAGAATGTCCGGTAGCCGTTCCCGGATCGCTCGGGGCGCAGCAGGCCTTCGGTTTCGTAGTATCGCAACGAGCGGACGCTCACCCCGGTCCGCTCCGCCAGTTCGCCGATCCGCATGAGTCCAGATTAACCGCGACGACCGAGGTTGACCGTGACGCCGGCGTCAGGGTTTAGCTTCGCGTTCATGAGGTTGCTCGAAGCACTCCGCGGCACCGCGATCCAGCTGCCGAACCGCATCGCGATGGCCCCGATGACCCGGGGACGTGCCGACGACACGACAGGTGTGCCCCACCCGCTGACGGCCGAGTACTACGCGCAACGCGCGAGCGCCGGCTTGATCGTGAGCGAAGGCATCTGGGTCACCCGGACCGGCAAGAGCGGCCCGGGTATCCCAGGACTGGTGACAGAGCGGCAGGCCGAAGCCTGGCGTGAAGTGACAGAGGCCGTGCACGAGGAAGGCGGCCGCATCTTCGCGCAGCTCTGGCACGCGGGGCGGGTCAGCCACCCCGGTGTGATGGGCCGGACGCCGGTGGCGCCGTCGGTGGTCCGGCAGGCCGGGCGGATCTTCGTGACCGACGGCTGGACGGACACGGTCGAGCCCCGTGCGCTCGGTGAGGATGAGATCGGCGAGGTCGTCCAGGACTTCGCCGTGGCGGCACGCTTGGCCATCGAGGCGGGGTTCGACGGCGTGGAACTCCACGGTGCGAACGGGTACCTCATCCAGGAGTTCCTCGCCCGCAACACCAACCGCAGGGAGGACCGGTACGGCGGTTCGGTCACCGGTCGGCTCAGGTTCCCGCTCGAGGTGGTGGCGGCCGTGGCCGAGCAGATCGGCGCGGCCAAGGTCGCCCTGCGGATTTCGCCGGGCAATCCGGAGAACGACATCGTGGAAGACGACTGGAAGGAGGTGTACTCACGACTGCTCGTGGAACTACATCGGTACGAGCTCGCGTATCTGCACGTCATCGACACTCCCGACGCCGAGGCGTTGTCCCACCTGCGGCCGTTGTGGCCGGGGACGCTCGTCGCGAACCTGCGTTCCGGGGAACCGACCTCCCGGGCCGAGGGTGAGTCCTTGATCGAGTCCGGGCTGGCCGACGTTGTCGCCTTCGGGAGGCTGTTCATCGCGAACCCGGACCTGCCCGCCCGATTCGCGCTCCACGCCCCGATCGCGCAGGCGGACCACGACGTCTATTACGGCGCCCGGCCCGACGGCTACGCCGATTTCCCGGCGTTCGAACCGGACTCGGCGAAGTTCGCCTGTTCGGCGCGCAGCTGACCTTCGCCGCCCGATCTACAGTGCGGGGATGGTCAAGACGGCAGTGGAAATCGCGGCGGCTGTGCGTGCCAAGGAACTCGACCCGGTCCAGGTGACCCGTGAGGCGCTGGCCAGGATCGCCGCGGCGGACGGGGTGGTCGGCGCGTTCCGCCGGGTCCGGGCCGAGGAGGCGCTCGCCGAGGCCGCCGCCGTCGCCGAGCGCGCGGACCTGGCCGACCTGCCCTTGGCCGGGGTGCCGATCGCGGTCAAGGACGTCGCTCCGGTCGAGGGCGAGTATGCCTCGTGGGGATCGCGTGCGGGTTCGTCGACGGTGTCCACAGAGGACGGTGAGATAGCGCGGCGGTTACGCGCCGCCGGTGCAGTGATCATCGGCCTGACCCGGGTACCGGAGCTGTGCATCTGGCCGTCGAGTGACGATCCGGATGGGACGGCGCGCAATCCGCGCAACCCGTCCTATGCGGCGGGTGGTTCGTCGGGCGGGAGCGCCGCGGCTGTCGCCGCCGGGCTGGTGCCCATCGCGCACGGCACCGACGGTTTGGGCTCGATCCGGCTTCCGTCCGCGATGTGCGGGATCGTCGGTCTCAAACCGGGTAAGGGCGTGGTCCGCGTACCGAGGGAGGACGGCTGGTTCGGCCTGTCCACGCACGGTCCGATGACGACCACCGTTGCCGACGCGGCCGTGCTGATGTCGGTCCTCGCCGAACAGCCCGGCCTGGCGGATCTCACCGACCCGAAGCGGTCCCGCATCGCCCTGTCGACCCGGGCCCCGTTGAGCACGGCACCGTTGCCGCGGGCGTTCGGCCGAGCGGTCGCGCGGGCCGGCGAGCTGTTCAGCGCGGCCGGGCACACGGTCGCGCAGGGAACGCCTCGGTACAACCCCGGCGCCATCGGCGGCATCGTCGCGCGCTGGGCCGCCGGACCGGCCGAGCAAGCGGCCGAGTTCGACTTCCGCGCGCTCCAGCCGCGTACACGTACGCACGTCCGGCTCGGTCGCCTCCTGGCCTCCCGGGTCCGGGAGAGCACCCGCGAGCGATGGCTGGCGCACACAGAGGAATTCTTCGCGGAGCATGACGTCCTGGTCACGCCCATGCTCGCGAGCCTCCCGCTCAAGGCCCGCACGTGGCACGAAAGCCGATGGATCGCCAACGTGCTGCCGTCCCTGCGGGTCGCGGGGTTCGCCGGGTTGTGGAATCTCGCGGGCTATCCGGCGATGTCGGTGCCGATCGGCGTGCACCCGTCCGGCATCCCGGCCTGTGTTCAGCTCGTCGCCGCGCCCGGCGGGGAAGCGCTCCTCCTCGGCCTCGCCGCCCAGCTCGAAGCCGCCAACCCCTGGCCCCGCACCACCGCTTCCTGACCCTGGAAAGAGAGCAAGGGACCTTTGCTATCACTCTCCAAAAGAGAGTGATAGCAAAGGTCCCTTGCTACTTCGCGCTGGTCAGGAGCCGGTTTTGGCGGGTGACGGCTTCTGGCCGTTCGCCTTCGGACCGTTCTGCTCGCCCTGTCCGTTCTTCGGCGCGGCGGCGGCAGGCGCCGAGGAAGCGGGCTTGGCGGGAGAGGGCTTGGCCGGAGCCGGGGCGGCGGCCTTCGACGCGGGCGGTTCGGCGGGCTTGCCCGCGGGCTTCGTCCCGTCGGCCTTGCTGTCGCCGCCGACGAGCTTCGAAGCGTGCGGGATCACCGACTCCTCGGGCAAGGCCGCGAGCATCGCCTCGCTGCCCTTCAGGACCTCGTCGGCCTGCATCAGGCTCTTGCGGGCCTGCTCGCGAATCTCCGCCAGCCGCTCGACCTTCCGCTGGGCGGCGGTCGTGCGCTGGGCGGCGGTCGTCGTGGCCTCGTCGAGCCGGCGCTTGGCCTCGGCCGTCGCTTCGTCGACGCGGCGCTTGGCCTCCGCGGTGGCCTCCGCGATCCGGCGTTCGGCCTGGTTCTTGCTGGCCGTCTGCTGGTCGGCGATGTGCTTCTCGTGCGACGTGCGCTGAGCCGTGATCGTCTGCTCGAACTCACGCTCGATCTTGCGGCGCTTGCGTTCGGCTTCGTTGTCCAGCAGTTCCCGGCGCTGGGCGGCCTCGACCGTCAGCCGCTGGACCTCGGCCCGCGTCTCGGCGAGCGCGGATTCGTGCTCGGAGTGCAGCGCGTCCGCCTGCTTGTCCAGCTCGGCGACGAGCCGCGTGTAGCGCTCACGAAGCTTCTTCGACGCCTCGCTCGAGGACGCCCAGTGCTTCTCGGCCGCGACCTCGGCACGCTTCGTGATCTCGTCCGCGCGCGCTTGCGCGAGCGTGACGGTGCGCTGCATCCGCTCGTCGAGGTCTTCGAGCCGCTCCGGCGGCTTCTTCAGCTCCTCGATCCTGGCGTTGAGCTTCGCCACCTCGTGGCGCACGGTTTCGAGTTCGCGCGAGGCCGACGTCGCCTGCGCGATCGCGGCGTCGCGGTCGGTGATCACGCGATGCAACTGGGCTTCGAGATGATCCAGATACTGGCGCACTTCGTTCCGGTCGAAGCCGTGCCAGGCCTGGGTGTATTCGCGCCGCAGGGGCAACAGGCCATTGTCTCGCTCGGGAACCATGGTCACGACGGTACCTGCGTACCCGGCGTCGCCGTTGTCAGGCTTCGTGATTCACCGACGTGTGTCGGCCCTCAGCTGCTGTCCCTCACCTGAACGGCCGCCACCCGTGTGCGCAGTGTCACCAATGGAAGCCGCGGCTGAGCCGGGCGAGGGCCACCGCCGCCCTGGACAGATGCTGCTCACCCTTCCCGATCTTGAGCCCGCCACCGCCACCCGCGGCCGCGGAGTCCGGGAACACGCGGAATCCTTGGTAGGCCACGGCATCCGTGAGCCCCGGGGTGAGCGTGTAGGCGAGCCCGATCGCCTGCCCGGCAGGCGTGCCGATGTGTTTCGGACGTTCCTTCAGCGCCTTCATCACCATGTCCGCGGCCTGATCCGGCGATTTCGTCGGAAACGCGTCATAGATCTTCGTCGGCCGGATCATCGGCGTGCGCACGAGTGGCATGTGGATGGTCGTGAAGGTGATTCCGTCACCGTGGGTCTCGGTCGCGGCGATCCGGGAGAAATAGTCCAAAGCGGCCTTCGACGCCGCATACGCGGAAAAGCGCGGCGCGATTCCCTGCACTCCGATCGACGAGACGTTGACGATGTGCCCGAATTTCCGCTCGGACATATGCGGCAGCACCGCGAGGATCAGCCGGACCGCGCCGAAGTAGTTGATCGCCATCGCGCGCTCGTAGTCGTGGAACCGGTCGTACGACAGTTTGATCGAGCGCCGGATCGACCGGCCGGCGTTGTTGACGAGCATGTCGATCCGGCCGTGCTCGGCGAGCATCGCGTCGACGGCCTTGTGCACCGACTCCTCGTCGGTGAGGTCGGCGGGGTACACCGACGCCGTACCGCCGGCGGCGATGATCTCGTCCCGGACCTCTTCGAGTTCGTGCTGCCGCCGCGCCACGAGCAGCGGCACCCCGCCCGCGGCCGCGACCTTGATCGCGGTCGCCCGGCCGATACCCGACGACGCGCCGGTGATGATCACGCGCCTGCCGTCCAGTTCACCGCGCGGACCGTGCTTGCGGGCACGGAACGGGTCCAGGTGTTCACGCCAGTAGCGCCACAGCGTGGGCGCGTAGTCCTCGATCCGGGGCACCTCGACGCCCGAGCCGATAAGTGCCTTGCGCGTCGACGCCGACGAGAACACCGACGGGAACGCCATGGTCTCCAGCAGTACCGGCGGGATGCCGAGCCGCTCCATCACCGCGTCGCGCGCGATCGTGAAGCCGGGGATGTGCTCGCTCAGTTTCACCAGGTTGACGATGCCCTTGGACACGCGCTCGTTGAGCTGCACGGAGATCGTCGGCGCGCCGGCCGCCTTCGCGAAGGCGTTGTAGACCGAGACGACCGGCTGCGGTTCCGGGTTGACGAGGTGGAACGCGCGCCCGTCCAGGCCCGGCGTGGTGATCAGGGCGTTCAGCGACTCGGCGACGTAGTCGACCGGGACGACGTTGGTGTCGCCGAGGTCGGGGCCGACGATCGGCAAGTCGGGCAGCCCGGCCAGCCTGCTGATCGCGGGGAACAGGTAGTACGGACCGTCGATCTTGTCCATCTCGCCGGTCTCGGAGTTCCCGACCACGACCGCGGGCCGGTACACCCGCCACGGCACGTCCTGCTGTTCGCGCACGAGGCGCTCCGCCTCGAACTTCGTGCGGTGGTACGGCGTCACGAGCCGCTGGCCGACGTCGAACATCTCCTCGGTGAACATGCCCTCGTGGTCACCGGCGACGGCGACCGAGGACACGTGGTGCAGGCGGCCCGCGTTCAGATCGGCGGCGAGCGCGATCATCTGCGCGGTGCCTTCGACGTTGGCCTTGATGCTGTCTTCGTCGTCGGCGGTGAGGTCGTAAAGGGCGGCGAGGTGCACGACGTGATCGACACCGCGAAGCTTCTCTCGATCGTCTTCGCCGACCCCGAGCAGCGGCTCGCCGAGATCACCGGTGACGAGGGTGACGCGTTCCGGATGCGGCCAGGCGTTCACGAGTTTCGCGAGTTTGTCCCGTGAGGACGCGCGGACGACGAGCGCGACCTTGTCGACGTCCTCCCTGGTGAGCAACAGCCGGGTGAACTGGCGCCCGATTAGTCCGGTCGCCCCGGTCACCAGAAAAGTCGCCATCTGCTTCACCCTTCACTGTGCTCGCCCGCGTCCACCGGCATTCTGCTGCATCACGACGACGCTGACCACCACGGCACCGGTGAAGTTACTCACGAGTAACTAGGCCGGGTCGGCGATGACGACCCGGTTTTCGGCGTAGCCGGTTTCCCCGCCGACCCAGCGGCCGCCGCAGGTGACGAGGACGATCCGATGTGGACCGGATTGGCCGAACAGCTCGTCCGCCCGCTGCGGCAGCTCGTTCTTCTTCAGCGTGATCAGCTGGGAAACCTTGTATTGCCAAGACTTCCCCGCTTTGTCGACCACGGTGACGGCGCCGCCGATCCGCTCGGTCCACAACTCCGCGAACGGACCTGTCGCACCCTTCCAGTTCACGTGCCCGGCGAACACGCTCGCCCCGGTCGCCGAACTCAGCTCGGCGCCCCACCAGGTCACCTCACCGAGGTTCTCCGGCACCGGCAGCTCCGCGCCCGGCCCGAGGTCCTTGCGGATCAGCTTCGCCGCGCCGCCCGCGGGCAGCCGGATCGTTCCGGGACCCTGCGGTTTCGGCGCTTCGGGTTCCTTCGACGGCGGCGGGGCCGCGGGAGGCGGCGTCGTGGGGGCGATCTCCGGCGGAGGCGTGACTTCCTGTTGCGCGGGCGCCGCCGGGGCGCCGCCCGCGACGGAGACGGAGGCGGGCTGTGCCGTCCCCGCCACCACGGTCGTCGGCGGCCAGATGATCAAGGCCGCGACGAGGTCCGCGCACAGGACCGTGACGGCTCCCAGCGCGAACCCGCGTCGTACAGACATTCCCGAACCTCTTTAGCGTCGCGAAGACCGCCGCGCGGCCACACCCACCATCACCGAACCGAGCAGCGCGAGCGCGCCGACGCCGAGGATCCCGGCGGTCGACGCCGAGTTCTCGACGGTGCCCTGCATCATCGCCACCGGCCGGTCACCGGCGGGAATGGTGCGCGGTACCTCGTTGGGCGTGTTGGCGACCTTGAGCGCCAGCGTCTCACCCGGTTTGACCTCGCCGCAGGCGGACGGCGGATTCTTCGGGTCGAACGCGTTCGTGTAGCCCGGCGGCGCGTTGACCTCGACCACGCAGATCTCCTGCGGGGTCCGCAGGTTCTCCACGGTGACCGTCCCGGTCTCACCCTCGGTGGTGACGACGGTGGGCTTGCCGTCGGCGCCGTTGAGCGGCTTGCCGTCCTGGCCGACGGCGGCGGTGGTCTTGTCCTTGGCGGTGATCCGCAGCGCGGCGCCCGCGATGCCCTTGTCGGTCTTCGCGTCGACCTTGGTCACCTGGACCTTGCCCGGCTTCGAGACGACCGCGACACCTTGGGCCTTCAGTTCCTTCTCACCGCCGGTCGAGACGACCTTCTGCACACCGGTCTTGACCGGGAACTGCACGTAAGGCCGGTCCGCGGGGGCGGACAGCGAGCTGGCCAGCTTCGGCTGGTCACCGGTCGGCGTCACCTTGACCGTGACGGTGCCGTCTTCGCCGGTCTTCACCGTGGTGGCCTTCTCGGCCTTGGCGTTCGAAGTCGACGCGGGCTTGGTGCTCTCGCCGCTGTCCACGGTCGCGTTCGACGGCGTGAGCCGCACCGGAACACCGGAGACGCCCTTGCCCTTGGCGTTCTTGACGCTGATCGTCCACGCACCGGCGGTGCCGATGTGCTGGTCTTCCTTCGGCGGCGCGATCGCGGTGGTCCACGGGCCGCGGTTGGCCTCGGCGTGCTTGGTCAGCTTCTCGACGGCCGTGGCGGCGGCAGGGTGCTGTGCCTTCAGCTTGTCGAGATGGTCCTGGATCTTGTAGCCGATCTTGTTGGAAGGCAGTCCAGGATCGGTGTCGGCGTCGGATCGAGGCTTGGCCGTCCAAGAATGGAGCAGGTGAGCGAGCGCGGCCGCTTCGGCGTTGTCCTGCGTTCCGCCGTAGCGGAGGAGCAGGTAGGAGATGTTGGCCGCGATGTCCTCCGGCAGCTTCTGTCCCCACTTGTCGAGCAGCTCGTCGCCGGGCTTGTACTCCTCGTTCGTGTCCGGCGCCTTCTGCTGGAAGCTCACGCAGAACACGTGCTTGCCGTTGACGACATAGGAGCCGAGCCAGTCACTGGCCTGGTCGTGGCCGCCGAACGGCTGGCCGGGTGTGACGGCATGGCCGACACCCTGTTTCGAGTCGGCCGAGGCCGGTGTCGCCGCGACGGTGGCCGACAGAGCGCCAAGCAGGCACGTCGCGATCAGGCTGGTCAAGGCGCGCGAACGCACGCTCGGGCGTGTGGTCCACCCCATGGTGTGTTGACTCCTTTGGCCGCGTTCTGCCTTCGACGCCTTTACGTCGACGCAGGTCACACGATCGATAGGTTCCCCGACACGCCTTCGGTGATTAACCGAACACGCATCGTGCAGGGTGGCCTGTGATCAGCGGTTTTGGCAAGAGGTCATCAGGTGGGGTATCGGTGAACGGTCGTGATCTCCGCCGCATACGGTGTGGGGGATGGGCCACGCGCCGAATGTGAGTAAAGTCGTCTTTACTTCGACGGGAACCGGGCGGCCCCCGCGGTCGTTGAACCCGATGCAGGTGCCAGTAGATCCAGGAGGATCAGGTGCGATCCAGTAGCAACCCGGCGTTCCGGAACCTGCCGCGTGGCGCGGCGGAGTACGGACCCAACGTAGGCTTCAACCAACCCCAGGGCGGGGTGCCCGGCTACGGCCCTCCGCAGACCTCCGCCGGCGCTGACGACCGTCCGATGACCGTCGACGACGTCGTCATCAAGACGGCGCTGAGCCTCGGCACCGCGCTGGTGACCGGTGTGCTCACCGCGATCTGGGCGATCAGCCAGATCCCGCTGTCGGCGTCCGGCAAGATCCTCGGCATCCCCGGGGCTGTGATCGGCGCGCTCGTCGGCTCGATGATCGTCGGCCTCGTGATTTCGCTGGTGATCATCTTCAAGAAGATGCCGAGTGGCCCGCTCACGCTGGCGTACTCGGCTGTCGAGGGTGTCTTCCTCGGTGCGATCAGTGGTCTTTTCGAAGCGCTGTACCCCGGTATCGCGCTGCAAGCGATCGTCGGTACCGCCGGCGTCTTCATCGCGATGCTGGTGGTCTACAAGACGGGTGCCGTCAAGGTCACCCCGAAGCTGACGAAGTGGATCATCGGCGCCGTGGTCGGTGTCGCGATCATGATGCTGGTCAACCTCGTCACCAGCCTCTTCTTCGGGTTCAACCCGCTGCGTGACGGCGGTCCGATCGCGATCATCTTCAGCCTCGTGGTGATCGGTGTCGCGGCGTTCAGCTTCCTGCTCGACTTCGACCAGGCCGACCGGATGATCCGCGAAGGCACGCCGTCGAAGTGGTCCTGGTACGTCGCCTTCGGCCTGATGACCACGCTGGTCTGGCTGTACCTTGAGATCCTGCGGTTGCTGTCGTACTTCCAAAACGATTGACCCAGGTTTTCCGCGAAAGGGCGCTCCGAGCGATCGGGGCGCCTTTTTTCGTGGCGGTGAATACTCTGCTGACATGACCGAGCAGAAACGTTCGAAGTGGTTCTGGGTGGGCATCCTGGTGCCGGTCGCGATCGTGGTGATCAGTGCGGCGACCTGGGTCGCCGGGTACCTCTCCAGCGCGGACGGCACCGTGGTGGGCGACTGCTACGCGGTCACCACCTTCGGCGACGTCGATGCCGAACCGGCGAAGGCGGACTGCGGTTCGATCGAGGCCAACACGAAGCTCGGCGCGAAGGCCGAAAGCGGCGATGCCTGCCCCCAGGGCGAGTACGACCAGCTGACCGTTGACCGCACGTTCTCCTCGTACAAGCTCTGCATGATGATCAACGCCAGGCAGGGCGACTGCTTCGAGAACTTCCTCGCCGACAGCGTGGCGTACCAGAAGGTGGAGTGCTCGGATCCCACGAAGGACGCGGAGGTCGTGAAGGTCATCGAGGGCGCTTCGGGTGATACGGCTTGCGACGACACCGGGGCGACCGATCTGAAGAGCTACTCGACGCCGCCTTCGACGGTCTGCGTCAAAGCAGGAAAATAGCGACTTCGACCAGGGGCTTTCACTCGTATGGGGGGTCGATGCGTGGTGTCGATCACGGTGAGTGTTTGATACCGAGGTTCTCATTCCTCTTCACAACTGTGAGGTTTCTCGGTGACCACTTCCCAGCCGGCCCCTGGGGGCCAAACGCCGGTGGGACAGCCCGACGCTTTCGGTCCGCCGCCCGGCGTCCAGCCGGCGGCGCCCAAGCGGTCCAAGTTCGCGTGGCTGAAGTTCGCCCTTCCGATCGTGATCGTCGTACTCGTCGCCGGCGGGTACGCGGTCAACTACTTCACCGGTACCGACGGTGCCAAGGTCGGTGACTGCCTCGCGGTCACCGAATTCACCAGCAAGGCCGACCCGAAGCAGGCCGACTGCGGGACCGCCGAAGCCAACGTCAAGGTCGCGGCGAAGGTGGGCGACAACGAATCCTGCCCGGAAGGCCCGTACGACGAGTACTCGCAGTCCGGTCGTATCTCGTACAAGCTCTGCCTGATGATCAACGCCAAGCAGGGTGACTGCCTGGCCAACTTCGGCGCCGGGACCGCGGGCTACAAGAAGGTGCCGTGCTCGGACCCGGCCAAGGAGGTCGAGTTCGTGAAGATCGTCGACGGGCAGGCGGACAAGGTGGCGTGCGAAAGCATCGAAGCCACCAACGCCATCAGCTACTCGACCCCGCCGACCACGATGTGCGTCATCAAGGGCGACAAGTAGTACCGGGTTTCTCCGTGAAGGCCCCCTTCCCTCGGTTGAGCCGAGGGAAGGGGGCCTTCACGCGCTCGGGAGCAAGGGACCTTTGGTATCGCCGCCGCCATCCGGCCGCGGGTGAGCAGCCATTCGTCGCACAGTGTGGGACGGGCTGCGATCGGGTGGTCACCGGCCCTAACGTTGCTCGTCCCCAACCCGCTGATCGACCTGGAGTCCTGGTGGCGACGACAGAAACCCAAGCCGGTGAGAAGAAACTCCTCGACTTCCCGACCTCCTGCGCCGCCCCGATCCCGCGACCGGAAGAGCCGGTCAAGATCGTGCCGCTGGCCATCGCGGGTGCCCTCGCGGTCGGGCTGACCTGGTACGTCTGGGCGGCGCACGGGGCGAAGTTCGGCGTCCTGCTCATTCTCGGCCTGCTGCTCGGCCTCGCGCTCTTCCACTCACGTTTCGGCTTCACTTCGGCCTGGCGCCAGCTGATCGCGGTCGGCAACGGCCAGGGCCTGCGGGCGCACACGCTGTTGCTCGGCACGGCCGCGACCCTGATCGCGTTGATCGTCGGCACCGGCTCCGGACTGTTCGGCAGCGCGCCGAACCCGACCGCGGGCGGGCTGGGGCTCGCGCTGTTCGTGGGCGCGACGATCTTCGCCATCGGCATGCAACTGGGCGGCGCGTGCGCGTCGGGAACGTTGTTCGCGGTCGGTTCCGGGCAGTCGACGATCGTGCTGACCCTCGGCGGGTTCATCGCCGGTTCGGTCTTCTACACGTGGGCGTATCCGCTGCTGTCGGGCTGGCCCGAGTTCAAGGGGATCCTGCTCGCCGACCACGTCGGCTGGTTCGGTTCGTGGGTGATCACGGTCGCCGTCCTCGCCGCGATCGTGGTCGGCACCCGGTTCGTGCAGAAGCGCCGCAACCCGCCGCCGGTCGACGTCGTCCCGACCGCGCACGGGTTCGCCCGGATCTTCCGCGGTTCCTGGCCGATCCTCGTCGGCGCCGTCGTCCTCGGTGTCCTGGCCGGCGCGGTCTTCCTGGTCTCCGGCGGGATCTGGGGCGTCACGAGCGCGTTCAGCCTGTGGGGCGCCAAGATCCTTCAGGTGTTCGGCCTGCACCCCGAAACGTGGGAATTCTGGCGGCTCAAGGCGAACGCGGCTTCGCTGGCGGCGCCGATCTGGAAGGACAAGAACAGCCTCACCGACATCGGCATCATGATCGGCGCGGGGGTCGCCGCCGCGGCCGCGGGCGCGTGGAAGATCCACAGCTCGATCCCGTGGCGTACCGCCGTCGCCGCGGTACTCGGCGGGATCCTGATGGGTGTCGGGGCGCGGATGGCGGGTGGCTGCAACATCGGCGCCTACCTCGGCGGGATCTCGGTCGGCAGCCTGCACGGCTGGCTGTGGGGCGTGTTCGCGCTCGGCGGCACGTGGATCGGGCTCAAACTGCGGCCGCTGTTCGGGCTCGGCAACCCGGTCCCGACGGACAGCGTCTGCTGATCACTCTCTGTGATACTCCGTACGCGGGTCTGCCCCTTCGGCCCGCATACAGGGAAAAAGTTGGCAGGTAAAACCTGTGTTCGGCTACCCTCGGCTACATCTTCGCGCTTGTGCATCAAGGCACAAGCGCTTTGGGGAAGGCCTGGCGACCGCGCCGGGCGTCAATTCCGCAGTCGCGACCGGCGGGGGGTCGTCGCGTCAGCCGAGTACCAGGGGACGGGTTCTTCATGTCAACGCAAAGTCCGGGCGCGCCGGGCGGCGTCAAACTCGACGCGGGCGTGCTCAAGGTCGCCGCCGTCGTCATCCTCGGCGCGATCATGGCGATCCTCGACACGACGGTCGTCAACGTCGCGCTCCAGAAACTGACCATCGAGTTCCAGACCTCGTTCGACACCATCCAGTGGATCGCGACCGGCTACATGCTGGCGCTGGCCACGGTCATCCCGATCACCGGCTGGGCTTCCGACCGGTTCGGCACCAAGCGGCTCTACATGACCGCGATCGGGCTGTTCCTGATCGGCTCGATGCTCGCCGGTATGGCATGGGACGTCGAATCGCTGATCGTCTTCCGGGTCTTGCAGGGCTTCGGCGGCGGCATGCTGATGCCCGCCGGTATGACGATCCTGACCAGGGCCGCCGGGCCGCACCGGATCGGGCGCGTGATGGGCGTGCTCGGCGTGCCGATGCTGCTCGGCCCGATCGGCGGCCCGATCCTCGGCGGCTGGCTGGTCGACGCGGTGAGCTGGCGCTGGATCTTCTACATCAACCTGCCGATCGGCCTGATCACCATGGTCCTGGCCTGGCGCCTGCTGCCGAAGGACCGGCCGGAACCCGGCGAGCGGTTCGACTTCGTCGGCATGCTGATGGTGTCGCCGGGTCTGGCGGCGCTGATCTTCGGCGTTTCGAACATCCCGGCGGCGGGCGGTATCGGCGCGGTGGACGTCTGGCTGCCCGCGCTGGCCGGGGTCGGGCTACTGGTGGCGTTCGTGTTCCGGGCGAACCGGGTCTCGAACCCGCTACTCGACCTGAAACTGTTCAAGAACCGGTCGTTCTCGGTCGCCATGGTGACGATGACCTTCTTCTGTGTCGCGTTCTTCGGCGCGATGCTGCTCCTGCCGACGTATTTCGTGCTGGCGCGTGGCGAATCGGCGATGAACGCCGGTCTGCTGCTCGCCCCGCAGGGTCTCGGCGCGATGCTGACCATGCCGATCGCGGGCCGGTTCGCGGACAAGATCGGCGCGCGGAAGATCGTGCTGCCCGGTCTCGTGCTGATGCTCGCCGGGTTGGTCGCCTTCACCCAGCTCACCGCGACGACGCCGTACTGGCTGCTGCTTTCGGCGCTGTTCGTGATGGGGCTCGGCATGGGCGCGACGATGATGCCGATCACCTCGGCCGCGTTGCAGACGCTCAAGCCGCAGGACATGGCGAAGGCGTCGACAGCGACGAACATCCTTCAGCAGACCGCGGGCGCGATCGGCGCGGCGGTGCTGTCGATCATCCTGGCGGCGCTGCTGGCCGGGAAGTTCGGCGTGCCGACCGCGCAGGGACAGCTGGCGGCGACGGCTGCGGTGTTCGACCCGGCGACGCACGAGGTGGCTTCGGGGCTGACCGCGGACGCGTTCTCGACGACGTTTCTGTGGTCGATGATCCTGCTCGCGCTGTGCCTGATCCCGGCGGCGTTCCTGCCGAAGACGAAGCCCGCGCTGCCTGAGGGAGTCGACGGCGAGGTCTCCGCGGCCCCGCCGATCATGACCCACTAGGGCCGGAAAGAAGCAAAGGACCTTTGCTCACGTTCGTTAGCACACTAACTGACGTGAGCAAAGGTCCCTTGCTCTCTTTTCGCAGGTCAGGACAGTCGTTCGAGCACCATCGCCATGCCCTGGCCGCCGCCGACGCACATCGTCTCGAGGCCGAACTGCTTGTCGTGGTGCTGAAGCGAGTTGATCAGCGTCGAGGTGATCCGCGCGCCGGTCATGCCGAACGGGTGGCCGACGGCGATCGCGCCGCCGTTGACGTTCAGCTTGTCGAGGTCGATCCCGAGGTCCTTGTACGACGGGATGACCTGCGCGGCGAAGGCCTCGTTGATCTCGACGAGGTCGATGTCGCCGATGGACATCCCGGCGCGGGCGAGCGCGCTCTTCGACGCCTCGACCGGGCCGTAGCCCATGATCTCCGGCGACAGCCCGGAAACACCGGTCGAGACGACGCGGGCCAGCGGCGTCAGACCCAGCTCCTTCGCCTTCGTGTCCGACATGATGATCACCGCGGCGGCGCCGTCGTTGAGCGCGCAGCAGTTACCGGCGGTGATCCGGCCGTCGGGGCGGAAGACCGGCTTCAGGCCGGAGACGCCTTCGAGGGTGACGCCGGCGCGCGGGCCGTCGTCCTTCGAGACCACGGTGCCGTCCGGCAGGGTCACCGGGGTGATGTCCTTGGCCCAGAAGCCGTCCGCGATGGCCTTCTCGGCGAGGTTCTGCGAACGGACGCCGAACTCGTCCATCTCTTCGCGCGAAACGTTCTTCAGGCGCGCGAGGTTCTCGGCGGTCTGGCCCATCGCGATGTAGACGTCCGGGAGGCCACCGTTCTCGCGCGGGTCGCTCCAGCTGTCGGCACCTTCGGCGGCCATCTGCGCGGTGCGGGCCTCGGCGTCGGCGAACAGCGGGTTGTGGGTGTTCGGCCAGGAGTCCGAGCTGCCGTTGACGAAGCGCGAAACGGTCTCGACACCGGCGGAGATGAACACGTCGCCTTCGCCGGCCTTGATCGCGTGCAGCGCCATGCGGGTGGTCTGGAGGCTGGCGGAGCAGTACCGCGTGATCGTGCAGCCGGGCAGGTGGTCGTAGCCGAGTTCGACGGCGACCGCGCGGCCCATGTTGAAGCCCTGCTCGCCACCGGGGAGACCGCAGCCCAGCATGAGGTCTTCGATCTGCGTCGGGTCGAGTTCGGGGACCTTGTCGAGCGCGGCGCGGATCATCTGCACGGTGAGGTCGTCCGGGCGGATGCTCACCAGCGATCCCTTGCCGGCGCGGCCGATCGGGGATCGGGCGGTGGAGACGATGACGGCTTCGGGCATGGAACGACACTCCCTTGTTTTCGATCCAGACACGCGCTAAGCGGTTGCTCACCTCGCATCCTCCACCGGAGCGCGGTGCGGGTCAAAGGCGAACGCGATCCACGCCACTCTTTCCGACGACACAGCCCGAGGACCAGACTCCGGCGCCGGACTTAAGTGGGCACATCCCGACCTGCGGCGTTTAGGCTGTCAGCGTGGATTACGTCGAGCACATCGTGGACCTCGTGGGCAACACCCCTCTGGTCAAGCTGAACGCACTGGCCGAGGGGCTGCAACCGCTCATCCTGGCCAAGGTCGAGTACGTCAACCCCGGCGGCAGCGTCAAGGACCGCATCGCGCTGCGGATGATCGAAGCCGCGGAGCGCTCCGGCCAACTGAAGCCCGGCGGCACCATCGTCGAGCCGACCTCCGGCAACACCGGCGTCGGGCTGGCCATGGTGGCGCAGCGCAAGGGGTACAAGTGCGTGTTCGTCTGCCCGGACAAGGTCAGCGAGGACAAGCGCAACGTGCTCAAGGCCTACGGCGCCCGCGTCGTGGTCTGCCCGACCGCGGTGGCGCCGGAGCATCCGGACTCCTACTACAACGTCTCCGATCGCCTCGTGCGTGAGATCGAGGGCGCCTGGAAACCGAACCAGTACGCCAACCCGGAGAACCCCGCCAGCCACTACCACTCGACCGGCCCGGAACTCTGGCGCCAGACCGAGGGCAAGATCACGCACTTCGTCGCGGGCGTCGGCACGGGCGGCACGATCTCGGGCACCGGCAAGTACCTCAAGGAGGTCAGCGACGGCCGCGTCCAGGTGGTCGGCGCGGACCCCGAAGGCTCGGTGTACTCCGGCGGATCCGGACGGCCGTACCTGGTCGAGGGTGTCGGTGAGGACTTCTGGCCGGAGACCTACGACCGGAGCGTCGCCGACCAGATCATCCCGATCTCGGACGCGCACTCCTTCGACATCACGCGTCGTCTCGCGCTCGAAGAGGGACTGCTCGTCGGCGGCTCGTGCGGGATGGCCGTCGCCGCCGCGCTCAAGCTCGCCGAGGGTCTCGGCCCGGACGACGTCGTCGTCGTGCTCCTGCCCGACGGCGGCCGCGGCTACCTCACCAAGGTGTTCAACGACAGCTGGATGTCCTCCTACGGCTTCCTGCCGCCGGACTCGAGCGGCGCGACCGTCCGCGACGTCCTGATGAAGAAGAGCGGTTCGCTGCCGAGCCTGGTGCACAGTCACCCGAACGAGACGGTCGCCGAAGCGGTGGCGATCCTCGCCGAGTTCGGCGTCAGCCAGATGCCCGTGGTCAGCGCGGAACCGCCGGTCATGGCGGCCGAGGTCGTCGGCGCGGTCAACGAACGCGATCTGCTCGAGGCGCTCTTCACCGGCAAGGCGCAGCTTGCCGACCGGCTCGAGCAGCACATGTCGCCGCCGCTGCCGACCATCGGCGCCGGTGAACAGGTGGGTTCGGCGATGAACGCGCTCTCGGGCGCCGACGGCGCGCTGGTGCTGGTCGACGGCAAGCCGGCGGGCGTCGTCACCCGGCACGACCTGCTCGCGTTTCTCGCAGGACGGTAAAGAGGCATTTCATCGGATGGTCGGGCCGGGGCGTTACGAGCAGCCCACCCGGCTATCCGATAGCGTATCCGGTGAGTTGAACTTTTATGTCCTCGTCAAGGGGGTTCAAGACCCAAATGAGTGCTCCGCAGCCACCGAATCAGCCTTGGGGTGGCGCCCAGCCACCGCAGGGACCCCCGAGTGGCCCCCAGCCGCAGCAAGACAACCCGTTCGGTTCCCCGGAACCGACTCAGGTGGTGCAGCCCGGCCCGCCCGCTCAGCCCGACTACGGGCAACCGCAGTACGGGCAGCCTTCGTATGAGCAGCCCCAGGGCGGCGGGTTCGGCGACACGCCGGAGCCCACACAGGTCGTGCAGCCGGTCCAGCCGGGTTCCGGCGACGCGAACGCGACCCAGCTCGTGCCGCCGGGTTCGCAGCCGCCCGCCATCCCGTACGCCCCGCCGCCGAGCGCGGCCGACAACCCGGCCGCCGGTGCCTACGGCGCCCAGGGTGGCGGTTTCGGTCAGCAGCAGGGCTTCGGCGGGCCCCAGCAGGGCGGGTTCGACCCGTCGCAGGGCCAGCAGCAGCCCGGTTACGGCCAGCCGCAGCAGGGCTTCGGCGGACCGCCGCAGGGCGGTTTCGGCCAGCAGCCCGGTTTCGGCGGGCCTCCGCAGGGCTACAGTCCCGCCCCCGCCGGTGGCGGCGGCGGGAACCCGTTGTTCGGGTTCATCGCCGGTGGCCTCGTCGGCCTTCTCGGTCTTCTCGCGCTGATCTTCAGCTTCGTCTACTTCGGCGACGCGAGCGACTTCTCCGAAGGGGTCGACGGTCAGTCCTCCAAGATCGGTCAGGAGGCTGTCGACAAGCTCCTCGACCAGTTCGGCCTGGCGTCGCCCGGCACCGTCTGGCTCTACGTGATCCTGCTGCTGGTCGCTTCGATCGTCGCGACGGCGGCCGGTGCCGGTCTCGCGCTGGCGAGCAAGCTTCCGGCTTCGCTCAAGAAGATCGTGCCGATCGCGGTCACCGCGGGCGGTGCGCTGCTGCTCCTCTTCGGCATCCTGCTCCTCGGTGCCACGACCGCGTCGGGTGATGGCATCCCGCGAGGTGTCAGCATCGGAATCGGCCTGCCGCACCTGATCTTCGGCATCCTGATCCTGATCATCGGTGTACTGGGCCTGATCCCGCCGACAGCGCAGTTCGTCGGCCTCGGTGGCGGCGGCTCGGTGCTCGGTGCCCCGCAGGGCGGCCAGCCGGGTGGTTTCGGTGGCCCGCCGCAGGGTGGCTTCGGCCAGCCGGGGCAGCCGGGTCCGTACGGTCAGCCGCAGCCGGGCCCCTACGGTCAGCCCGGTCAGCCGGGTCCGTCTTCGGGTGGGTTCCCGCAGCAGGGGCAGCCCGGCGGTTTCGGGCAGCAGCCCGGCCAGCCCGGTCCGCCCAGCGGTGGTTTCGCCCAGCCGGGTCAGCCGCCGCAGGGTGGCTACGGCCAGCCGCCGCAGCAGCACGGTGGTTTCGGGCAGCAGCCCGGTCAGCCGGGTCCGCCGAGTGGCGGTTTCGGTCAGCCGGGTCAGCAGCCCGGTCAGCCGCCGCAGCAGTGGTGATTCGCCGCCACTGAACGGTTTCGCTCAGAACGCCCCCAGCCGGTCGGCTGGGGGCGTTCTGTTTTCGCCGATGTCTCCACGAATCGCCGCCACGACCAGGGCCACCGGGCTAGGGTGAGCGCCGTTAACCCACACCCGGCTGATGGGGGCGACGTGACCGGCCCGTACGGATATCCCGCACAGCAGCCAGGACCGGCCGGTTTCGGATACCCCGCACCGCAGACGAGGCCGACCGGGGCGACGGCGATCATCGCGGCGTTGCTCGGGCTCGTCGCCGCGGGGGCCGCCGGGTACATCCCGGTCTATTTCTTCCTCAGGCTGTCGTCCGGATTCAGCATCGACGATCTCCCCGGTCTCGTGCTGACCGTGCTGGGCCTGTACCTGATGGCCGGGCTGCTCCTGCTGATCGGCGCGCTGTCGGCGTTCTTCCGCTCGGTGGCAGGCGCTGTCCTGCTGGTGCTCGGTTCCCTGATGGTGATCGCCGCCGTCCTGATGGAACCGGTGGCGTTCAACGGGACCTACAGCCTGTACTTCCGCATGCAGTTCGAGTTCAGGACGTTCGTCGCCATCGTGCGAGTAGTCCTGTTCGCGGTCGTCCCGCTCACGCTGATCTTCGCGATCATCCCGCCGACGCTGAAATATCTGCGCTGGCGGCCTTCCCCCGCCCAGCCGTATCGGCCGCGGGATCAGGTTCCCGGGCAAGGCGGTTGGTGAGTTCCTTCAGGCCGATCCGCTGAGTCGCCGCGCTTCCCGGCTGGTAGCCGGGCTGACAGGATGAAGTGAACATTCGACAGGGGAGCGATGACGTACCAGCAGTACCCACCGCAGGGCGGCTATCCACCACCCGGTGCCTACCCGCCGCCGGGAATGGCGCGGCAACCGAGCGGTGCCACCGGGATCATCGCCGGGGTCCTCGCGCTCCTCGGCGGCCTGTGGTTCCTCGCCGGCCTCGCGTTCCACATCATCGAACTCTCCCATTTCGTCGTTTCGTTCCTGGTGGTCGGCGCGGTGCTCGACTTCCTCACCGCGGCCTTGCTCTTGAGCGGCGGGATCCTGCTGCTCCTGCGCAAAGGCGCCGGGCGAGTGCTCACCGTGATCGGCGCCGGGTCCACCCTCGGTTTCGTGGCCCTGACCTTCGTGCTCCGGGCGATCGGCACCGGTTTCTACTTCTCGTACAGCGGGGTGACCCTGTACTTCGGCGTCGGCTGGCTCCTCATCGTGGTCCTGATCCCGGCGATCGCGACCCTCGTGCTGGCGCTGCTCCCGCCGACGGCGCGCTGGTTGGCGGCCAAGAAGCAGCCCGCGATGACCATGCCTCCGCAGAACTTCGGGTATCCGCCCGCGCAGCCCGGATACCCGCCCGCTCCCGGCCCGCAGCAGCAAGGTCCGCCACCCGGACAGTGGTGAGTTCGATCCCAGACGATGGGATCTCGAGGTCGTGGTCGTACCCTGGACGGTATGGCCGACGACTACTCTCTGCTGGGCTTCGAGACACGCGCGATCCACGCCGGGCAGACCCCTGATCCCCGGACTGGCGCGGTCATCGTGCCGATCTACCAGACCTCGACCTATGCGCAGGACGGCGTCGGCGGCACGCGCGAAGGTGACTACGAGTACTCCCGCACCGCGAACCCCACGCGCACCGCGTTGGAGGTCGCGCTCGCGGCGCTCGAAGGCGCCCGGCACGGTCTCGCCTACTCGTCGGGGATGGCGGCCAGCGACGTCCTGCTGCGGGCGACCCTGCGCCCCGGCGATCACCTGGTGCTCGGCAACGACGCTTACGGCGGCACGTTCCGGCTGATCGACAAGGTGCTCAGCCTGTGGGGCGTCGAGCACACCGTCGCCGACCTGGGGAACATCGCCGAGGTCCGGGCGGCGATCCGGCCGGAGACGAAGCTGATCTGGTGCGAGTCGCCGACCAACCCGATGCTGGGGATCGCCGACATCGCCGCGCTGGCCGAGGTCGCCCACGGCGCCGGCGCCCGCTTGGTCGTCGACAACACCTTCGCCACCCCGTACTTGCAGAACCCGCTTTCGCTGGGTGCCGACGTCGTCTTGCACTCGACGACCAAGTACCTCGGCGGGCACTCCGACGTCGTCGGCGGCGCGATCCTGACCAACGAGGACGAACTGCGCGAGCAGCTGTTCTACCTGCGCAACGCGGCGGGCGCGGTGCCCGGCCCGTTCGACGCGTGGCTGACCCTGCGCGGGATCAAGACGCTCGCGCTGCGGATGGAGCGGCACAGTGACAACGCCGAACTGATCGCCCGGATGCTGCTGAAGCACCCGAAGGTCGAGCGCGTCTACTACCCGGGCCTGCCGGAGCACCCCGGCCACGAGATCGCGTCGAAGCAGATGCGGCGGTTCGGCGGGATGATCTCGTTCACCCACGTCGACGGCGAACAGGCCGCGCTCGACGTCGCCTCGAAGACGAAGCTGTTCATCCTCGCCGAGTCGCTGGGCGGGATCGAATCGCTCATCGAGCACCCTGGCCGGATGACCCACGCGAGCACCGCCGGGTCCACCCTGGAGGTGCCGGACAACCTGCTGCGCCTGTCCGTCGGCATCGAGGACGGCAGCGACCTGGTCAACGATCTGGCCAAGGCCCTGGGCTGACCGCCGCCGAGCCCAGAGCGGGAGCAAGGGACCTTTGCTATCGTTAGCGTACCCACGCTAACTAAGTGACAGCAAAGGTCCCTTGCTCTCTTCGCGCTGGTCAGCGCGGTGTGGTGGGAGGAATCGCCCGGTTACGGGCGGAAGTTGCTGGGCGTGACGCCGGTCTTCGCGTCCGCCTCGTGCGAGGTCCCCTGCGGCGCGGCCGGCAGTTCGGAACCGTCGACGCAGCCGCCGACGAGTTCGATGTGGTTGTCGTGCCGGATGTACTGGCCCGGGTCCACGCAACCGGCGCGATCGACCGTGTAGACGGCAGCGCCGGTCAGCAGCGCGGCCGAAGTGAGGGCCAGCACGACCGGGAGCATCCCGGCGGAACGGGTCGCCCGGACCCTGCCGATGTTCCCCCGTGTCATGCGCACTCCCTGGTCGCCTTCGCCGCCATCGTCAAGAGTACCCGGACGGTGAACTTGTCACGTGACGTATCCGTCAGGTGGCACCATCCGGCCAGTGAACGGAGCCGATCCGCGAAGTAGCGAAGGCCTCCTTGCCTACCCTGAAGGTAGGCAAGGAGGCCTTCACGGACACTCGGGAAGGCTAGTCCTAAGTGGACGGTTGGCCGGTGATGGCGGCGACCGCGAGTTCGCGTTCGGGGTCGCCGACCTCCGGCACGGTGAACCGCAGCGCCCGGATGTGGGTGAGCAGTTCGGGATCGGGCGCCACGTCGTGCTCGCGCAGGTAGTAGGCGACCGCGCCCGGCCAGTACCAGCGGCCGTCCGTGCGGAAGTTCAACGGCACCAACGGTTCCCGGTCGGGATCGAACGCGTCGGCGTCGTAGGTCCGCGAAGCCAGCACGACCGGCGCGCCGTCGAGGTACTCCAGCACGCGGTCCCGCTCGGCGGGGGACAGCTGCTCGCGGTTCACCACTGGACGACCCGCTTCGTCGAGACCGTCGTAGACGCGCGGTGAGCGCAGTCCTTCCGGCACTTCGGCGGGCGGGGTGGCCACCAGCGGCTCGGCCACCGGTGCGGGGTCCAGCCCGGCTCGCTGCCGCAGCCACTGCGGGATGTTCTGTTCGGCCCGCGGGAAGAACCGGAGTTCGTCCTGGAAGCCGATCGGCGGCGGCGCCTGCCGCCACGGCGGCTCGACGTCCGGGAGGAAGTCCGTGCTGAGCACCGTCGCCGAGCCGTAGACCAGGATCGCGCTCAGCCAGGTCCCGCGGCCGGGCTGGTACATCCCCACCCGCAGGTTCCCGAGCAGCTGCGCGGCTTCCGGATTCGGCGGCACCGGACGAGGCAGACCGTCCTGACCGGTGACGAGCAGGTCGATCTCCACATGCCTGCCCGCCGCCCGGTACTCGACGCGCATCTGCTGCCAGCCGGGCGGAAGTGGCGTCGCGAGGGCATGACCGATCTGCCAGACGAGCTGCTGTTGCTGCTGCTGGTTCACCGGCGTCGGCGGCTGGGTCATCGTCCGTCCTCAGTCGGTCTTGGCGCCGGAGGCGGCCAATCCACGCTTGAACCAGTCCGGCATGTACGCCTCGCCGCGGGGGAACCGTTCTTGCTCCAGTGCGAACTCGGCCGGTGCGGGGTACGGCTGGAAGTCGGGCTCGTTCTGCCAGTTGTACTGCACGCGGAACCGCGACGGAGGCTCGATGACGAGCCTGGCCGAGAACCAGGTTCCTTCGCCTTCCTGGTACATCCCACCGCGCAACCGCTGGAACATGCGCCACGTCTCGACGGACGGCTCCCACACCTGGTAGGTACCGTTCGGGTCGAGCACGCCGACCGCGACGTCGATGTTCTTGCCGACCACCCGGTAGTCCAGCACCACCTCACGCCAGCCCGGCGGCAGGGCGCCGACCACCGACAAGGTGATCTCGCCGAGAAGCTCGTTCTGCGCGATGGGGTCGAGCTGAGGCCATTGAGCCATCCGGTAAATCCTCCTCGTGGTCACCGCTGGAATAGCGATGACCCATCATGGCACGGGTGCCGGTTCAGGCCGGTGCGTCCCGTTCCTGCTCCAGTTGCGTGCCTTGGGCAACCAGATTCCGCAACCACGGCGGGACGTGTTCCTCGTCGCGCGGGAACGTTTCCAGGTCGCGGGTGAAGGTGGTCGGGTGCAAGGGCGGCCACCATTTCGGATCCTCGTCGAAGTTGAACGTGAACTCGGGTGCCACACCGGACGTCAGCACGAGCGTCGCCGAGAACCACGTTCCGCGACCTGGTTCGTACATCCGGTTCCGCAGTTCGCGGAACCCGCCCCGTACTTCGGCGGGCAGGTCGATGTCCCCGCTCCGCCCGTCGGCCAGCCGGATTTCCGTGGCGTAGTCGTAGGCCAGCACCGTCGCGGACACGGTGAGGCTGACCTTCACCCAGCCGTCCGGCGCGGCCTCCGTCAGCGCGGACGCGATACCGGTGGTCAGCTCGTCCGTCATGGGGTCGCTCCGTAATGGGTGTCCGGGCCGTAATTGACCTTGGAAGGATCATTCGGGAAGTCGCGTTGTCTGGTCACTCGCGACACCTCGACCGGTCCGGGGAGAAGATTCCCCTGACCGTCGACGGCGTACACGACCTCTTGCCAGCGCATGACCACGTTCTCCGGAATGCCGTTGCTTTCGCCTTCCATCCTGACCTGATAGTTCTCGACCTTCTGGCCGGGCACAGCGTCGAACTTGCCCAGTTCGGCCTCTTGCGCCCGCCAGGACGCGTCATGGATCCAGCTGTCTTTGTAGTGACCGCTGTTGGAAGCGGCCATCTGGGGGTGCATGTTGACGTATTCGCCGGGGCCACCCATCTCGTGCGCCGAGAAGTGCCCGCCCGCCCATTCGACGTGTGCGAACTCGTCCTTGTATACCGGGTGATCCTGGTAGGCCGCCTTACCTTCTTTGCCCGACCTGTTCTGCGACGTGTCGTCGCGGAAGTTGTCGTCTTTCCCCTTGAAGACCGGGTCGCCGGTCATCGCGCTCGGCTTCCCGTTTTCACCGACTTCGAAGGTCCAGTGCTTGTTCGGGTCGTGGAAGTTGGGGACGCGATACTGGGTGTTGGGCTGCAGCGGATACCGCAGGTCGGGGTTGTGGAAGGGCTTCGAGGTCGGCAGCGTCGTCTCGACGTGCGTCACCTTGCCGGCGTCGTCGGTGAAGAACCTGCTGGTGGCACCGTTCTTGTACTCCACCTTGTACTCGGCGTTCATCGCCAGCGGTTTTTCACCGCGCAGAGCCTGCGGAACTCCTTCGGGATCCGGCTTGCTGTTCCGGGTGCGCGGATGGACGTCGTCGATGACCTTGGGCGAATCGATCGGATCGTGCCCGCCGCCCACACGTTCCCTAGGCCCCGTGAAGTCCGAGTCGTCCCCACGGTTCCAGGTGGCGAAACGCTCGTTGAACTCCGGCGAATCGCGGCTGATCGTCCGGGGACGCGGAACGTCGTCGTAGGGCGGGTGGCCGGCGTCGTCCCCATCGCCGCGGCTTTGGGCGCTGTCGGCGTCCACGTCCTGCTTGTCCGCGTGCGACGTGTCGGGTGTGAAGCCGTCGTCACTCGCCCGGCGGGCGGTGCCGTCGGGGCTGTGGACGTCCCATTCGCCGTTCGGCGGGATCTTCGGGCGGGGACGGCCGTCGGGGCCGATCTCGTAGTCGGACGAGAAGACGCGTCCGTTCGAGTCGGTCCACGCCGGTTTGCTCGGCGCCATGACCTCGGTGTCGAGTTCCCGCGACAGACGGCGCGCGAAATCGTTCGAGCCCGCGTCGCAGCCGATCAGCCGGATCGGGCGGCCGTCGTAATCCCCGTTGCGGCGCAGGATGTCCGCGAACTCCTCCGGGGTGTACGTGCGGTTGCCGATGCGGGCGTGCCCGTCCGGCGTGACGTGGACGTCGACCGTGTAGCGGCCGTCCGGGTCCGGCTGGACCCGGTGCGGCAGGTCGCCCATGTCCGCGTCGCCGCGGTGATACGAGCTACCCGCGGGCGTGCCTTCGGAATGCCGCTGATTGACCTCGTCCGGCGTCAGCGGACGGTCCGGCTCGCCGTTGGGGCCGCGGTCGTGCGGTGAGCCGTCGGAGTTGTGCGGGTCCTGGCGCGGGCCGTGCCCGTCGGGACCGTGACCGTCCGGCGAACGCGGCGGACCGGAGTGATCACCGGGACCGCGGCCGCCGGGGCCGGTGTTGCCGGGACCCGTGCCGCCGGGCCGGTTGCCGGGGCCGTGTGTGCCGGTATGCGGCTGGGCGCCGGGGCCGAAGTCGTTGCCACGGGCGACGGGCTGCGGCTGATGCGGCTGGTTCGGCCGCCCGCCGGGACCGGTCTGGCCGGGACCGCGGCTGGGGCCGGTGTGGGTGTCGGGACCGCGCGGGGTGTGCGTGTCCGGGGTGCGCGGCGAGCCGGGCGTACCCGTCCAACCGCCGCCCTGCGGCCTCCCGCCGGGCGAACCCGGGGTGCCGCCGGGCGTGCCACCCGGAGCGCCTTGGGGCGACATTCCGCCCGCGACCGGCTGGCCCTGCGGCGGAACGCCGGGAGAGCCGTCGCCGCCGGTGCCGCCGCGCTGCGACGGGACGTGCGAGGGTCCGGCGTCGCCGAGACGCGGTGCGGTGGGCGCGGTGCCGCTGGTCGTCGTGCCGCTGTCGGTCGGCCTGGTGGGGCTGTCGCCGCCGCCTTGGTGGCCGGGCGACGGGTCGGACCGCGGGGTGGGCGAGCCGCCGCCGTCACCGCCGTGCGTCCGGGGCGAGCCGCCGCCGTCGCCGGTGTGGCTGGGGGACCCGCCGCTGTCGGCCCGCGTGTGCGGTGCCGGGGAGCCGCTGTCGGGTGTGTGGCTGGGCGAACCACCGCTGTCGGCCCGAGTGTGAGGAGCCGGGGAGCCGTTGTCCGGCGTGTGGCTGGGCGAGCCGCCGGTGTCCGCCCGCGTGTGCGGCGCAGGGGAACCCCCGTCGGGGGTGTGGCTCGGCGAGCCGCCGGTGTCGGTTCGTGTCTGCGGCGAACCGCCACTGTCCGTACGGGCAGGACTCGGCGAGCCGCCGTCGGGCGCGCGGTTCGGAGATCCGGAATCGCCAGTGGATCCGCTGTCGGACCGGGTGTGCGGAGCCGAGGTGTCGGTGCGGGCGGTGCTGGGGGAGCCGCCGCCGTCTGGTGTGTTGCCGAGGTTTCCGTCCGAAGTGGACGGTGAGTCGCCATCGCCGGTGCGGCCGGGAGATCCGCCGTCCGAACGGGTCGGCGATCCGCCACCGTCTCTTGTGGACGGTGAGCCGCCGCCGTCGCCACCGCGGGTGGTGCTGCTCGACGGGGTGTCGCTGGAATCGCCGGTGCGCGAATCGCCGTTCGAGCCCGAGTCGCCCGAGCCCGAGTCACTTGAGCCCGAGTCACTTGAGCCGTCACCGGAGCGGCCGGAGTCACCAGAACCACTCGAGTCGCCGTCGGAGCCGTTCGAGCCGGAGGAGCCGTCGCCCGAACCGTCGCCGGAGCCACTGCCGGAACCGTTACCGTCCCCGGATCCTGTGCCGCCACCGTCGGGGCCGCCGGACCCGCCGCCGCGGCCACCACGCTGGACGAAGCCGCCGGCCTTGATGTTCTTGGGGTTGAGCGCGTCGAGCCCGGTGATCTTGCCCGCGATCTTGCCGAAGATCTTGATGATCTTCTCGAAGACGTCGACCAGTTTGCCGAGCAGCGGCGAGACCCGCCGCATCGCGTCGCACAGTTCCTTGAGCTTGTCGGCGATCTTCGCGGCCCACTTGGCGATCGCGGTGACGGCCTGCGCGACCACGATCGGCGTGCCGAAACCGAGGGAGAACACCGTCTCCATGACCCACGCGATGAGCTTGCCGACGGCGTCCGCGATCAGCTGGCGGATGAACTCACGGACGAACGCGACGATCTCGCCGAAGATCATCACGACGGTGCTGATCCCGCCCGCGACCGTCGCCGCCGCGCTGATCGCCTCCGCTTGCTCCGCGGCCTGTTTGCGGTACTGGTCGGCGGCCTCGCCGGTCCAGCCGGAAGTGCCGTTCTTGACCTTGTTCGCCAGGTCGACCTGGGTGTCTTCCAGTTTCTTGGCGACGTTGCCCCAGGTCTCGGAGTACGACTGGATCACCGGCGGATCGCCGGCCACCGCGTCCAGCATGTCCTTCAGCGGCTGCATGTGTTCCATCAGGAACGACGCCACCGACGACAACAGGTAGCCGAACGGGTCGATCGCGGCGCTGGCGATCTCGCCCGCGAGGCTCAGCACACCGAGCCCGCCGCCCACCCAGTCGCCGTTCGAGATGCCGTTGAAGGCGTCCATGGCCGACTCGGCGACGCCGATGCCCGCCGCGTAACCGTATTCGCTGTTCCCGGCCGTCAGCGGCCCCGGGCCGTCACCGTCCGTCGGCGCCTTCGCGACGAGCGGATTCCCCTCGGGCATCAGTCAGGCACCTGCGCCTTCTTGAATTCGGCGGCGAAGTTCTCGTCCTGCGTCTGATACGCGTTGGACGCCGATCGGACGTTGTTCGCTACCGCGGTCGCTGCCTCGACGGCCTTGTTCAGCGCGTTGATGCCGAACTCCTCGACCGGGTCGAGCATCATCCGGAACGGCTGGCAGATGATGCCGTACGCGTCGGTCGGCATGCTCACCTGCTGCGCGGCGTCGACCGCCGTGCGCAGACCGTCGGCGACGCCGTCGATCTGCCTGGCGTGCGCGTCGAGGTCGGAGCCGAGCTCGTAACCCTTGCCTGCCATGGTTTCTCCCCTCTACCAGGCCGGATGAATGTTCAAGAAAGGATGCTGCCGCCGAAGTCGTCATCGTCGTCGTCCTGCGTGCGGCGGCGCCGCGGGATCGGCTTCGGCTGAGGTGGATTCTGGGGCGGGTTCGCCTGCGCGGATGGCGGGGGCTCTTCGTCCTCCGGGCCGAAGCGGTGGTGCCGCTCGGGCTCCGGCGGAGCGAGGTCTTCCTCCGGCGGTGCTTCCGGGAAGGTGCTCTGGGCCTCCGCGATCACGCGGCTCGCCGTCTCGTCGGTAGTGCCGACCGTCTCGGCCATCGCCGCCTGCAGCAGTTCCGGGATCCGTGACTGCGCGAGCTGCACGAGCCGCATGACCTGCGACGAGACCTCGGCCATCCGCTTGCCGCTCGCGGCCTCGGAGATGACGAGATTCGTGAGCAGGCCCTTGGAATCGATCGTCACTTCGATGGTGTTGTCCTTCGACCGCTCCGTCACGGTCTGCCCCTGCATGCGGGCGGCCATCGCCTGATAGCGCGCGGCGGTCTCCTGGATCTGCTTCGTCCAGTTGTCCACCATCTGTTCGCTGGCGTCGACGTTGTCCGGCATCGGGACCCTTCCACAAGCTGCATGCTGACGTATTCACACTGACGATCCGAAGACACGACCGGTTCCGGTGTGTTCGAAGTTTAGTGCTCGTCCGGTGTACCACCCCCGGCCGACAAAGTCGGCACCATCACGCAGCGAAAGGGCCCTTCACCACACAAGTGCGATGAAGAGCCCTTTCACGCCCTGCGAACTGCCGGGGTCAGAGGTTGCCGCGGCGTTCCTGTTCGCGCTCGATGGCCTCGAACAGGGCCTTGAAGTTGCCCTTGCCGAAGCCGAGCGAACCGTGCCGCTCGATGAGCTCGTAGAACACCGTCGGGCGGTCGCCGATCGGCTTGGTGAAGATCTGCAGCAGGTAGCCGTCCTCGTCACGGTCGACCAGGATGCGGTGCTCCTTGAGCTTCTCGATCGGCACCCGGACCTCGCCGATCCGCGCGCGCAGCTCCGGGTCGTCGTAGTAGGAGTCCGGGGTGTCGAGGAACTCGACGCCCGCCGCGCGCATCGCCTTCACCGTCGCGACGATGTCGTTGGTGGCCAGCGCGATGTGCTGGCAGCCCGCGCCGCCGTAGAACTCGAGGTACTCGTCGATCTGCGACTTCTTCTTCGCGATCGCCGGCTCGTTGAGCGGGAACTTGACGCGGTGGTTGCCGTTGGAGACGACCTTGCTCATCAGGGCCGAGTACTCGGTCGCGATGTCGTCGCCGACGAACTCCGCCATGTTCACGAAGCCCATGACGCGGTGGTACCAGTCGACCCAGTAGTCCATCTTGCCGAGTTCGACGTTGCCGACACAGTGGTCGACGGCCTGGAACAGCCGCTTCGGCGCGCCCTCGGGGCGGACGATCTTGCTCTCGCGCGGCTCGTAGCCCGGCAGGTAGACGCCGGTGTACTTCGACCGGTCGACCAGCGTGTGGCGGGTCTCGCCGTAGGTCGCGATCGCGGCGATACGCACGGTGCCGTGCTCGTCGGAGACGTCGTGCGGCTCCTCGAGGACGGTGGCGCCCTGCGCGCGGGCGTGGTCGATGCAGCGGTCGACGTCGGCGACCTCGAGCGCGAGGTCGATGACGCCGTCGCCGTGGCGGCGGTGGTGGTCCAGCAACGGGGAGTCCGGCTTGACGCCACCGGTGATCACGAAGCGGGCCGAGCCGGACTTCAGCACGAACGACTTGCGTTCGAAGTTCCCGGTCTCGGGGCCGGAGTACGCGATGAGCTGCATACCGAACGCGACCTGGTAGAACCAGGCGGTCTGAGTGGCGTTGCCCGCGATGAACACCACCGCGTCCATCGACTTCACCGGGAAGGGGTCGGTCGAAGAGTCGTGGTCGACGAGCCCGACGAGCTGACGCAGCTGGTCGTAGCTCACGTCGTCAAGAGCACCCTGGGGTTCCACTGTGTGCGTCATGCCATGAAGCATCCGAGCGCGTGACAAAATGCGCAATGGTCAAAGATTTCGCTGCGCACTATGCCCAGTGACGCCCGCGATGGCGCGGTCATAGTGGACAACCTGTGTAGGAGGTAGGCGCGATGTCGGAAGTACTCGACGCGCTGGACGCACGGCTGCTGCTGTTGCTCACCGACTCGCCGCGGCTCGGCGTGCTCGAATGCGCGCGCCGTCTCGGCGTCGCTCGGGGCACCGTGCAGGCCCGGCTGGACCGGCTGACCGAACGCGGGATCCTCGGCGGTTTCCCGCCAGAACTCGACCTCGCGGCGATGGGATATGGCCTCACCGCGTTCGCCGTCCTGGAGATCGCCCAGGGTCGCCGGGCCGAGGTCGCGGAGGCGCTGTCGGCGATCGACGAGGTGTGCGAGGTCTACGCGACGACAGGTCAGGGCGACCTCTTCGTGCGGATGGTGGCGCGCAACAACGACGACTTGCAGCGGGTGGTGGACGAGGTGGTCGGCGCGCCGTACGTGCGGCGGACGTCGACGTCGATCGCGTTGTCGACGCCGGTTCCGCCGCGCGTACGGCCGCTGCTGGAACGACTGGCGAGGAGCTAGCGCACCTGATTCAGGTACCGCGCGGCCGACCGCTGGACGGCCTCGTGCCCGTCGGTGCGGATGATCGCGTCCCACCAGGCGCCGTAGATCGCCTCGAACTCATACGGTTCGAGCAGTTCGGCCGCGCGCCGGACGATCTCCGGGCGCTCCGGGATCAGGTTCGGGTAGCTGTACATCATGCCGACGAACCGGCGGTCCGGGATGACCTGCAGGATGTCGCCAGAGAGCACCGCGCCGAGGCCGTTCTCCCCGCCGGGCCAGTGCAGCACCGTCCCGCCGTCGAAATGCACGCCGAGGTTGATCAGCCGCAGGTCGGGGGCGACGTCGAGGGACACTCCGCTCCACAGCTTGATCGCCGGATCCGGCCTGCCGATCCACTGCCGGTCGCCCTCGTGCAGGTAGATGGGCGCGTCGAAGGCGTGGGCCCACTCGACCATGGTGGTGTAGTAGTGCGGGTGGCTGATCGCGATGCCGGTGATCCCGCCGAGTTCACGGACCTTCGCGACGAGGTCGTCGTCGATGAAGCCCGCGCAGTCCCACAGGAAGTTGCCGGATTCGGCCTTGACCAGCAGTGCCCGCTCGCCGATGGCGAAGTTGGGTGTGGACCCGACTCCGATGAGGCCGGGTCCCTGCTCCTCGACGCGAGCCGTGTACGTCCCGCTCGCGCGAACGGTGTTCAGATCGGTCCACCGCTGTCCGGCCTGCGGGATGTACTGACGTTCGTCTTCGCAGATCGGACAGTCGGACCGGGGTTCCGCGTACTGCATGCCACAGGCGACGCAGATCGGTAGCTCGCTCATGATCCCTCCAGATTGATCCGGAGGTCACGCTAACGGCTCATATGCGCGCCCGGCCATATCGGGCCGGGCGCGCGGAAGCTCACTTGTCGGTGTACGGCACGGCCTTGACGAGGGTCACCTTCTGGATGCTGCCGTTGGGCAGCTCGTACTCACGGGTTTCGCCCTCTTTGGCGCCGAGCAGCGCCTTGCCGAGCGGGGACTCCGGCGAGTAGACGTCCAGGCCACCCTCGGTGCCCTCTTCGCGGGTCGCCAAGAGGAAGTTCTCGTCTTCGTCGTCACCGTCGTAGCGGACGGTGAGGACCTTGCCCGGTCCGGCGCTGCCGTCGTTGGCGGGCGGCTCGCCCACTTTGGCCCCGCGGAGGAGTTCCTGGAGGTGGCGGATGCGGGCCTCGTGCTGGCCCTGCTCTTCGCGGGCGGCGTGGTAGCCGCCGTTCTCCTTGAGGTCGCCCTCTTCCCGGCTGTCGTTGATCTTCGCAGCGATGACCGGGCGGAGCTCGATGTAGTGGTCGAGTTCCTGCTTGAGCCTGTCGTAGGCATCCTGGGTCAGCCAGGTCACCTTTGTGTCGCTCACGGTCACCATCTCCTAGTAGGGGCCTGCCAGGCTTGGGTGTACAAGCCGGCCACCAGACCGGCATGGCGCGCCGGCCTGGCTGAGATAAAGGAAAAACACGGCCCGTCTTGGGCCGTGCCGGTAGATCAGAGTAACACGGCGCGAGGCATCGCCGCCGGTCGAATTCGGTCGCGCCTCGGCGTTGGGCGCCCGTTTCACCCCGTTGGCCGCTATGGCCTTGACAGGTACCGTGGTACGTCGTATGAGCATCCGAAGATATCAGCCGTGACCGGCTTTCCGATGCTCTTGATGGTGGTAGTCACCCTGCTGTTCTTCGAACCAGGCTGAATCAGGACCTCTTTGCGCCCGCTTTCGGCCCCGGCCTTGTCGCGGACCCGGACGACGCACACCCCAGGACGGTTCACGTCGTCCCTGGTCACGTTGATCGTGATCTCCATCGCGTCGCCCGGCTTCTCGTCGAATGAGACGCGTTCGCCCTCGATGGGGGCGCCGCCGAAGTTCGTGTACATCACGTAGGCGATGCCGCCGCTGACCAGCAGCGCGACCACCAGGTACACCACCCGCCGCCAGCGGGCGGGCCGCGCGGCGCGGGTCTTGCCGTACCGGCTCTCGAGCAGGTCCGTCCGGGTGCTTTCCGCGGTGGGAGCATCCTGTCCCGTGCTCAACCCGGGCCTCCCGGTTGGTGTCGTCGTGCTCGCAGGGACAATGAAGTCGTATGCGAGTGGTCCCCCTCGAGTATCCGCGCCCGGTCGCGCGGGCCGTCAGGCAGGGTCGTGGGGGAATAGGGAACGAGAAGGGGACGTTCGGAGCATGGTGCTAGCCGATGAACCGCCGAAGTCACGCCTCCGCCTGATGGCGGTGCACGCGCACCCTGACGACGAGTCGAGCAAGGGCGCCGCCACGATGGCCAGGTACGCCGCCGAAGGGCACGAGGTCATGGTCGTGACCTGTACCGGCGGCGAGGCGGGCAGTGTGCTGAACCCGGCCATGGACCGTCCCGACGTGCTGGCCAACATGACCGACATCCGCCGGGAGGAGATGGCCCGCGCGGCCAAGATCCTCGGCGTGAGCCACGTGTGGCTCGGGTTCGTCGACTCGGGCCTGCCCGAGGGCGACCCGCTGCCCCCGGTCCCGGAGGGCTCGTTCGCGGTCATCCCGCTCGAAGAGTCGACCGGTGCGCTGGTGAAGGTCATCCGCGAGTTCCGCCCGCACGTGATCGTCACCTACGACGAGAACGGCGGGTACCCGCATCCCGACCACATCCGGACGCACGAGATCTCGGTCGCGGCCTTCGACGCCGCCGGCGAGGCGGAGCGCTACCCGGACGCGGGCGAGCCGTGGCAGCCGTTGAAGCTGTACTACGTGCACGGGTTCTCACGCGCCAGGATGACCGTGTTCCACGAGGGCCTGCTCGCGCGCGGGCTGGAGTCGCCGTACGAGGAGTGGCTCAAGTCGTGGGACCCGGAGAAGGCCGACGTCATGGAGCGGGTGACCACTCGTGTCGAGTGCGGCGACTACTTCGAGCAGCGCGACGAGGCCCTGAAGGCGCACGCCACCCAAATCGACCCGACCAGCCGCTGGTTCGCCGTCCCGCGCGACCTGCAGCGCGAGATCTGGCCGACCGAGGAGTACGAGCTGGTCCGCTCACTGGTGGACAGCACCCTGCCGGAGGACGATCTGTTCGCCGGTTTGAAGGAGGGCTAGATGAGTTTCGTGGTGCCGGCGTTCGCCGTCGTTCCAGTGACGGTGGCGTCGCAGTTCCTGGCACAGCAGCCCGGCAACGGCGACAACGGCGGCCAAGGCGAGGACTTCGGCAAGTCGTCGCCGGTAGGTTTCCTGATCCTGATCCTGTTCCTGGTCGCCGTCGCGCTGCTGGTGCGGTCGATGACCAAACACCTGAAGCGGCTTCCGGAGAGCTTCGACGAACCTGCCGCTTCTTCGGAGGCGTCCGCCGATGAGGCTCCTACGGCTTCGGAGGCTGACGCCGAGCCCGTCGCGAAGACGGAGAAGCCGACCGCCAAGTCCGACTGAGCGTGTTATGAACGGACCTTTCATAACAAGTTTTGTTATGAAAGGTCCGTTCATAACAGCCCCGAAGCGGGTCAGAGGCGCGGGTCGACCGGATCCGATTCCAGCGCCAGCACCGCGAACACGCACTCGTGCACCCGCCACAGCGGTTCCCCGCGCGCCAGCCGCTCCAGCGCCTCCAGCCCCAGCGCGTACTCGCGCAGCGCCAGCGCCCGCTTCCGGTTCAGCCCGCGCTTGCGGAGCCGCACGAGGTTCTCCGGCAATGTGTAGTCCGGCCCGTAGATGATCCGCAGGTACTCCCGTCCGCGCACCTTCACCCCCGGCTGCACGAGGCCACGCGCGCCCCGCGTCAGGTTCGCCGCCGGTTTGACGACCATGCCCTCGCCGCCCGCGCCGGTCAGGTCCAGCCACCAGTCGACGCCGCGCGCCACCGACGCCGGGTCGGTGGTGTCGACGGCGAGGGTCCGCGTGCGGGTGAACAGGTCGCCGGTCAGCCGGTCCAGCAGCGCGAGGTGCCAATCGTGCGGACGGTCGTGGTACGCGTGTCCCTCCGAAGCCAGTACCTGGAACGGTGCCAGCCGGACGCCGTCGAGGCCGTCGGTCGGCCAGCAGTAGCGCCGGTACGCCTGCCGGTAAGCGTCCACAGTGGACTCACGAACCCGCGTCCGCCCCAGAAGCTCCGACACGTCCACTCCGCGAGCGGCGGCCGCGTCCAGTGCGGCGACGGCGGCGGGCAGCACGGACTGGGCGGCCGCGCCGACGGCCGCGTACTGGTCCGTGATCAGCGAGCCCGCTTTCGCGCTCCACGGCAGCAACTCCGTGTCGAGCAGCAGCCAGCCGGTGTCCAGTTCGTCGAACAGCTCCGACGACGCTTCCCGCACGCCGTCGAGCAGTCGCGCGTTCTGGTCCGGAGTGAAGAACGGCCGCCCGGTGCGGGTGTAGACCGCGCCGGGACCCTGGATCCCGAATCGCGCGGCAGCCACGTCCTCGTCACGGCACACGAGTACGACGGCGCGGGAGCCCATGTGCTTCTCTTCACACACGACGTGGTCGACGCCCGCCGCGCGGAACTCGGCGAAGGCCTCCTCGGGATGTTCGAGGTAGTCGTCGGAAGCGGAGGTCGAACACGGCGCCATGGTCGGCGGCAGGTACGGCAGCCAGCGTGGATCGACGGCGAAGCGGCTCATCACCTCGAGGGCCGCCGCCGACTGCTCGGCGGAAACCCCGACCCGGCCGTGGTGCCGTGTCTCGACGATCCGCTTCCCGGTGACGTCGCCCAGTTCCAGTACCGCGGGCTCGCGCCCGCCCAGCGGCCGCTCCGGTTCGAGCGGGCGTGACGGCTCGTACCAGACCTTCTTCGCCTTCACCGAGACGACTTCCCGTTCCGGGTAACGCAAAGCGGTCAGCTTGCCACCGAAGACACAGCCCGTGTCGAGACACATGGTCCCGTTGATCCACTCCGGCTCCAGCGTCGGCGTGTGTCCATAGAGGACCGTCGCGGTCCCGCGGTAGTCGCGTGCCCACGGCAGCCGCACCGGCAGGCCATACTCGTCGGTCTCGCCGGTGGTGTCGCCGTAGAGCGCGGTGCTCCGGACCCGGCCGGACGCGCGCCCGTGGAACTTCTCGGGCAGGCCCGCGTGCGCGACGACCAGCTTGCCGTCGTCGAGGACGTAGTGCGCGATGAGTCCTTCGCAGAATGCGTGCGCCTTCGCGCGGAAGTCCTCGTCCTGCGCGGAAAGCTGTTCCAGCGACTCCGCGAGTCCGTGCGTCGTCTTGACCTTGCGCCCGTTCAGCGCGCGGACCAGTTTCTGCTCGTGGTTCCCGCAGACGACCAGCGCGCTGCCCGCCTCGGCCATCGCCATCACGCGGCGCAGCACACCCGGTGTGTCGGGTCCGCGGTCGACGAGGTCGCCGACGAACACCGCGGTCCGCCCCTCCGGGTGCACGCCGTCGACGTAGCCCAGTTCGGTGAGCAGTTCGTCCAGTTCCTCGCGGCAGCCGTGGACGTCACCGATGACGTCGAACGGTCCGGTCCGCTCGCGGAGGTCGTTGCGCAGCGGCTCGACGACGATCTCCGCTTCGGCGACCTCGGCTTCGCTTCGCAACACATGCACGCGGCGGAAACCCTCGCGTTCCAGCGACTTGAGCGAGCGGTGCAGTTCGCCGCGCTGACGCCGGACGACGTGCTCGCCGAAGTCGCGGTCGGGCCGGGACTCGTTGCGTGCCTGGCAGATCTTCACCGGCAGGTCCAGCACGATCGCCGTCGGCAGGACGTCGTACTCCTTCGCCAGCTTCAGCAGGCTCGCCCGGGAAGCGCGTTGGACGTTCGTCGCGTCGATCACCGTGATCCGGCCCGCTTCGAGCCGCTTCGCCGCGACGTAGTGGAGCACGTCGAATGCGGCGGCCGACGCGCTCTGGTCGTTCTCGTCGTCGGCCACCAGACCGCGGAAGTAGTCGCTGGACAGCACCTGAGTCGGCGCGAAATGCGTCCGCGCGAAGGTCGACTTGCCGGAGCCGGAGGCCCCGACGAGCACGACGAGGGACATGTCGGGAATGGTCAGTTTCATGCCACGGCCTCCTTTCGAGACGTGAAGACCGCCATTTGGGTCGGCGGTCCTGATTCCTGGGACTCCTGTCCCACCGGTAGGTGGCGGACGTCGTAGCCGCGCCGTGCGGCGACACCCTCGGCCCACGAGCGGAACTGCTCGCGGGTCCATTCGAAACGGTGGTCGGCGTGCCGGAACCGGCGCTGGTCGAGGAATTCGAAGTGCCGGTTGTACTCGGCGTTCGGCGTCGTGACGAGCACGGTCCGCGGCGCGGCGACACCGAACACGGCGTGCTCCAGCGCGGGCAGGCGCTCCTCGTCGACGTGCTCGATCACCTCCATCAACACGGCCGCGTCGTATCCGGCCAGCGACGGATCCGCGTAGGTCAGCGCGGACTGTTTCAGGGTGACCCGCGTTTTGTCCTTCAGCCGCTTGTCTGCGATGTCGAGCGCGCTCGCGGACACGTCGACACCGACGATCTCGGTGAACGACGGCTCCTTCTGGAGCACGCGCAGCAGCGCGCCACTACCGCAGCCGAGGTCGAGCACCCGCCGCGCGCCCGCCGCCCGGAGTGCCGCGAGCACGCTTCCGTGGCGTTGGACGGCCAGCGGTTCGGGCCGGTCCGGCAGTTCGGTGACGCGCGCTTCGGCCTCGGCCGGTACGTCGTCCGCCTCGGCCAGCCGCGCGAGCGCGTACGAGACGATCGGACGGCGTCGTTCGAGGTACCGGTTGGTGATCAGCTCCCGTTCCGGATGCTCCGCGAGCCAGCCCTCGCCGACGCGCAGCAACTTGTCGGCCTCGTCCTGGCCGATCCAGTAGTGCTTGTCGCCGTCGAGAGCGGGCAGCAGGACGTACAGGTGCCGCAACGCGTCGACGACGCGCTGGGTCCCGGTCAGCCGGAGGTCGACGTAGCGGGAATCGCCCCACCGCGGGAACTCGGGATCGAGCGGGATGGCCTTGGCCTCGACCTGCCAGCCGAGGGGTTCGAACAGCTTGTGGACGACCTCGGCGCCGCCGCGCGCGGTCAGCGAAGGCACGCGGATCTCCAGCGGGAAGCGCTCGTCGACCAGTTCCGGCCGGTTCGCGCACCGCCCGGCCAGCGCCGTGGTGAAGACCGCCCGCAGCGCCACCGCGAGATACGAGCCGCCCGCGTACGGCCGGTCGTTGACGTACTGGGTCAACGACGTCCCGCCGCCGCGCACGAGGTCGACCGGGTCGATCTCGACCAGCAGCGCGACCGTGCAGCGCTCTTCGGTCGCTTCGGGATAGAACACGTGCGCCGCCCCGGCCGAGAGCGTGAACGACTGTGCCTTCTCCGGATGCTTGTGCAGGAGAAAGCCCAGGTCGGTGGCGGGGTTACGGCTGGTCGTCATGGTCAGGAGCACCGGATGAGTGTCGCGCAGACGGCGGTTCCGCGCGCCCGCTTTTCCGCGTGCGACCCTGGTGGCATGTCGAATCGCCTGAAGGCCGCGACCAGCCCGTACCTGCTCCAGCACGCCGAGAACCCGGTGGACTGGTGGCCATGGGGTGAAGAAGCGCTGGCCGAGGCGAAACGGCGGAACGTGCCGATCCTGCTTTCGGTCGGCTACGCGGCCTGCCACTGGTGCCATGTCATGGCGCACGAGTCCTTCGAGGACGAAGCCACCGCGACGCTGATGAACGCGAACTTCGTCAACATCAAGGTGGATCGCGAGGAGCGCCCGGACATCGACTCGGTGTACATGGCGGCCACGCAGGCGATGACCGGTCAGGGCGGCTGGCCGATGACCTGTTTCCTGACGCCGGAGGGTGAGCCGTTCCATTGCGGCACTTACTACCCGCCGTCGCCTCGGCCCGGGATGCCGTCGTTCTCGCAACTGCTGGTCGCGGTCGCCGAAGCCTGGGGTGAGCGCCCGGAGGAACTGCGCTCGGGCGCCCAGCAGATCATCGCTCACCTCACGGAAAAGAGCGGCCCGCTGCCGGAGTCCGTTGTGGACGGTGCCGCGCTGGACGTCGCGGTCTCCTCGCTGCGCAAGGAGTACGACGCCGAGACCGGCGGATTCGGGGGAGCGCCGAAGTTCCCGCCGACGATGGCGTTGAACTTCCTGCTTCGTCACCATGAGCGCACCGGATCCGATCTCGGCCCGGTCGAGCACACGGCCGAGGCGATGGCGCTGGGCGGCCTCAATGACCAGCTCGCGGGCGGGTTCGCGCGCTACTCGGTCGACGCGCGCTGGGAAGTGCCGCACTTCGAAAAGATGTTGTACGACAACGGGTTGCTCTTGCGTTTCTACGCTCAGTTCCATGGCGTGACCGGGCACGAGTACGCGCGCCGGACGGTCGAGGAGACCGCGGAATTCCTGCTGCGCGACCTCGGGACGGCCGAAGGCGGGTTCGCCGCTTCGCTCGACGCGGACACCGACGGCGTCGAGGGGCTCACCTATGTTTGGACGCCCGCGCAGCTCGTCGAGGTGCTCGGTGAAGAGGACGGCGCGTGGGCGGCAGAGCTGTTCCAGGTGAGCGAGCGGGGCAACTTCGAGCACGGCGCGTCGACGCTGCGGCTGCGTGAACCGCATCCCTCGGATGGTGAACGCTACGAACGGGTCCGCCGGGCGCTGCTGGCCACCCGCGACACACGTCCTCAGCCCGCTCGTGACGACAAGGTCATCGCCGCCTGGAACGGGCTCGCGATCGGCGCGCTCGCCAAGGCGGGCGCCTGGCTAGACCGTCCACAGTGGATCGAGGCGGCGGCACGTGCGGCGGCTTTCCTGATGGACAACCATTTCGTGGCCGGACGGCTGCGCCGGACGTCGCGCGACGGTGTCGTCGGCACGACCGCCGGGGTGCTGGAAGACTACTCGTGCCTCGCCGAAGGGCTGCTCGAACTCCACCAGGCGACAGGAGAGCCGCGGTGGCTCGCCGACGCGATCACGCTGCTGGACCTCGCCCTGGCTCACTTCGGCATTCCGGACTCGCCTGGCGCTTACTACGACACGGCCGACGACGCGGAAGTACTGGTGCAGCGGCCTTCCGACCCGACCGACAACGCGAGCCCGTCGGGGGCTTCGGCGCTGGCGAACGCGTTGCTGACCGCGTCCGTGCTGGCCGGGCACGACCAGGTCGGCCGCTACCGCGAGGCGGCCGAGCAGGCGCTGTCCCGCTCGGGGCTGCTCGCCTCGCGCGCGCCGCGGTTCGCCGGGCACTGGCTTTCGGTCGCCGAAGCCGCCGCCGCGGGACCGGTCCAGGTCGCCGTGGTCGGACCGGACGCCGCTTCGCGCGAGGAGCTGCTGGCCGCGGCCGTCGCGTCGCTGCCGGATGGCGCCGTCGTCGTGAGCGGGATTCCGGACGCGGACGGCGTGCCGCTGCTCGCCGACCGACCGCTGGTCGGCGGAGCGGCCGCCGCGTACGTGTGCCGTGGCTACGTGTGCGAACGCCCGGTCACCACCGCTGAGGAGCTGCGTTCCCAGCTCGGCTGAGCGCAATGAAGGACGCTTTCATAGCAAAATTTGCTATGAAAGCGTCCTTCATTGCGCGTTTCCTCATCGCGTGGTCTCAGCTCACCAGTCCCACGCCATAGGGCTCAGGCCGAAGGCGCCACCGCCGGTCTGAGGCGCCCCCGCCGGCTTCACCGCGACCTGCGGTGTCTTCGGCTTGGCCGCCGTCGACTTCGGTGGCTTCGCAGGCTTCGAGGACGTCGGCGGTTTCGTGGTCGTCGGTGGCTTCGTGGTCGTCGGCGTTCCGACGATGGTGAAAGCGCGGGAGGTCTTCGTGCCGTCCGAGCAGGTGAACGTCGCCGTGTACTTGCCCGGCGTCTTGCCGACCTTGCCGTAGCCGGCGGCCTTCCCCCAGTTGCCGCCGATCGTCCACTGGAGCGGTGCCGCGAACCCCGGCGATGTCACCGGGGTCGCCGGTCCGCAGCCGCCCATCGCGGCCTTCGTCTCGGCGTAGATCTGCCCGCCGGGTTCGACTTCGGTCGGATGCAAGAACCAGGACACGTCCTTGGCCTCCGCCGCCGCCGGCGCGACCACGGCGAGCTGGGCCGCTCCGAGCATGAGAGCGCCGATCAGGGCCTTCTTCAGCATGAGGTTCCCCTTCCCCTTCGACTGCTGAAGGGGACACGTCCGCGCAGGTCATCAGGTTGCCCCGGATTACGCCGGAGGAGAACACGACTGAATCCTGGCCGTTGCGCGCGTAGCGTCGGTAGCGTTGTAATCATGTAATCGCGGAGGCGAGCATGCACATCTACTTCAGGACGGCGAGACATATGGGACGCGGTGGCTGGAAAGGCCGGGGTGGCTGGCAGCAGGCGGAGATCCCGTCGGCGGACGACGCGGGCGCGTGGTTCGGCGGACGGCTCCCGGAGGGCTGGTTCACCGGGGATCCCGAGGTCACGGTGGATCGCGAGGAGATCGTCATCGTCGGCGAACTCCAGCCGCTCACCGGCGAGTACGCCGACGACGCCGCCCGTGCGGCGGCCGAGGACGGCCGGATCAGCCGGTTCCGTGAGGAGACCCGCGACGAGCGGATCGAGATCGCGCGCCAGGCCGAGCACCGGTATCAGCGCAAGGTCGCCTGGGGCGCGAGCCTCGGCGGTACGCGGCACCTGTTCACCACGCATTCGGCACCGGTCATGACCAGGCTGCGGCAGCCGGAACGCCTGGTCCTCGACACCCTCGTGGACGCCGGCGTCGCGCGGTCGCGGTCGGAGGCGCTGGCGTGGGCGGTCCGGCTGGTCGGGGAGCACGCGGACACCTGGCTCGCCGAGCTCCGGGAGGCGATGACCAAGGTCGACGATCTCCGCTCACAGGGACCGGACCTTTCCTGAAGCCGCGGTCCGGCCCTAGAGTCGGGTTTCCGCCGTCTTGAAGAAGTCCTCTTGCGAAAGAAGGCGTCATGGACGGCAGAATCACCCGGCGGCGGCTGATCGCGGGCGGCCTGGCGGTGGCGGCGAGCCCCTTGCTCGCGCCCACCGCCTCGGCGGCCCGGCTCACGGTCTCGGTCCCCGTTCTTCCCTGGCCCGCGGCCAACGACATCGTCGCGCGGACGAAACTCCCGGTCTTCCCGGACCGAACGTTCTCCGTGCTCGATTTCGGCGCCAAGGGCGACGGCAAGACCGACAACACCCTCGCGATCAAGAAGGCGATCGAGACGGCCAACGCGCGCGGCGGCGGGCACGTCGTCGTGCCGAAGGGCTCCTTCGTCACCGGCGCCGTGTATCTCAAGAGCGACGTGGACCTGCACCTCGCCGCGGGCGCGGTGCTCAAGTTCGGCTCCGACGCCTCGAAGTTCCCGAACGTGCTCACCCGCTACGAGGGCATCGAGTGCGTCAACCGGTCGCCGATGATCTACGCGTACAAGGAATCCAACATCGCGGTGACCGGTCGGGGCACACTCGACGCGGCTGGTACGTCCTCGTGGAACAAAGGCAAGGACCGCGAGTACCTGGAATCGCTGGTGGCCAAGGGAATCCCGCCGGAGAAACGGATCGTGCCCGGCTCCGGGCACGCCATGCGGTCCACGTTCGTCGAGCCGTACGCGTGCGACACCGTGCTCATCCAGGGTGTCACGCTGAAGAACCCGCTGTTCTGGCAACTGCACCCCACGCTGTGCCGGAACGTCACGATCGACGGCGTCCGCACGGACGCGAGCACCGCCCACTCCAACACCGACGCCTGCGATCCCGAGTCCTGCGACCACGTCGTGATCGTGAACTCCCACCTCGGCGCGCACGACGACAACATCGCGCTCAAGTCGGGCCGGGACGCCGACGGACGCCGAGTCGGCGTGCCTTGTCAGAACATCGTCGTCGCCGACTGCGTGATGGACGGCAACTGGGGCGCGATCACCTGCGGCAGTGAGCAGACCGGTGGCATCCGCAACGTCTACGCGCACAAGCTCACCGTCACCGGCGAGACGAAATACGGGCTGTACGTCAAGTCGAACACCTTACGTGGTGGGTTCACCGAGAACGTCAACCTCGACAGCGTCTCGGGCACATTCGTCCGCTCGGTCGTGTACGTCCTGCCGGATTACAACGGCCAAACCGGCGCGTACGTCCCTCGGTTCGGCCCGTTCACCGTCAGCAACTCGTCCGGTTCGAAATGCGGGCAAGCGGCGTTCAACGTCCGAGGGTTGCCCAACTCACACGTCCGTGGCCTGCGGGTGAGTGATTGCCGCTTCGACGGCGTCGCGAACACGGAGAACACCCTGAAACACGTCGATGACCTGCGATTCGAGAACACCACGATCAACGGGGAACCGGTCTGATTCGTGCTGCGCTTCCCGATGCGGTGCGGCAGTCTTGGCGAAGACCGCACCGCATCGGAGGAATCGTGGACACACCAGGACTTCCCGCGAAGATCGACCCGGACGCGCTGACCACCGTCCTCGATGGACGGTGGGCGGAGCTGCGTCGCGCGGTGCGCGCGCAGATGGCGGCCGAGAGCTTCAAGGACCCCGTCGATCTCGACGTCGAAGCGCACCGCGCACAGGTTCTCGAATGGCTTCGCCTGCTGGCCCGCACCGACCGGCCGGGGCTCGGTTTCGACCCGGCGTATGGCGGTGGCGGCGACGTCGGCGGCTCGGTGATGTCGTTCGAGATGCTGGGCTTCGGCGACCTCTCGCTGATGGTCAAGGCCGGGGTCCAATGGGGTTTGTTCGGCGGCGCCGTGCAGCTGCTCGGCACCGAGCGCCACCACGAGCGCTACCTGCGCAAGATCAAGGACCTGGACCTGCTGGGCTGCTTCGCGATGACGGAGCACGGCCACGGCTCGGACGTCCAGCACCTGCGGACCACCGCGACCTACGACCCGGACACCCGCGAGTTCGTCGTGCACACGCCGGATCGTGGCGCGATGAAGGAGTACATTGGCAACGCCGCCCGCGACGGCGAACTCGCGGTCGTGTTCGCGCAGCTGATCACCGGCGGCGAGTCGCGTGGTGTGCACGCCTTCGTGGTGCCGATCCGCGGTGAGAACGTGAGTGGCGTCGAGATCGAGGATTGCGGGCGCAAGGCGGGTCTCAACGGCGTCGACAACGGGCGGCTCACTTTCACCCAGGTGAGGGTTCCGCGCGAGGCGCTGCTCAACCGGTTCGGTGATGTCACCGAGGACGGGACGTACACGAGCCCGATCGAAAGCGACGGCCGCCGGTTCTTCACCATGCTCGGCACGCTCATCCGCGGCCGGGTCAGCGTCGCGGGAAGCGCCGGCAGCGCGACGAAGCGCGCGCTCGCGCTGGCCGTCCGGTACGGCGAGCAGCGGCGGCAGTTCGCGCGGCCGGAGGGTGAGGAGGTCGTGATCCTCGATTACCGCGCCCACCAGCGGAAACTGCTACCCGCGCTGGCGACGTCGTACGCGCTGCACTTCGCGCAGGAAGCGCTAGTCGCGAAGCTTCACGACATCGCGGAGGACGCGCCGGAGGAGGAGCAGCGCGAGCTGGAATCGCGGGCGGCCGGGATCAAGGCCGTCTCGACCTGGCACGCGACGGCGACCATCCAGACCGCTCGCGAGGCGTGCGGCGGCTCCGGGTACCTCTCGGAGAACCTGCTCGCCGGGCTGAAAGCCGATACAGATGTCTTCACCACCTTCGAGGGCGACAACACCGTGCTGCTTCAGCTGGTCGCGAAGGGCCTGCTGACCAGCTACAAGGAGCAATTCGAAGACCTGAGCCCGCTCGCGACCGCGCGGTTCGTGGCGGAACAGTTCGTCGAGGCCGTGATCGAACGGACGTCCGCGCGCAAGGTCGTCGAGCGGCTCACCGACGCCGACGACAGCGACGTGCTGTACTCGCGTGAGTGGCATCTGAAGCTGTTCGAAGACCGCGAAGAGCACGTACTCGGCGGAGTCGCGCAGCGTCTGCGTAAGGCAGGTTCGGATCCCTTCGGTGTCTTCAATGACGCCCAGGACCACGTGCTGCGTGCCGGGCGCGTGCACGTCGATCGGGTGGTGCTGGAGGCGTTCATCGACGCCATCGAGCGGTGTGCCGACGCGGAGGCCCGTGAGTTGCTGGAGCGGGTCTGCGACCTCTACGCGCTCGCGAACATCGAGGCGGATCGGGGCTGGTTCCTCGAACACGGGCGCCTGACCTCCGGGCGCTCGAAGGCCGTCACCGCCGCGGTGAACGCGCTGTGCGCCGACCTGCGCCCGCACGCGCGGACGCTCGTGGACGCCTTCGCTATCCCCGAGCAGTACCTCGCGGCTCCGATGCTGCGGGACTGACGACGGCCCGCAACGCCTTGACTTCGCGGGGCAGCGCGGCTCGTTCGGCGTCGAGCACGGCGAGTGCCGAACAGAACACGATGATCGGCAGGTCGAAGAACCGGACGCCGTAGCGAGGGTTGGAGGATCGGCCACTCCCTCCGCTTTCCCACATCGGGCGTCTCCTCACCTGGCCTTTTCCAAGTGCGTGCGTTAAGCGATGTCGAGCGCCGTTCCATAGAGTTTCCCGGTTTTGAGGGTGATGAAAAGCCTGCGCTCGCCCGGGTCCTCCGGTGTCCGAACGACTTCGGAGAGTTCCGCTTCTCCTTCCACGACCGCGAATTTCCAGTGATCGGCGCTGGAGACGTACAGGGACGCGTGCGGATTGTTGCGGATCTGCTTGACCTTGAGACGGTCTTCGGTCGTGCTGATCCGGATCTCGCGGGTCTCGGGATTCCAGTCGTAGACGACGGTGGAGAGGTGCGGGCGGCCGTCGCGCTTGAGGGTCGCGAGGGCGCCGAAGGTGTGCTCGGCAAGGAAGTCGCTGAGGGCGGCGTCGTCGAGCGGGCGGGGAGGTGCGTTCTTGGTCATGGTGACGATCTTGGCCGGGGTTTCGGGACTCCGGAAGAAGGCACTTTCTTGTGCCAGAGGGAACACGCGTGTGTCTCTCCTGGTCACTCAGCCGAACGGTTGATCCGCTTTTCCACCGTGGCTCCCTCCGTCCGGTTGAGGTGACCGCGGTGCGATCCCGCGACGATGAACGCATGGGGAACACGATGAACGAACTGAGCCGACGAGGACTGCTGGCCGGTGCCGGAGCCGTGGCCGTCAGCGCGACGGTCGGCGGCGTCGCCGACGCGGAACCTTACGAGCCCGGCGCGGTGACGGTCCGTCCCGGCGACTCCCGCTACGACGGTTTGGTGCGTGCCAACAACTTCCGTTTCGTGGGTAAGCCCGACGAGGTGCGCCTGACCGGATCGACCGGCCAGGTCGTCCGCGCGGTGTCGGACGCCGTGCGGTCCGGGCGGCGGATCGCGGTGCGCAGCGGCGGGCACTGCTTCGAGAACTTCACGGCCGATCCGGCGGCGCGGACGCTGATCGATCTGTCGCAAATGGACGCCGTCGGTTACGACCCCGCGCGACGTGCTTTCTTCGTCGAGCCCGGCGCGACCCTCGGACAGGTGTACAAGCCCTCGGGCGCGGTTGGGGTGTGACGATCCCGGCGGGAGGCTGTCCCGAAGTCGGCGCGGGCGGGCACATCGCCGGTGGCGGGTACGGCCCGCTGTCGCGGCGGTACGGGGCCGTGGTCGATCACCTGGAAGCCGTCGAGGTGGTCGTGGCCGAGAGGTCGGGCGTCCGTGCCGTGGTGGCCTCCCGCGACCAGAACCACGACCTGTGGTGGGCGCACACCGGCGGCGGTGGCGGCAACTTCGGCGTCGTGACCCGCTACTGGCTGCGTTCGCCCGGCGCCACCGGCACCGACCCGTCCCGTTTGCTGCCGCCGCAACCGCGGGAGATGCTGACCTGCCTTGCCGTCTGGACCTGGGACGACCAGGCGTTCAGCAAGATCGTCGGAAACTTCGGCGCTTGGATGGAACGCAACAGCGCCCCCGGCTCACCGAACACCGGCCTGTACCCGATCCTTCACCTGAAGCACCGCGACACCGGCACACTCGAACTCACCGTTCAAGCCGACGCGGACCTCCCCGGTGTCGATCGGCTGGTGACCGACCTCGTCGCCGCGCTCGGTGTCGAGCCCGCGTACACCTACCGGTACAAGGCGCCGTGGTCGCACGCGACGACCTGGCCCGGCCTCGGGCAACCCGGCGACGTGGCGACGCGGCGGTACAAGATCAAGGCCGCGTACCTGCACCGGTCGTTCACGCCGGCCCAGACAGCGACGATCCACCGGCACTTGAGCGAGGCCACGACGGTGCGGGGCGGGATACAGATCATCGGTTACGGAGGCCAAGTCGCCGCCGTCGCTCCCGAGGCGACCGCGATCGCGCAGCGCGGGGCGATCATGAAGGCCGTCTACAGCTCACTGTGGCTGGAGCCAGGCGACGACGCAGCGAATCTGGCCTGGGTGCGTGAGTTGTACCGGGACGTCTACTCCGCGACCGGTGGGGTGCCGGTCGAGGACGGTTCGTACATCAACTATCCCGACGTCGACCTTGCCGATCCGGCTTGGAACACGTCCGGGGTGCCTTGGTCGACGTTGTACTACCAGGGGAACTACCCGCGTTTGCGGCGGGTGAAGGCGCGGTGGGATCCGCGGAACGTCTTCACACACGCACTGGGGATTGAGTTGCCGCCGGGCACTTGACGAGCTGCTCGATGCTGAAGCCCCCAATGCCACCTTGGGGGCGTGATGCCTAGTGTCGCGTGATCCTGCTTGCTTGGCGTTGGGTTTCGTACCGCAGACGGCGATCTCGCGTGATCAGACGGCGGTTACGCGTGATCAGACGGAGATCTCGCGTGATTGAGGACGGATGACACCCGGCGGAATCCGGCTGCGGGTGTTGTCCCTCCAGTCACGGGAGATCTCCGTCCAATCACGCGAGATCGCCGCCCAATCACGGGTAAGACCCGCAGGATCACGCGACGCTAGGCGTACATCGCCAGCCAGATCGCGATGTAGTGCGAAACAGCCGCGAGAACCGTGCAAGCGTGGAAGTACTCGTGGTACCCGAACGTCTCCGGGAAGTGATTCGGCCACTTCACCGCGTAGAACACCGCGCCCAGCGTGTAGAACAGCCCGCCGACGCAGAGCAGCACGAGCGCCGCGATGCCGGCGTGCGCGCCCAGTTCGGGCAGGACGAAGACGGCGACCCAGCCGAGTGCGATGTAGATGGGTACACCCAGCCACCGTGGCGCGTTCGGCCACAGCATCTTCAGGGTGACGCCGCCGATCGCGCCGCCCCACACGATCGCCAGGACGATGTACCCGGTCGGCTGGGACATCGCCAGAAGAGTGAACGGCGTGTAAGTGCCGGCGATGAACAAGAAGATCATCGAATGGTCGGCGCGCTTCATCCATTCGTATGCTCGTGGGCTCCACAAGCGACGGTGGTAGAGCGCGCTCACGCCGAAGAGGCCGAGCACGGTCAGCCCATAGACCGAAGTGGACAAAGTGGCTATAGGCGACACAGTGGACGCGGCGAGACTGATCAGGGTCACGGCTCCGACGACTGCGACGAAGAAGGACCAGAAGTGGATGTGCCCCCGCAACCGAGGACGTGTGTCCACCAAGGGCGCGGGGCCGGACGGCTGCTGTTCGGACTCTACGCTCACTCCTCCCAGATTACGGCACCGTAGGTTTTTAGCCAGTGTCCGTGGCGCGTCCCACTCGAGGCGCGAAGGGTGCGTACCCTCCGGTGGCGTGAGTCTTCGGTCCTTCTTGTCAGACGTCGTGTACAGCGCCTACGGCAGGCGCCTGATCCAGCAGGCCAAGGGGCGTCATCCACGCCACATCGCCATCATGCTGGACGGCAACCGTCGCTGGGCGCGCGAAGCGGGCTTCACCGACGTCGCCGACGGCCACCGTGCCGGCGCCAAGAAGATCGCCGACTTCCTGAGCTGGTGCAACGAGGCAGACGTCGAGGTCGTCACCATGTGGCTGCTCTCGACCGACAACCTCGGCCGCGCGGCCGAGGAACTCAGCCCCCTGCTGAAGATCATCACCGACGTCACCGACGAACTCGCCGCGCCGCACACGCCATGGCGGCTCCGCATCGTGGGAGCCCTTGACCTGTTGCCTCCGGAGGTCGCGAAGGCCCTCAGCGCGGCCGCGGAACGCACCGAAGGGCGTTTCGGGATGGAGGTCAACGTCGCGGTCGGTTACGGAGGGCGTCAGGAGATCGCCGACGCGGTCCGCAAACTCCTGCTCCAGCACGCCGACGAGGGCACCTCGATCCGCGAGCTCGCGAAGATACTGGACGTCGATCATATTTCCGAACACATGTACACCTCGGGCCAGCCGGATCCGGATCTGATTATCCGTACCTCGGGTGAGCAGCGGCTTTCCGGATTTCTGCTCTGGCAATCGGCGCATTCGGAATTCTGGTTCACCGAAGCGTATTGGCCCGCGTTCCGCCGGGTCGATTTTCTGCGCGCCATGCGTGATTACGCCTGGCGTCACCGGCGCTTCGGTTCCTGAGGTTCCTGACCTGGGACAAGACGAAGGCCCCGGAGTGCACTTCCGGGGCCTTCGACGTCCACACTGAAGATCAGTGGTGGTGGTGCTCCAGCGAGTGGAGGATCAGAGCCGGGGTGGTGGCGATGCCCGCGTAGGCACCGGCGACCAGGGAAGCAGCGCCGTAGCCCAGCGCGCCGCCGCCTTCGATGAAGGTGTTGTAAGCGTCGCCGAACGTGGGGTCCGGGGTGCCGTCGGTCGCGGCGAACGCGGTTCCGCCGACCATCATGAGACCCGCGGCGACGGCGGAAACGAAACCAGCCTTCTTCAGCACTACGCACACTCCTTGGTAGAGATATTCAGGGATCCGGGGCACGGAGTTCCGGTGGGTGTGCCCGCAGTGAGAAAATTACTCGCTATTCAGGTCCGGTGACCGTCTCGTAAGCCCATTGTGTGAGCCGAAAATGGCCCTCTTCACTCGGTACGGTTCTCTGTCTCGGACACAAAATGCGCTCCGCTACCGAACGTGGTAGAACCCGGATTTCGATCAGGCGAACGCCCTCTGTCGCGTTAATCCATCCGGGTCACGTCGACGAGCGTCCCTGAATGGTGATCATCACTACCCAGTGTGACGGTGACCAGGTGTTGATGTCACGCGACCGACAGTGAGATGACGGTTTGGCGAATCACCGTGGTGGCTGCCTGCGCGATCGCCCGGACGCAGGTACCTTCCGGAAGTGAGGGTTCGCGTCCCATGCGGACTCTCACGGGAGGCCCTGGTCGTGGCAGTTGTCGACAGGGCGGCACAGCCGCCCAGTGGATGCGCGAGGGGGCCGGCACCCGGCCCTCGTGGCCGAGCCGTCTGACGCGGAAAGCGTCGGAAGGAGCGGTTGGCCAGGGAAGTGCCCGGCCCAGCGAGTGCGGGCGTGGTGCCACGCCCACGAGGGAGATGCCGTCGTGACTGCGCAGCGTTCACCCCGCAAGGCCTCTGGCCGTTCTTCGACCGGTGCCCCTGGCCCGGAGAAAGCCTCGATCTCGCCCGAATCCCAGCGGTCCACTTACGTGCTCGACACGTCGGTCCTGCTCTCTGACCCCTGGTCGGTGACCCGTTTCGCCGAACACGCGGTCATACTCCCGCTGGTCGTCATCAGTGAACTGGAGGCGAAACGTCACCATCCCGAACTGGGCTGGTTCGCGCGTGAAGCGCTTCGCATGCTCGACGACCTGCGTCGTCAGCACGGGAGGCTCGACGCGCCGATCCCGATCGGTGAGCACGGCGGCACCCTGCAAGTGGAGTTGAACCACTCCGACCCCACGGTGCTCCCGGTCGGCTTCCGCACCGACTCCAACGACCACCGCATCCTCGCCTGCGCGCTCAATCTGGCGGCGGAACGCGCGTCGGTCACGCTGGTGACCAAGGACATCCCCCTGCGTGTCAAGGCGGGCGCCGTCGGCCTCGAAGCCGACGAGTACCGCGCGCAGGAGGTGACGCCCTCGGGCTGGACGGGCATGGCGGACGTGGACGTCCCGCAGGACCTGGTCGACGCGCTGTTCAGCGGGGCGTCGTCATCCGTGGATCCGGCGGAGTTCGGGATGCCCGAGGTCGGTGAACTGCCCTGTCACACCGGCCTGAGGCTGCTCGCGGGCAGTTCGAGCGCGCTGGGCCGGGTCACCGCGGACAAGCGGATCCGGCTCGTGCGGGGTGACAAGGAGGCGTTCGGGCTGCACGGCCGCTCGGCCGAGCAGCGGGTCGCGCTGGATCTCCTGCTGGACTCCGACGTCGGCATCGTCTCGCTGGGCGGACGCGCCGGCACGGGTAAGTCGGCGCTCGCGCTGTGCGCGGGGCTGGAGTCGGTGATGGAACGCCGCCAGCACCGCAAGGTCGTGGTGTTCCGGCCGGTGTATGCGGTCGGCGGCCAGGAACTGGGCTACCTGCCCGGTTCCGAGAGCGAGAAGATGCAGCCATGGGCGCAGGCGGTGTTCGACACCCTCGGCGGGCTGGTCAGCCAGGACGTCCTCGACGAGGTCTTCGACCGCGGCATGCTCGAGGTGCTCCCGCTGACCCACATCCGCGGCCGGTCGCTGCACGACACGTTCGTCATCGTCGACGAGGCACAGTCCTTGGAGCGCAACGTGCTCCTGACCGTGCTTTCGCGGCTCGGCACGGCTTCGCGGGTCGTGCTCACGCATGACGTCGCGCAGCGCGACAACCTGCGGGTCGGACGGCACGACGGCGTTTCGGCGGTGATCGAGAAGCTCAAGGGTCACCCGCTGTTCGCGCACGTCACGCTGACCCGTTCCGAGCGTTCGCCGATCGCGGCGCTCGTCACCGAGATGTTGGAGGATCACGGATAGCGGCGCGTTATGAACGGACCTTTCATAACGAATTTTGTTATGAAAGGTCCGTTCATAACAGCCCTTCGCGGGTCAGGTGACCGGCTTCGTCCAGGGGAGCGGCTTTCCGTCGACGTCGTCGGTGAGTTCGACGCCGAGCATGGCCGACAGGGTCGCTCCCAGGTCGACGACGTCCAGATCCGGTAGCCGCGCGCCAGGCTCGAAACCGGGGCCGCTGGCGAGCAGCAGGCCGTCCGGGCGATGGTCTCCGGTACGCCAATGCTCGTCCGGGCCGTAGACGACCCCGGTCTTGGGTGACCACACGGTCTCGATCGGACCGGTGCGAGCCCAGTCGATCAGGAGATCCGGCAGGGTGTCGTCGGCTTCGCGGTCGTAGTGATCGCTCGTGGGTGAAACCTCGCGCACGACGGGCTTCCCGGTCGCGACGTTCACCAGGGAAAGCAGGTCTTCGGTCAGCTGTGCGCAGACGGCCTCGAACTCGGCGCCGGGCTGGACGACGCCGTGCGGTTCGCGGCCTGCCAGGTTGATCCGCACCCCACCGAAGACGAAGTTGTTGGGAGACAGGTAGAATCGCTGTTTCGATCGTTGCTCGGCGGTCGCCCAGTTCGGCACCGCCGGCAGCGGTGCGGCGGCCAATCGCTTGCGCAGCAACGGCATCGCGACCGATGCCAGTGTCATCCGCAGAGGACCGGGCAGCGCGGAATAGCCTCGTTTGGCCAGGGTCATCGCGCCACTGCCGCGCATCCCCGCCGAACTCACGCCGTCGAGCAGTCGCAGGATCTCGTGCAGCAGATGGCTTCCTTCGTACCGTGGCCCCATGCCATGGCTCAGCAACACCAAGACCGTGGTGTCCGGCCCGGCCAGTGCGAGGTGCTCGCCGATGGCGTCGTCGAGACTCCGGTACACGGATCGGATCGGATCCAGCTCGGCGGCAAGCTTGGTGTCGTGGTCGCGGTGCGCGGGATCGTGCAGGTGCCACTGCTGATGCCCGATGCTGTGAGATTCCCCGTACACCGAAAGGAAAAGATCCCAGCCGCCCTCGGCGAGCAGCTTGGTCGAGACCTGTGTCTTCTGCCCGATTCCGGCGACGAGCCCGTGCGTCAGCGCGCGTTCTTCGTCGGCTGTCCGATGTGGACCTTCGCGGTGCAGGTAGTCGTCCGGTGCCCAGTCGCGGACCAGCTCGGGTTCGGCGGTGAGGATCGGCGTGAGCCCCACCTCCGCCTCGATCTCCTTCGCCAGCTCCGGCGGCGAGGTGTGGAAGCCGAAATGCCGGTCGTGGCAGGCGTATTCGCTCACCATCACCCCGTTGAGGGGCTTGTCCGCGCGGGAATGCGGAACATCGAGGACGGCGACGCGTTTGCCCGCCGCGGAAAGGGTTTCCCAGAACGGGGTGCCCCGGATCTCCAGCGGACTGGTCAGTCGCCGTTCGTAGGTCGACGTGTCGACCTCTTCCCAGCAGTGGAACCCGGTCCGCGCGGCCGTGCGCGCGGTGAAGAAACTGCTCCACAGGGAGCCGACGAACAGGCCGTAAGGGTTGTGCGTGGTCGCCGACGCGCTGCTTTCGAGCAGTCGTGCCAGCGCCGGTACCTCGCCGGCCGCGGCGAGATCGCGGATCGTTCCGGGGTCGCAGGCGTCGAGTGCGACGACCAGGATCTTCGCGGGATCGGTCATGAGCCGTCCTCCGTTCCGGAATGCTTGCGGCGGATGGCGGCGAAGTCGGCCTCGTAGGTCGGGCCGTGGGAGAGCCGGTCCCCGGAAGTCGTCGAGTAGTAGCAGGAGATCGCCGGGACGACCAGCGGAGCGCGCTCCGCGGTCAACGCGAGGAGCAGGTCCCAGTCGCCCATCTCGACCAGCGACTCGTCGAACCGGGCTTCGGGCAGGCCGGCCAGATGCGCGACCGCGCCGATGTCGGCGAGGTTCTCCCGCAGCAGGGTTTCCCGGTCGTAGCGGCGCAGGAACAGCGTCGGAAGGCCGCCGATGTCGTCGATGACGAATCCACCGTAGGCCGCGGTGATCTCCGGATGCTCGCCGAACGCCCACGCCAAGGCCTTGAGCCACAACGGATGCATGGTGTTGTCGTCGTCGAGATAGGTGACGACGTCGCCGGTGGCTTCGGCCAGCGCGGCGTTGCGAGCGGCGCAGACGCCGCCGTGCTCGACGCGGATCGAGCGGATGCGCGGGTCTTCGAACCCGGCGATCACCTTGGGCGTCGAGTCCGCGCTGGCGTCGTCGACGATCACCAGTTCCCAGTTCTCGTAACGTTGTGCCTGCACCGACGCGACGGCGCGGGGGAGCAGGGTGGCGCGGTTGTGCGTCGGCAGGACGATCGAAATCTTCGGGGTGGCCGTGAGTTCGTGCCGGTCGAGCCAGTGGGTGAAAGTGCGGACGTCACGGGCCGCTTCGAGGTTTTCGGTCCGGAGATGCAGGCCTTCGAACGCGGTGTCGTGGCTTTCCAGCCAGCCGTCGAGTGCCTCCTGCCTGGCCTCGATGGCTTCCTGCCTGGCCTCGACGGTGGTGGTGCGCGCGTCGCCGTCCCGCAGCGCCCGGCCGTGGTCCTCCAGCCAGGCGGTGTGGTGGTCCAGCGTCGCGCGCAACCGGTCCAGTTCCGCGGCCTGGTCCGCGACCGTGGACCTCAGCGCGGCGATTTCCTCTGCGTGGCGGCGGTCCACCGCCGCCGCCACGATCCGTCTCAGGGGCTTCACCCGGTGCACCCTAGTGCTTTCGGGGCGCCGGATCACCAGCCGGCGGGCAGCGGCCGCCCTTCCGCGAAGCCCGCGGCCGACTGGATGCCGAGCAGCGCGCGCTCGTGGAACTCCTCCAGCGTCCGCGCGCCCGCGTACGTGCAGGCCGAGCGGACACCGGAGCCGATGGAGTCGAGCAGGTCTTCGACGCCGGGGCGAGCCGGGTCCAGCGCCATCCGCGACGCCGAGATGCCCTCTTCGAACAGGCCCTTCTTGGCGCGCTCGAAGACGTTGTCCGTGCGCGTGCGGGCGCCGACGGCGCGCTTCGACGCCATGCCGAACGATTCCTTGTACGGCTTGCCCTGCTCGTCGTAGCGCAGGTCGCCGGGGGATTCGTGGGTACCGGCGAACCACGAGCCGACCATGGCCGATGACGCGCCGGCGGCCAGCGCGAGCGCGACGTCGCGCGGGTGCCGGACACCGCCGTCCGCCCAGACGTGCTTGCCCAGTTCGCGGGCCGCGGCCGCGCATTCGGCGACGGCGGAGAACTGCGGGCGGCCGACGCCGGTCATCATCCGCGTCGTGCACATGGCGCCGGGGCCGACGCCGACCTTGACGACGTCCGCGCCCGCGTGTATCAGGTCGCGCGTGCCCTCCGCGGTGACCACGTTCCCAGCGACCACCGGGACCCTCGGGTTCACCGACCGGACGGCCTTGAGCGCGGAGATCATCTTCTCCTGGTGACCGTGCGCGGTGTCGACGACCAGCACGTCGACGCCCGCCGCCAGAACGGCCTCGGCCTTCGCCGCGACGTCGCCGTTCACGCCGATCGCGGCGGCGACGCGCAGGTTCCCGCCGCCGTCGACGGCCGGGGTGTAGATCTCCGCGCGCAGCGCCGCGATCTCGGTCAGGACGCCCGCCAGCCTGCCGTTTTCGTCGATGCCGAGCGCGAGGCGGCCGCCGTGGGCGTGCAGGCGCTCGAACACCTCGCGCGGCGGGGTGTCCAACGGGACGGTGACGAGTGCGGGCTCCGCGACGTCGCCGAGCCGCGCGAAGCGGTCGACACCGGCGCACGCCGCTTCGTCGACGACGCCGACCGGCTTGCCGTCCTCGTCCACCACGACGACGGCGCCGTGGGCGCGTTTGCCGACCAGGTTCAGCGCGTCGGCCACCGCGTCCCCGCCGGTCAGCACGAGCGGGGTGTCCCAGACGGTGTGACGGCTCTTCACCCAGGCGACGATGTCGGTGACCGCGGCCGTGTCGACGTCCTGGGGGAGTACGACGAGCCCGCCGCGCCGGGCGACCGTCTCGGCCATCCGGCGACCGGCGACGGCGGTCATGTTGGCCACCACGATCGGGATCGTCGCGCCGGTGCCGTCCACAGTGGACAGGTCGACGTCGAAGCGGGACTCCACGTCCGAACGGTTCGGCAAGAGGAACACGTCGTCGTAGGTCAGGTCGTGAGCGGGCCGATGCCCGTCGAGAAAGCGCACGAGGCCCCAGGATACCCGCGTGGGACAATGACGGCATGACGGACCGGGATCGCGACGAAGCCGGACGAGCCCGCAACGCACGCCCTCGTGACGGTCTCGGCAGGCCGCTCCCGTACGGCGCCGACGGTGTCGAGCGGCAGCCCGAGGGCATCGAACGGGCCCCCGAGGACACCATCACCGAGGCCCAGCGCCTGCTCGACGCGGGCCGTCCGTTTCACGCGCACGAGGTGTTCGAGGACGCGTGGAAGGCCACCGACGGGGCGGAGCGGGAGCTGTGGCGCGCTCTCGCGCAGCTCGCCGTCGGCCTGACCCATGTGGCCAGGGGAAACGGGAACGGCGCGGCCTCGCTGCTGGAACGCGGCGCGGACAACATCGAGCCGTTCCGCGAAGCCAGGCCGCACGGGATCGACATCCCGGGGTTGCAGGTCTGGGCGCGGCAGATGGCCGACGAGGTGAAGGTGCGCGCGCGGGTGGAGCCGGTCGCGCCGCGGTTACTCGGCTAAAGCCGGAAGCGCCGAACCTTGAGTACTCGACATACCGCGAGTATGTTACTTTGAGTAGGGATACTCCTCAGTAGGTAACCGGCGGGAGAAGCGCGATGAGCGAGCCCAAGGAATTGCTGGCCGAACCGCTGAAACTGCGGTGTGGCGCGATCCTGCCGAACCGGCTGGCCAAGGCCGCGCTGAGCGAGCAGCTCGGCGATCGCCGCAACCGGCCGACCGCCGAACTGGCCGAGCTGTACCGGACGTGGTCGCGAGGCGGTGCCGGGACGCTGATCACCGGCAACGTCATGGTCGACCCCACCGCGCTCGGCGAGCCTCGCAACGTCGCCGTGCCCCGGGAGCCGGACGCGACCGAGTTCAAGCCCTGGGCCCGGTCGGGCGACGGGACCGAGACCCGGTTGTGGGTCCAGCTCAACCACCCGGGACGCCAGAGCCCGCGGTTCCTGTCCCGGCAGCCGGTCGCGCCGTCCGCGGTGCCGTTCGGCGACCGCGGTATCCGCTCGGTCTTCGCGACGCCGCGGGCGCTCACCGGCGACGAGATCGAAGCGATCATCGACCGGTTCGGCGTGGCCGCGCGCACCGTCGTCGACGCCGGGTTCACCGGTGTCCAGATCCACGGCGCGCACGGCTATCTCGTGTCGCAGTTCCTTTCGCCGCTCACCAACCAGCGCACCGACGGCTGGGGTGGTGACGCCCTGCGGCGGCGCCGGTTCCTGCTCGAAGTGGTCGCTCGCGTGCGCGGCGAGGTCGGTGATTCCGTGCCCATCGCGGTCAAGCTCAACAGCGCGGATTTCCAGCGCGGCGGCTTCAGCGAGGAGGAATCGCTCGAAGTCGTCCGTGAGCTGGGGGAAGCGGGCATCGACCTGCTGGAGGTCTCCGGCGGCACCTACGAGAAGGCCGCCATGATGGGCTCCGGCAAGGCGAGCACGGTCCGACGTGAGGCCTACTTCCTCGACTACGCCGCGAAAGCGCGGCAGGTCACCGACGTCGCGCTGATGGTCACCGGCGGCTTCACCAGTCCGGAGGGGATGGCGGACGCGCTTCGCTCCGGCGCGCTGGACGTCATCGGTCTCGGCAGGCCGCTGATCGTCGATCCGGCGCTGCCCGGTCGTCTGCTGGGCGGCGAGGACGTCCGTGCCGAACGCGGGGCCCCGAAGACCGGCATCCGGCTGGCGGACAGCCTGCTCGAGATCCAGTGGCACACCCAGCAGATGCACCGGGTGGCCGCCGGGAAACCGGTGGACCGGCGGCTCGGCGCGGTGCGGACGCTAGTGCGGGCCGGCGTCGCGGATCCGCTCAACGCCTTCCGCCGGGTCCGCGGCTAAGTAGTCATCCAGTTCATCTCGCCGGGTGAACGTGCGATCGAAACCGACCGCGGCCGCCGCGAGGCCGATGAACAGCACGCCGATCAGGACGCAGTTGAAGGCGACGGTGCCGTAGCCGTTGATGCCCGGGTCGACGAACGGGTACGGGTAGAACCCGATGAGCGCGCCGCGGACCAGCGTGACCGCGAGCCAGCCCAGCGGGTACAGCAGCGACCACGACAGGACCCGCCACGACAACTGGCCGCGCGGCCCGAACAGCAGCCAGCCCGCGACGCACATCAGCGGCGACACCTTGTGCAGCATCGTGTCGGCGAACACGGCCCAGCCGTGCAGTTCGTAGAGGTCGGCGAGCGCGACCTGGAAGACGACGCCGGTCACGGTGATGCCGACGAGGCCGGCGAGCCGCAGGACGCCGAAGATCCTCGACCGGCCCGCGGCGCCGACCGCGAGCAGCAGGCAGCCGATGCCGACCAGGATGTTCGAGTCGATGGTGAAGAAGGCCAGCAGGTTGGCCACCCGTCCGGCCGGGGTCTGGAAGGTGCCGCCCGTGGTGCCCGCGGAGACCGGGATCTGCGCGGCGAGGCCGGCGATCACCACCAGTGCCGTCGCGCCGAACCAGGCACGCGCGATCTTGGAAGCCTGCATTCTGTCTACTTTATGGGTGACCGGGCCGGGACGTCCCGTCACCACCGCAAGCCGCCACTCGATCGGGGGCGTCCCTTCGCCGCAATTAGTCCTCTGGTTGCGATCAGGGCTTGAGGAGTCCTCGCACGGTGTCGATGGTGTCGGCGTCGGTGGCCTCCTTGTCGGGCCGGTAGCGCACGACACGCGCGAAGCGCAGCGCCAGCCCACCCGGATACCGCGTGCTGACCTGAGCCCCGTCGAGTTCGATTTCGACGACGACCTCCGGCCGGACGTGCACCACCCAGTCCGTGCGGTGGGTCTCGATCTCCTGGAACGTCTTCGTCTGCCAGGCCAGCAGTTCGTCGGTCATACCCTTGAACGTCTTGCCGACCATGATCGGCGGCCCGCCGTCGGGGTCGCGCGCGCCGAGGTGCAGGTTCGACAGCTTGCCGGTGCGCCTGCCGTGTCCCCATTCCGCGGCGAGCACGACGAGGTCGATCGTGTGCACCGGTTTCACCTTGAGCCACGCGCGCCCGCGGCGGCCCGCCGCGTACGGCGACGCGAGATCCTTGACCATCACGCCTTCGTGCCCGGCGGCCATCGCCGCTTCCAGCACTCCCTCGGCCGAGGTGGGCGCGATCTCGCCAGGGATGACGTGCTCGCCCGCGACCTTGTGCAGGGCGGCGTTCCGTTCGGACAGAGGAGCGTCCAGCAGATCGACGCCGTCCAGATGCAGGCAGTCGAAGAAGTACGGCCGCAACAGCAGGGCCTTGACCTGCTCCTCACGGGTGCTGCCGAAGCGGCTCATCGTCTCCTGGAACGGCCTCGGCCTGCCGTCGTCGGTCAGCGCCAGCGTCTCGCCGTCGAGCACCACCGACGTGCACGGCAGCGAGCGCACCAGCTCCACCAGTTCGCCGACGCTGCCGGTGATCTCCCGCAGCGTCCGCGTGTAGACGTGCACCTCGTCGCCGTCGCGGTGGACCTGGATCCGCGCCCCGTCCATCTTGTACTCGACCAGCGCCTCGGCGTGCTCGGTGACCGCCTCCTCCAGCGACTCCGCCGGGGAAGCCAGCATCGGCCGGATCGGCCTGCCCAGCGCCAGCTTGAACTCGGCTAACCGTTCCCGGCCGCCGGTCATCGCCGCCAGACCCGTCACCGGCAGCTGCCCGGACAGCATGAACGCCCGCCGCACGTCCTCGGCCGGGATCTCGGACGCCGCCGCGATGGCGTCCACCATGATCCCTTCGAGCGCGCCCTGCCGCAGCTCGCCGGTGAGCAGCCGGAACAGGAACTCCTGCTCGGCCTTGGTCATCTTGGTGAAAAGCGCCCGCAACGTCTCCGCTCGCAGCTTCACCGATCCCGAACCGGACGCTGCCCCCACCGTGCCGAGTGCCGTGTCGACCTCGGCCACGGACAACGACGGCTCGGCGGCCGGAGCCGCGTCCAGTTCGGCCAGCGTCCGCCAGCCGGTGCCGATGCGGCCCTGCGTCGGCTGCCCGGTGAGGAACGCGACCACCGCCGGAAGCTCCAGCTCACCGGCGGCACGCAGCAGTGCGGCCAGGGTGGCGATCTTCGCCTTCCTGGACCTCGTGGCGGCCAGCTCGGCCGACGCGGTCACCACCGCGGTGAGCAACATGGGTCCATCATGACCCCGGACACCGACAGTTTCGCGTCGAAGCTGGGGCGGGGCTGTGCGGCGGGGGCTGGGCGGCTGCAATGAAGGACGCTTTCATAGCAAAATTTGCTATGAAAGCGTCCTTCATCTCACGGCGCTGGGGCGACTCACGTACTTCAGATCTCAGCCCTCCTCGATGCCATGAACGGCCCGTTACCTGCAAATTTTGCAAGTAACGGGCCGTTCATGGCACGGCCGGGCAGCGGGACCGGGCCGCTCAGGCGTGCGCGGGATCCGCCACCCAGCTGGCGAGCAGGCCGAGCGCCCGTTCGCTGTCGGAGCCGGGCTCGGCCGTGTAGATCACCAGGGCCTGATCCGGGTCGTCGGGCAGCCGCAGCGTCTCGTAGCGCAGCCGGAGTTCGCCCACGATCGGGTTGATCATCACCTTCCACGCGTGCGCCTTCTCGCGCACGGTGTGCTTCGCCCAGAGCTTCCGGAATTCCTCGCTGCCGAGTGAGAGTTCGCCGACCAGCTGCGCGAGGTACGGGTCGTCCGGGTACTTCCCGCTCTCGGAGCGCAGATTCGCGACGACCTCCTTCGCGACCGTCTCCCACTCCGGGTGCAGCTCGCGGGCGTGCTCGTCGAGGAAGAACATCTTCGGGATGTTGCGCTCGCCGGGCGAGCAGGCGGCGAAGTCGAAGGACAGCGCGGAGCCGAGCGGATTCCAGGCAAGCACGTCCAGGTAACGGCCGAAGACGAACGCCGGGGAGTGGATGGCGTTCAGCATCGTCTGCAGTTCCGGCCGGACCCGCTGAGCCCGGGGCCGGGCGACGCGTTTGCGTTTCGGGGCGGCCAGGTTCCGCAGGTAGGTCTCCTCGTCGCGGTGCAACCGCAGCGCCCTGCCCAGCGAATCGAGGACGGAGTCGGACACGTTCCGCGCCCGGCCCTGTTCGAGCCGCGTGTAGTAGTCGACGCTGATCCCGGCCAGCTGCGCCAGCTCCTCGCGCCGCAGCCCGGCGACCCGGCGCTGGTTGAATCCCGTCGGCAGGCCGAGGTCCGCCGGGTCCAGCGCGGCCCTGCGTGCCTTGAGGAAGTCGCCCAGTTCGGCCGTGTCGGTCATGTCGACAAGTATCCCGGAGGCCGGGGCCACGTGCCTGGTCCTGTCAGACCCAGGTTATTTGAGAGGTGCTCGGTCCCTCACTGGGTGGATTTTGGGACGTTGGATGACCCGAAATCCACACAGTCCCGTACGAGGAGTCCCTGTGACCACCGGACCCGGAGGGGTGTGTGGAAATAGGGACACTCAACGTCCCTATTTCCACACACCCCTCACCCGACGCGACCTTTGCCTTACCGCTCAATAGTTCTGAGGCGGCACCATCAGGTCTTCGCACGACTCTTCGCCGGGCACGAGCAGCCGTCCGCCGCCGTAGAGGCTGAACTCGGGGAGCACGGCGGGTTTCAGGCTCGGCATGCCGACGTAGGTCTTGGCCCGCAATACCAACGTTTCCGGGGCGGACGGTGGTGGCGCGCCGTGCCACAGGCGCATGCCGGAGAGACGGAGGTGGCGCGCGACCCGGTTGCGCCGACTTACGGTCCTGTCCATCGACCATGTTCTGGCTCTGTGAAGAAGGCCAAAAGGCCGACATCGTGGAGCCATGGACAGCGAACGAAGAAGTATGACGATCGGCGTACTGGGGGTGCTGATCGTCGGCGCGTCCGTGCCGGTGACGGGAATGCTCGACGGCTACCCGGTGATCACCGGACAGGCGCTGCGTTACGCGCTGGCGGGAGTGCTCTTGCTGGCGTGGGCGCGGCTGACCGGACGTCCGTTGCCGCTGCCCGGCCCGCGCGACGTGCCGTCGCTGATCGCGCTCGCCGCGACCGGGATGATCGGGTTCCAGGCGTGCCTGCTGTTCGCGCAGCGCTACGCCGAACCCGGCTTGGTCGCCGCGTTCCTCGGCGGCACGCCGCTCGTGCTCGCGCTCGCCGGCCCGCTGACGAACGGGAAACGGCCCTCGTGGGCGCCGGTGACCGGGGCGGTGCTCGCCGGACTCGGCATCGCGGTGCTCTCCGGCGGCGGTGCGGCACGCTGGCAGGGACTGGTGCTCGCGGCGTTGGCGATGGTGTGCGAAGCGCTGTTCACACTGCTCGCCGTCGGCGTGCTCGACAGGCTCGGACCGCTGGCGACCGCGACCTGGAGCTGTTGTGCCGCGGGCGTCGGCGGCGCGGTGGTCGGCACGATCGCCGACCCGTCCGGCGCCTGGGCGTGGCCGGACGGGCGTGAACTGATCGCGCTCGGCTATCTGACGGTCGTCGTCACGGCGATCGCGTTTCTTCTGTGGTACTCGGCGGTTTCGGCGCTGGGCGCGGACCGGGCCGGGGTGCTGGTGGGGCTCATGCCGGTCTCCGGGCTCGCCGTCTCACTCCTGCTGGGAATGCAGGATTTCCGATTCTCTCAGGTGATCGGCGTCGCGCTGGTGTCATCGGGCGTCGCGATCGGCTTGCGCCGCCGCGAGTTCGGTGAGTCGCGCGCACTTGAAGCCGAAATGCTTCACGACGTCGCCGCCGATGATCGCGACCATGACCGAGCGCAGCGGTCCGGCGAAGGTGACCTTCTGGACGAACTCCGTCCCGCCGTCGACCGCGGTCAGCCGTAGCACGAGATCCATGGCACCGAGCGGAATCGGCTGGCGGAAGGCGATCTCGCGGTGCTGGGTCAGGGATGTGATGGTGAACGGCTCGGCGACCCGTGAGTGCACCCGGCCGCGGAATCCGTTCGGTACGAGGAATCCGGTCGATCCCACCTCGGCGGGGCCGTGCAGTTCGACGCGATCGAGGTCCGGATCCCAGTCGGGCCACCGGGTGAAGTCGGCCAGCGACGTCCAGAGAGCGGACGGCCGGACGGGCAGGATTTCGCGGGAGGTTCTGGTCCAGGTCATACCCCGACAATATACGGAACTGCTGGTCTCGTAAACTGGTCCGCATGACACGAGGCAGGCCGAGGGAAGCGGGAATCGACGAGGCGGTCCGCGAAGCCGTGCGGGCGCTGCTGACCGAAACCGGTTACCAGCGCTGCACGATCGACGCGGTCGCGGCGCGGGCGGGGGTCGGCAAGGCCGCGGTGTACCGGCGGTGGCGGTCCAAGGCGGAACTCGTGTTCGCCGCGGTGATCCACCCGGAGGAGCTCGAACCGCCGGAGGACACCGGTTCGCTGCGCGGGGACGTGGCGGCGGTTCTCGAGGTGATCGAGTCCTCTTTGGACAGTGCTGAACTGCGGCAGGCGCTGCCGTCGCTGCTCGCCGACGTCCGGGCGGATCCGGTGCTGGAGGCGCGGTTCGGTGAGGTGTTCCTCGGGCGTGAGCGCGGATATCTGGTCCTGATGCTGGATCGGGCCGTCGCGAGAGGAGAACTCTCGCGACGGCCCGATCCGGCGCTCGTGCACGCGATACTGCTCGGTCCGGTGCTGACGTGGCTGCACCTGTTCACCGAGCCGCTGCCTTCGAGCGGGTTGGCGGCTTCGCTCGCTTCACCGCTCCACGCGGCTATGGTCGCTCTCGGTGCTTAGCGTCCTCCGCGCGCCATCCGGAGCACGTCGAGAGCCTCGTCCAGCTGGGCCTCGGTGAGCTTGCCGTTCGCGACGTGACCGCGTTCGATCACGACCTCGCGGATCGTCTTCAGCTCCTTGAGGGCCTGCTTCGCGATGGCGGCGGCCTCTTCGTAACCGATGTAGGAGTTGAGTGGGGTCACGATCGACGGCGAACCCTCGGCGTACTCCCGTGCGCGGTCGGCGTTCACCGTCACACCCGCGAAAACCTTGTCCGCCAGCAGTCGCGAGACCGCCGCGAGCAGTCGTGCCGATTCGAGCACGTTGCGCGCGATGACCGGCAGGTTCACGTTGAGCTGGAAGTTGCCCGCCGCGCCGGCGAAAGCGACAGCCGCGTCGTTCCCGATCACCTGCGCGACCACCTGCAGCGTCGCCTCCGGGATCACCGGGTTCACCTTGCCCGGCATGATCGAGGAGCCCGGCTGGAGATCCGGCAGCGCCAGTTCGGCGAGCCCGGTGCGCGGGCCGGACCCCAGCCAGCGCAGGTCGTTCGCGATCTTGTTGAGCGACACGGCGACCGTGCGCAGATGACCGGAGGTCTCGACGACGCTGTCCTGCGTCGCCTGCGCCTCGAAGTGGTCGCGCGCCTCGGTCAGCGGGAGTCCGGTCACCGAAGCCAGTTCTCGCGAAACAGCCGCGCCGAAGCCCTCGGGCGCGTTCAGCCCGGAACCGACCGCGGTACCGCCGATCGGCAGCTCACCGAGTCGCGGCAGGCCCGACTTCAGCCGCTCGACACCGAACCGGACCTGCGACGCCCACGCGCCCGCCTCCTGGCCGAAGGTGATCGGGACGGCGTCCATCAGATGCGTGCGGCCGGACTTCACGATGTCCGCCCACTCCGCCGCCCGCTTCGTGATCGCGGCGCCCAGATACTCCAGCGCCGGGATCACGTCGGACAGGACGGCCTCCGTCGCGGCGACGTGGATCGTCGTCGGGAAGGTGTCGTTCGAGGACTGCGAAGCGTTGACGTGGTCGTTCGGGTGGACGTCGCGGCCCAGCGCTTTCGACGCGAGCGTCGCGATGACCTCGTTGGCGTTCATGTTCGACGAGGTCCCGGAACCCGTCTGGAACACGTCGATCGGGAAGTGCGCGTCGTGCTTGCCCTCGGCGACCTCGTCGGCCGCCTTCGCGATGGCCTCGGCGACCTCGGCGTCCAGCACGCCGAGTTTCGCGTTGACCCGCGCGGCGGCGGCCTTCAGCAGGCCGAGCGCGCGGATCTGGGCGCGCTCCAGGCCCCGGCCGGAGATCGGGAAGTTCTCGACGGCGCGCTGCGTCTGCGCGCGGTAGAGGGCGTCGACGGGGACGCGCACCTCGCCCATGGTGTCGTGTTCGATCCGGTATTCCTGTTCAGCCATGCCTCAAGTTTCGCGCAGGGATCCCCGGCGCGCTCCGTGTCTTTCGGCACGCGAGGGCTAGGATCGGATGTGTTCTCGATCACGCCGCCCACCACCGGCCGGGAGAGTGCCGAATGAGCGAGTCCGCTGGGGAAACGTCGTACGACCTCGTCATCATCGGGGCAGGTCCGACGGGCCTTTTCGCCGCCTACTACGCGGGATTCCGCGGCCTTTCGATGGCCGTCGTGGATTCACTGCCGGAAGCTGGCGGTCAGGTCACCGCGATGTACCCGGAAAAGATGATCTACGACGTCGGCGGGTTCGCCGAAATCCGGGGACGGGATCTGGTGCAGGGCCTGCTCGACCAGGCGGCGCCGTGGAAGCCCGCGTATCTGCTCGGCCGCAAGGCCGAGAAGCTCGAAAGCGTCGAGGACGGCATCACCATCACCCTCGACGGCGGGCAGGTCCTGCGCGCCGGGGCGGTGCTGATCACCGCCGGGATCGGCGAGTTCACCCCGCGTCCGCTGCCTGCCGGGGACGGCTGGCTCGGCCGCGGCATGGTCCACTTCGTGCCCGCGCTGCAAGCGCACGCCGGCCAGCACGTGGTCGTCGTCGGCGGCGGGGACTCGGCGTTCGACTGGGTGCTCGCCCTGCATCCGGTCGCCGCGAGCGTCACCCTCGTGCACCGGCGCGCCAAGTTCCGCGCGGCCGAGTCGATCGTGCGGCAGGCGCGGGAACTCGGCGTGCGGATCGTCACCGATGCCGAGGTCACCCGGTTCTTCGACCGCGACGGTGCGCTGGCGGAGGTCGAAATCCAGGTCAAGGGCGAGGCGGCCGAGGTGCTGCCCGCCGATTCGGTGGTCGCCGCGCTCGGTTTCACCGCCGATCTCGGGCCGATCGAAAGCTGGGGACTGAAGATCGACCATCGCGCGATCGCCGTCGACTCGACCATGGCGACCCCGCGCGAACGGGTCTACGCGGCGGGCGACGTCGCGGCGTATCCGGGGAAGGTGAAGCTGATCGCGACCGGGTTCGGGGAAGCGGCGACGGCGGTCAACAACATCGCGGTCATGCTGGATCCGGACGCGCATCTGTTCCCCGGTCACTCCAGCAACGCGGAGTAGCGAGTGTTATGAACGGTCCGTTCATAACAAATCCTGTTATGAACGGACCGTTCATAACACGAACGGACCGTTCATAACACGTTAAGCAGGCGGAGCGGGCGTAGGCGGAACGGTCTTCTCCGCGATCCACTGCGCGTAGGCCACCACCGAAGTCGCGATCGACGGCGACGTCGCGCACACCGGGTCCGCGTTACCCGGACGGCTGATCGTGCCCAGCAGCACCCACTTCTCGGCTACCTTCGCGATTTCCGGACCGCCGGAATCGCCGTAGCACGAACCCGAATTCCCGCCCGGGTTGTCGGTGCACAGTTCGACGGCGCCGTCGAACTTCGCCGTGCAGCGCGTGCCTTCGACGATCTTCGTGTCCAGCTGCCGCAACTTCGCCGGACCCTTGCCACAGCCCGAAGTCGGGCACGTCTGACCCCAGCCGAGCAGCCGTGTCGGCGTCCCCGGTGCCACGACGGCCCCGATCGGGACCGGCGCCGCTTTCACCGGGGCGGCCAGCCGCACCAGCGCGAGGTCGCCGCCCGCGTGCTCGGGATCGGGGTTGTAGGACGGATTCACGACGATCTCGGCGAGTTTCGCGATCTCGCCGCCTTGGGTGTTGTCGTTGCTGCCGATCCGCGCGCCCAGGTTCGCCGGGTTCTTGCCCTCGACACAGTGCCCGGCCGTCACCAGCCAGTCCGCCGCGATCAGCGCGCCGGCGCAGAAAGCCTTACCGGAGGCCGAATGCAGCGAGACGATGAACGGATACGGCTCGTCGGCCTCTCTGCCGCCGACGAGGTCGCCCGCGCCCGTGGCCTGTCCGACCGGCGTGAAGACCATCGCCGCGAACAGGACCACGAGCACGCGCTTGAGCACGGATTCTCCTTAGGGGAGCGGGGGAACTACGCCGTCTTCCAGTGAATCGTCGAGGTGGCCGTCGAAGTTGACGGACGAGTACGAGCGGAGTTTGGTCAGCCGGTGGTAGCCGTCGATCATCCGGACCGTGCCGGACTTCGAGCGCATCACGATCGACTGAGTCGTCGCGCCGCCCGCGCGGTAGTGCACGCCGCGCAGCAGGTCGCCGTCGGTGACGCCGGTGGCGCAGAAGAACACGTTGTCGCCGCGGACGAGGTCGTCGTTGCCGAGTACGCGGTCGAGGTCGTGGCCCGCGGCCAGCGCCTTCTCGCGCTCCGCGTCGTCCTTCGGCCACAGGCGGCCCTGGAGTTCACCGCCGAGGCACTTCATCGCGCAGGCGGCGATGATGCCTTCGGGGGTGCCGCCGATACCGAGCAGCATGTCGACGCCGGTGCTCGGCCGGGCCGCGGCGATCGCGCCCGCGACGTCGCCGTCGGAGATGAACCGGATCCGGGCGCCCGCCTCGCGGACCTCCTTGATCAGCTGCTCGTGACGCGGCCGGTCGAGGACGCACACGGTGACGTCGGAAACGCTGGAGTTCTTGGCCTTCGCGACCCGGCGGATGTTCTCCGCGACCGGGGCGGCCAGGTCGACCTTGCCGGCGGCGTCCGGGCCGACGGCGAGCTTCTCCATGTAGAACACCGCTGACGGGTCGAACATCGCGCCGCGTTCGGCGACCGCGAGTACGGCCAGCGCGTTCGGCATGCCCTTGGCCATCAGGGTCGTCCCGTCGACAGGGTCGACTGCGACGTCGCAGTCCGGTCCGTCGCCGTTGCCGACCTCTTCCCCGTTGAACAGCATCGGGGCTTCGTCCTTCTCGCCCTCGCCGATGACGACGACACCGCGCATCGACACGGTCGAGACCAGCTGGCGCATCGCGTCCACGGCGGCACCGTCCCCGCCGATCTTGTCCCCTCGCCCCACCCAGCGGCCCGCGGCCATCGCGGCGGCTTCGGTCACGCGGACCAGTTCCATCGCGAGGTTGCGATCGGGCGCTTCAGGGCGTCGAGAAGAGCTGGCGGACGAGGTGGGGGTGGGCATGAGGCCTCCCGGGTCAGGAACTCGGCGGGGTCCCAGTCTCTCAGATACCCACGGCGGTTCGGTGGCGCAGGAGCATGGTGAACGTCACTGACCGTTGCCGGTCTCGTCCTCGACGGAGGACAGCGCGGCTTCGATCCGTTCGCGCGCGCCCTCGAGGTGGTGCTCGCAGACCTTGGCCAGCTGCTCGCCCTTTTCCCACAGGGCCAGCGACTGTTCCAGGGAAAGCCCGCCCGCTTCGAGCTCGCGGACGACCTCGACGAGCCTGTCGCGGGCCTGTTCGTAGCCGAGTTCGGCGGTCTCGCTCACGCTGTGCTTCCTTCTACCGGACGTCGGTGCTTGCCGATACCCGCGCACACTACCGCGCCGGCCATGGCGTTGTCGTAACCCACGAAGGCGAGAGCGAACTCCTGGCCGTCACCCTCCGCGATCGCCGCGAGGAGGTTCTCCTGGGCCCGCGCCACCCGTTTGCGGTGCGCGGAGCCGTCCGAGAACCACCATCGGGTGCCGACATGTTCCGCTGTCGCCTCCGAGAGTCTTCGCAGCTGGGCGTCGAGGCCGCGTTTGACGCCGAATTCGCATCCGGCCAGCAGGACCGTCCAGCATTCCCCGGCGGCGCGGTCGGTCAGCAGCGCGTTGCGCAGCACTTCGGGGGCGTCGGCGCGCTTCGCGGCGTCCACGGTCAACGGCAGAAAGGTCAACGCCCCTCCTCCGGCTCTCCTGAGACGACGGCGCCGAGTGCGCCGTCGACCACGCGGACGCGCAGTTTCGCGCCGTCCGCGACTTCGGAGACGGACCGGAGTACCTGGAGGTTGCCTTCGGCGTCGGTGTACTGCACCACCGCGTAGCCGCGTTCGAGGGTCGCCGCGGGGCCGAGCGCGGTCAGCCGCGCCCGGGCGCTGGCGATCTCCGCCTGGTCTTTGGCGAGCAGGGTGAGCATCGCGCGGCGCCCGCGTTCACGGTGGATCTCGACGTCGTCGGAGCGACGCTGGATCGGGCCGAGCGGGTCAGCGAGCACCGGGCGGCTGCGCATCTGGTTCAGCAGCCTGACCTGCGTGTCCACCCAGCCGTGCAGGGCGCGGCGGCCGCGGTCGCGCATCTGGTGGACCCGCTGGGTCTCCTCGCGCACGTCGGGCACGATCCGCTTGCTGGCGTCGGTCGGTGTCGAGCAGCGGAGGTCGGCGACGTGGTCGAGCAGCGGGGTGTCCGGTTCGTGCCCGATGGCGCTGACCACCGGGGTCCCGGCCGCCGACACCGCGCGGCACAGGGCCTCGTCGGAGAACGGCAGCAGATCTTCCACGCTGCCGCCGCCGCGCGCGATCACGATGACGTCGACGTCCGGGTCGCGGTCCAGTTTGGACAGTGCCTGGAGGATCTGCGGGACGGCGAGCGATCCCTGCACGGCGGTGTTGATCACCTTGAACGCGACATGCGGCCAGCGGGCCTGCGCGTTCACCAGCACGTCGCGTTCGGCGGCGGACGCGCGGCCGGTGATCAGCCCGATTCCCTTGGGCAGGAACGGGATCTTGCGTTTGCGCTCGGGTGCGAACAAGCCCTCGGCGGCCAGCAGCCGTCGCAGCCGCTCGATCCGCGCGAGCAGTTCGCCGATGCCGACCGCGCGGATCTCGTTGGCGCGCAAGCTGAACGAACCGCGGTTCATGAAGAACGTCGGCTTCGCGTGCACCACGACACTCGCGCCCTCGCGCAGCGGCGGTTCGATCGTGCGCAGCAGGCCCATCGGGCAGGTCACCGACATCGAGACGTCCGCCGACGGGTCGCGCAGCGTCAGGAAGGCGGTGTTGGTGCCCTGGCGGGCCGAGATCTGCGTGACCTGACCCTCCACCCAGACCACGCCGAGCCGGTTGATCCACTCGCCGACCTTGCGGGCGACCGTGCGGACCGGCCACGGGTTCTCGGCGGTGGTGGACGGGCCCGCCGGAGCGGAGGTGGGCTCGGCGCTCACTGGCCTTCCGCGCTGTCGCCGTCTTCTGTTTCCGCCTTCTTCACGTTCCCGATGCGACGCGCGAGCATGCCGACGAACGACGGCCTGTCGGCGTTCGCCCGTTCGTAGGTCAGCAGCTCTTCCAGCTGCGCCAGGTCGAACCGGCGCAGGCGGGCGCGCAACTGCGGCAAGGTGAGCGTGTCGTAGTCCTCCAGCCCGGCCGGACTCGAATCGACGAGTGCCGCGGAACTGTCGAACTCGCCGTCGGCGTGGTCCTCGGCGAGCGCGCGCTCCTCCTCGGCCCACGGGTCCTCGGTGAGTGCTTCGAGGTCGTGGAAGTGACCGTTCGACTCGGCGCGCGGTTCGGGGACGTCGGCGTCCTCACGCAGCGGGACCACGCACGAGTCGCGTTCGTAGCGGCGTTCGGGCACGTCAGGCGGGAGGTCCTCGTCGAAGGTGGCCCAGCTGGGGGTGTCCTCGACCGGGCGAAGGACCGACAGCGCGTCGTCGCCCTTGATCGCGAGTTCGGTGACGTGCTGCTGCACGCGCATGGAGAACTGGAGCACCTGGCTGACCACCGTGACGGGGAGCCCGGTGAGCTGCTTGGGGAGTTCGCGAACCCGCTCGGCGGTGGTGACGGCGAGGCCCGCGGCGACCCGGAGGGGGAGCGGGAGAGGCTTCATACGTCTAGCCTGCCGTATCTGGTCCATCCTGCCCAACCGAACGGGTGGGTCGGCTCACAGGACGTGACTCCACGCACATACTTTAGAGGGGTTCCCAGGTCACCTGAACGTGAGTGCGAGGAGCCCCCGAGGCAGCCCGTACCCTGGGGGTCATGAGTTCTGCGAGTCCCGGAATCACGCCAGCCGGCAGTCCGACGATCACCGAGTCCGGTGTGCCGGCAGGTGGCAAACGTGTCCTGCTCGCCAAGCCTCGCGGCTACTGCGCGGGCGTCGATCGCGCGGTCATCGCCGTCGAAAAGGCACTCGAGCTCTACGGCGCACCCGTGTACGTGCGCAAGGAGATCGTGCACAACCGGCACGTCGTGGACACCCTGCGCGAACGCGGGGTGATCTTCGTCGACGAGACCTCCGAGGTGCCGGAAGGCGAATTGGTGGTGTTCTCCGCGCACGGCGTTTCGCCCGCGGTGCACGCCGAGGCGGCCGAGCGCAATCTGCGGACCATCGACGCGACCTGCCCTCTCGTGACGAAGGTGCACAAAGAGGTCAACCGGTTCGCGAAGGACGACTACGACATCCTGCTGATCGGCCACGAAGGCCACGAAGAGGTCGAGGGCACCGCCGGCGAGGCTCCCGACAAGGTGCAGCTCGTCGACACCGCCGAGGACGTCGACAAGGTCGAGATCCGCGACCCCTCGAAGGTCATCTGGCTTTCACAGACCACCCTTTCGGTGGACGAGACCATGGAGCGCGTCGACCAGCTGCGGGACAAGTTCCCCGGCTTGGCCGACCCGCCCAGCGACGACATCTGTTACGCCACCACGAACCGCCAGGTCGCGGTCAAGGCCATGGCCGACGAGTGCGACCTGGTGCTGGTCGTCGGCTCGACGAACTCGTCCAACTCGAAGCGGCTGGTCGAGGTCGCGCTGAAGGCGGGTGCGCGCGCGTCGCACCTGGTCGACTTCGCGCACGAAGTCGACGAAGCGTGGCTCGAAGGCGTCGAGACCGTCGGCGTCACGAGTGGCGCTTCGGTGCCGGAGGTGCTGGTCATGGACCTGCTGGCGTGGCTGGCCGAGCGTGGCTGGGGCAACGTCGACGAGGTCACCACGGCGAACGAGAAGATCGCTTTCGCGCTGCCGCACGAACTGCGGAAGGTCGGCAAGGCCTGAGGCTCCCGATACGAAAAGGGCCGTCCGAGGAACTCCTCAGGCGGCCCTTTCCGCTGGTCAGCGGCTTAGGTGAGAGCAAAGGTCCCTTGCTTCAGCGCTCGTCGTCCCAGGGGCGGCGGCGCGGTGGCTGACCGCCACGGCGAGGGTCGTCCGCCCGCGGCGGACGGCGGCGCGGGGCACCGGGGGCGCTCTCGCCGCGAGGGTCGCGACGGCGAGGTTCGCCGTCTTCCGGCGGACGCGGACGTCGCGGCTGACGTCCCGGCGGCGGTGGCTTGCGAACACCGGGTTCGGCGTCGCGGCGAGGACGGCGTTCGTCATCGACCGGACGGCGTCGCGGCGGCGTGTCATCCCGCGGCGCGCCACGGCGCGACGGCGGGGGCGGCGTCTGCCCGGTCCGGGAGGCCGGACGGCGAGGGCCCGCCGCGGCCGGCTTGGCCTCCTCGCGACGCTCCGGCTTGGCGTTCGACTTCAGCTTCACCGGGGCGTCGGGATCGCGTTCGCGGTAGATGCGGAAAACGCCGATCGCCAAGGTGACGCCGGTGGTGATGGCCATCGTCGGGAAACCGTTGATCAACGGACCGCCGACGTCGACGGCTCTGGACAGCAGGTCCGTGCCCTTGCTGCCGTCCGAGGTCAGGAGGATGACCCCCGGCACGGTCACGGCCAGGACCAGGGGCGGCTGCACCATCGGGCCGAACAGCCCGCGGCGCTGGACGGCCACCACCGCGGCCACCGCGCCGACGGCATAGCACGCCTTGAACAGCAGGCCCAGGTCCTTCTGCATCATCATGTCGACGAAGGCGCCAAGGATGGCGAGCCCGAAGCCCACCAGTACGGCCGCCCACCAGGGCAGCCCACGCCTGGCGCCGACGAGGGGACGCTCGTCCCAGGCAACGGGAACGTCGTCGGCATCAGGATCGCTCTGGCGATCGCGAATCGCGGTCACAGGCCCCACCGTATATCCAAGCTGCGGACATACCGCCAACAGGCGGTAGGTCAATCGCCTGGTAGTGGTCATCCTCGACCACCCGGACGGACTGCCCGGGTGTTTCTCGAAGGTAAGACGGGCGAGGGGGCGACAAGGTTGTCAGGAGAGGTGAAACGGAGCCTCCGGTTCCGGAAACCGCAGGTAGTCGCGGGTCAGCCGGGAGGCAGGATCGGCTCCCGGTGGTACGTCGCATCGTGAGGGCAGACCCAGTTGGCGACGCCGTCGATCGATCTCGCGCTCAGCGGATGGCGATGGCCAGGGCACGGCGGCAGGGCGGCGCCGACGCTTTCTTCGATCGCGTGGTCCTGGATCTGGCCGGCAGTCGCCGCCGTGGCTTCGTCGACCGGGACGTCGAGTGAGAAGTACACCTGGACGGAACCGTCCTCGCCGCCGATGGTCACCAGCAGACTGTTCGGCACCGTCAAACCCGGCGGCGGCGCCGAGGTCTCCACATGCTCTTCGACGGCGAGCACCTGCCACGGCGGCGACAGGTCTCCCAGGCGGTCAAGTACCGCCTGGGAGACCTGTCGCGCGTAGTCGATCGAATCGTTCATGTCCTCATTATGGGAGAAGGTCGAGCGCGCCCGCGAAGGTCAGCGTCGCCGTCCCGCCTGATCCCAGATTGTGCCGGAATGTCAGGTAATCCTGATACTGAACCGTGTTGTAGTGGTAGACCGGATTCATGGTTCCGTGGAAATGGTACCAAGCGGGCACATTGTGTCCCGCGTTTTTCGGCATGCTCGCCCCGTTTCGCCACCAGCGCAAACCGTCTTCGGTCACATTGCTCGCCGCGATGGCCTGCACATTGGGTGCGATCTTGAATCCCCACGGAATCGTGCCGTATCCGTTGAAGCAGACGTACTGCACGGTCCACGTTCCATGCTGGTTCGACCTCGTGAGATCTCCCTCGCAGGAGATGTAGTCCTCCACCTTCGACATTTGCACCGGGGCCTGCTTGGACATGTCCTGCCGGATACGGTCCGCTTCCCCTTGTGTGACAGGCTTGTCGAACGTCAGCTTCAGGACCGAATCGAACTCTTTCGCCGACTTCGTCTCGATGGAGATCTCCCGTACCTCGCCCGCTGCGGATGCGGCTGAAGCGGGAGTGCCGGTGAGCCCGATGATGAGGGAAAGTGAACCGATTCCGAGTGCGATTAAGTGTGCTTTTTTGCGTGTGCCAGTGAAAGTCTTCAAGGACATTCTGATGACCCCCAAGATCATGGTGCATCAAGTGATGTTGCCGATCGGGCAAGATCGAGAATCGACAAAATGCATCCCCATGCAGTCTCACCCCGTATCGAGCGTACTCGGAAAATTTCGGCGGCCGCTTCATCCATTCGAGTGGGTGCTCTGGGTCGAATCCAGAGGAACAAGTTGTGCGAGAGTTCGTTTCGGGTTCATTGATTCGTTGGGACTCAGTGCTAACGATGGTGCGCGGCCCAGGATGCCGGCGAGGCATCGGTGCGGCTGTCGTGAGTGGGCACTGTGTGGATTTTGGGTCGTTGGGTGATGCTGTTGGCGAATTCGTGGCCGCGCGAAAGGACCCCCCTCGTTGTCGCGTGGTCTTAGGGAGGACACGCGTGACTGGATGGAGATCACGCGTGTCCAGCCGGAGAACTTGCGTGATTGGACGCGGAACACGTGGTGGAACCCGCCCCGGCCACCGTCGGCCTGTCCGACAACGCTCCTGCAAGCAGGTAGGCCGGGCCTTCGGCCCTCGCTCACCGCCAGGTGCCTTAACCGCCCTTTACCGCTCACGAGGACCGTCACGACGCGGGAAGCTCGTCCGCCTTCCGGATCATCGGCACTTGAGCCGGGCTGCCCGCGGCGTCCGTCAGCGGGGAGACGGTGCTCCGGAAGCTCTCGAGCGCTTCCAGTTCCCGTCGCCGGGCCGAGATGAAGCGCTGAAGGTGGGTGCTCGACAGGTTCAGCGCGTCGACCGCGTTGCCCGCGGCCCGGTGTGCGGCCGCGGCGCCCGCACGAACCTGCTCGACGTCTTCGACCAGGGCGCGCTCGGTCGCGGCGAACAGCGCGGCGGACGCCAGTACGGCGAAGCCGGTGGGCCCGCAGAGGAAGACCCGGCGGTCCAGCATCCAGCGCAGCAGTTCCGGGTCGGTGTCCAGCGCGGCCACCACGGCCGCGTCGGACGGGACGAACATGATCGTCCCGTAGATCGCGTCGGCCCAGCGCTGGTAGCCCTTGCCCGCCAGCTCGGCCGCTCGTGACCGGAGTTGCCGGACGTGGACGCGCAGCGCGTCGAGCCGTTCTTCGGGGTCGTTGGTCTCGACCGCCTCGGCCCAGCAGGCCATGCTCGCCTTCGCGTCGACAGGCACTGTCCGTCCGCCGCCGACCCGAAGCACCATGTCCGGTTTCGCCGCGCCGCCGCCTGCCAGGTCCGTTTGCAGGGTGAAGTGCAGTTCCTCGCGGAGCCCGAGCGCGCGGGCGGTCTCCAGGAGCACTTGTTCGCCCAGTTCACCGCGGCCGCTGATGGAAGCGAAGGCGACCTCGTACCGGCGAAGCGCGAGTTGCTGCTGGTCCCCCTTCGACCGTTCGGCGGCGACCAGTTTCGCCGCCGCGTCCGCCCTCCGCATGCCGTCGTTGTACAGCCGCCACAGCAGCGCGACGGCGACGAGCAGCAGAAGCGCGAGCACGACGGCCGCGGTGGTGATCACCGTCGCCACCGGTACCTCCCCTCCGGATCCGAGTCGGGGACATCATGGCGGAACCCACCGACAAAAACTCCGGTGGCCGGTCGCGCTCGGTATCTGACCTGCGCCGTCCCCGGCGTGTCGGAAAGCGCGGCGGTGCCAAGGGCGCGCCTCCCTTGCTCGGCCGGTGCGCGGCTCTACCTTGGGCTGCGTGAAGCTCCTGCACACGTCCGACTGGCATATCGGCCGCACCTTCCACGGCGCCGATCTGCTCGCCGAGCAAGAAGCCGTGCTCGGTCATCTCGCCGACCTCGTGGTCGCCGAATCGGTCGACGTCGTGCTCGTGTCCGGGGACATCTACGACCGCGCGGTGCCCTCGGCGGAGGCCGTCCGCGTGGCCACCACCGCGCTCGGCAGGCTCCGTCAGGCCGGGGCGCAGCTGGTGATGACGCCGGGCAACCACGACTCCGCGCCGCGGCTGGGCGCGTTCGCCGAATTCGCCGCGGCGGGCGGCCTGCACCTGCGCGCCACGATCGACGGCCTCGCCGAGCCGGTGCTGCTGCCCGACGAACACGGTGACGTCGCCCTCTACGGCATCCCGTACCTCGAACCCGAGCCCGCCCGCCACGCCCTCGGCGTACCCGAAGCCCGTGGCCACACCGGTGTCCTCACCGAGGCCATGCGGTGGATCCGGGAAGACCTCGCGAGCAGGCCGTCCGGAACGCGGTCGGTGGTGCTCGCGCATGCCTTCGTCACCGGCGGCGAACCGACCGAATCCGAGCGGACCATCGCGGTCGGCGGCGTCGAGCAGGTGCCGGGTTCGGTGTTCGACGGCGTCGACTACGTCGCACTCGGCCACCTGCACGGGCCGCAGACCCTCGCCGAGCACCTGCGCTATTCGGGCAGTCCGCTGGCGTACTCGTTTTCCGAGACGCGCCAACGGAAATCGGTGTGGCTGGTGGACCTCGACGCCGACGGTCTCGCCGAGGTCCGGCGCCATGAACTCCCGGTTCCGCGGCAGCTCGCGATGCTCCGCGGCGAGTTGGCGGATCTGCTGTCGGATCCGGAACACGACGGCCTCACCGAACATTTCCTCTCCTTCACGGTCACCGACCGGGTCCGCCCGATCGACGCCATGCGCAAACTGCGTGAGCGGTTCCCGCACGCCGTGCACATGGACTGGCAGCCGGAAGGCGGGCACGACGGCGCGGCGCTGAAGTACGCCGAAGCCGTCCGCGGGCGATCCGACGTCGAGATCACGCGCAGTTTCCTGGAGGACTGCCGCGGATCCGCGCCGTCGGAGAGCGAGGAGCGGCTGGTGCTGGCGGCTCTGGGCGCCGCGGGCAGGGAGCGCGAAGTATGAGGTTGCACCGGTTGGAGGTCGCCGCTTTCGGGCCGTACGCGGGCCGCGAGGTGGTGGACTTCGACGCGCTCGGCGCCGACGGGTTGTTCCTGCTGCACGGCGACACCGGCGCGGGGAAGACGACCTTGCTCGACGCCATCGCGTTCGCGCTGTTCGGCACGGTTCCCGGCGCTCGTGGCGAGGTCAAACGGCTGCGCTGCGATCTCGCCGAGCCGGACCAGGTCACGGAGGTCGTGCTCGAACTGACCGTGCAGGGCCAGCGGATGCGGATCGCGCGCAACCCCGAGTACCAGCGGCCCAAGCGCCGCGGCGAGGGAATGACCCTCCAGCAGGCGAAAGCGGTGCTGAGCTGGGTCGGCACGGTGCCCGCCGGACACGTCGCCGAAGGCATCACCCGCATCGACGAGGTCGCGCGCACGGTCGAACGGCTCATCGGCATGACGCACGAGCAGTTCTTCCAGGTGGTCTTGCTACCGCAGGGTGAATTCGCGCGGTTCCTGCGGGCGAACACGGCCGAGCGCGAGGAGTTGCTGGAGCGGCTGTTCGGCACCGAGCGGTTCTCCGACGTCGAGAACTGGTTCGCGAACCTGCGCGCCGAACGTGGCCGCGAGTTGTCGGCGCGGCAGCAGTCGCTGCGGGAGTGGGTCGCGCGATTCGCGCAGGTCGCCCAGGAGGAAGCGCCCGAAGAAGGACAGGCCGAGTGGGTCGACGCGGTGCTCACCGAGTCGGCCGAGCGTGTCGCCAAGGCACAGGAATGGGACACGAAAGCTCGCGCGGCAGCGAAAACCGCTGAGGTCGTCTGGCAGGAGAACCGGTCGACCGCCGAACGGATCCGCCGGGTTCGCACCGCGTACACGCGCCTTTCGGCGATCGCCGAGCAGGCGGGGCAGCGCGCGGAGTGGGCGGAAGAGGTCGAGGCCGCTCACCGGGCGGCGGGTGTGATCGCGGAGGCCGATCTCCTCGAACGCAGGCTGGATCAGCTCGCGGAGGCCGAGTCCACGGAAGCCCTCCGTGCTCAGGAAGTGCCCGACGCCACGGACAGTTCCGCCGCCGAACTTCGCGCTCGCGCCGGCAATTTGCGTGAAGAGGCGGGTGCTCTCGCTGAACTCGTGGCGGAAAGTGAGCAGCAGCAACGGGATCTGGCGCGACGGGAACAGCTGAACGCCGTCGCGGAGAAGGCCAAGAAGCAGGTCGAAGACTTCGCGGCCGAACTCGCTTCCGCGCCCGAGAAGGTCTCGGCCCTGCGTGCTGAAGCGGTCGCGGCCGCCGAAGCCGTCGCGAAGCTCGACGGCGCCCGCACCCGCCTCGACGAGCTGACCGCCCTGGTCCGCGACGCCGACGAAGTGCCTCGGGCGGAACAGGCCGTCACGCGGGCGCGTGGAGTGGTCAGTGAAGCCGTGGACGGTCATCAGAATGCCCGTCAACACCGGCTGGACCTGCGGGAGCGGCGCCTCGAAGGGATGGCGGCCGAACTCGCCGCCGGTCTGCACGCGGGTGAGAACTGCCCGGTCTGCGGGGCGACCGAGCACCCGTTGCCGGCGACGCACACCGGCGGACTGGTCGATCCCGAGGACGAACGCCGCGCCGAACTCGCGGAGCAGCAGGCACACGTCCGGCGGGAAAAGGCGAAAGCCGCGTTGCAGGAAGCCGAAAACCGCCTGGACGTCCTGGTCGGACGGTTGGGCGAGCACACCGCCGAGACACTGCGGGCCGGACTCGGTGAGGCACGGCAAGTGGTCACCTCGTTGTCGGAGACGGCCGGGCGTAAACCCGCGCTCGACACACGACTTCTCGACCTGGAACGGAAAATCGAGCAGCTGACCGACCAGCGCGGGGTGGCCGAGCGGCGTGCGGTCGAGGCCGCCGCCGAGGTGCGCGGCTTGACGGAGCGGCTGGCCGAACGGGAACGGCGGCTGGAATCCGCGCGCGGTGAGTTCGCCGACGTCGGGGCGAAGCGTCGGCACCTGCTCGGCTTCGCGACCCGTCTCGACGCGCTGGCCGAAGCGCGGCTCGCCGTCGTCGGCGCCCGCGAACGCCGCGACGAGCAAGCGAAACTGGTCAAGGAAGCGTTGCGGGCCAAGGGTTTCGCGGATCTCGACGAGATGCGTGCCGCATCGCGGCCGGACGAGCAGATCACGAAACTGGAGAACAGCCTCGCCGACGCCAACGTGATGGAGAAGGCCGAGCGGCAGGCCCTCGCCGAACCGGAACTCTTCGGCATCTCACCGGAGGACGAGATCGACGTCGCGACTTCGGAGGAAGCGGCGCGGGACACCCGGGGCGAGGCTGAACGGGCCTTCGCGGCACTGCGGGCGGCCAAGACCCGGCACACGGACCTGACCGGGCTGGCCGAGCGGATGACGTCCTTCATGGCGGAACTGGCGCCGGTCGAAGAGCGTTATCGCGAACTGAAGGCGCTGGCCGAGGTGGTCAACGGGCGCGGGCAGAACGCGCGCAAGATGTCGCTGCGCTCGTACGTCCTGGCCGCGCGGCTGGAGGAGGTCGCGGTCGCGGCGACCGCTCGCCTGCGGACGATGAGCCAGGGCCGCTACTCCTTCGTGCACTCCGACGCGGCCGGTGCCCGGGGCACCCGCGGCGGACTCGGTCTCGACGTGCTCGACGACTACTCCGGCACCGTCCGGCCCGCGAAGACGCTGTCCGGCGGCGAGTCGTTCCTCGCGTCGCTCTCGCTGGCGCTGGGCCTCGCCGACGTCGTCGCCGCCGAAACCGGCGGCGCGCTGCTGGACACGCTGTTCATCGACGAGGGCTTCGGCACTCTGGACGCCGAGACGCTCGACATCGTCATGAACATCCTCGACGAGCTTCGCGCCGGTGGGCGGGTGGTCGGGCTGGTGTCGCATGTGGAGGAACTGCGGCAGCGGATCCCGACCCGGCTGCGGGTGCGGAAGGCGCGCACCGGCTCCTCGGTGGAGATCCACGCCGCCTGAGTGCCCCTGCGGCTGTTATGAACGGACCTTTCATAACAAAATCTGTTATGAAAGGTCCGTTCATAACACGTGCGGAGGGGTACTCAGGCGGCTTCGTGGGTCAGCAGCCACTGCTTCGCCGCGACGCCCCACCGGAAGTTCCCCACCGCACCGCCGGTCCGCACCACCCGGTGGCACGGCACGAACAACGCCGCCGCGTTCTTCGCGCAAGCCGACGCGGCCGCCCGCACCGCCGACGGATTCCCCGCCAGCGCCGCGTACTCCGCATAGCTCACCGGCTCGCCGGCGGGCACCTTCCGCAGCATTTCCCAAGCGTGCTCCCGGAAAGCGCCGGACCGTTGCCGCACCTCGATGTCGGCGACCGCGTCCAGGTCACCGTCGTGGTACCGGCGGATCGCGGTGCTCACCGGTCCCAGATCCCGTCGCTGCTTCACCTCGCCGGGAGCCAGCGACGGCGAGATCAGCGGCGTCAGCTCGCCGACGTCACCGGTCCAGCCCGAGGCGAGCACGGCCCCGTCACCCGCCACCACGGCGGTGAACGGGCCGATTTTCGTGTCCATTGTGGACCAATACGCGATGCTCATCATTCTCCCTTTTCAAGCGCGCCACAGGTACATGCCGGCGTACGAGGACCAGGGCTGCCAGGCCCGGCCGCGTTCGGCCAGCGTCGTTTCTTCGTCGGCGATGCCCAAGGCGGCCGCGCCTCGGCGCAGCGCCGGATCACCGGTCAGCAAGATGTCCGGTGCGCCGAGTACGCGCATCAGGACGTAGTCCGCGGTCCGGGGCCCGATTCCCGGGATTTCGAGCAGCTCCGCCCGTAGTTCCAGGGGGTCGCGGCCGACGTGGACCGAAACCCCGTCCGCCAGCGCGCGGGCCACGGCAGCCACCTGTTCCGGACCGTGTTCGGCGACCTGGGCCGCCGTCGGGAACAGTGTGGTCAACCCTTCCAGCGACTCGTCGCAGCTGGGCAGGCGTTCGCCGAAGGCGTCGGCGAGCGACGCCGCCTCGGCGGGGGACAGCAGCGTGCGCAGCACGAGTTCGTCGCCGTCGACAGTGCCGGGCACCCGGATGCCGGGGATAGCCTCGACCAGCGGTGCGAGCGCCGGGTCGGCCCCGAGGACCCGCGCGACCGCCTCGGGATCGGCGTCCAGGTCGAGCAGCCGCCGCACCCTGGCCACCGCGCTGCTGAGGTCACGCAGGTCGGTGAGCCGCAGGTCGCAGAGGACGTGGTCGTCCTTCGCCGCCAGCCACACCACACCGGAGCCGTGCGCGAGCCGCAGCGTGCGCCCGTAGCCGGTCACCCCGGACTCGTCGCGCGTCACGTGCTCGACGCCGGGAACGGCCCGATCGGCCAGGAAGTTCAGCACCCCGGCCGCGTCGAACGGTTTCCGGAACGGCAGCCGCAGGCTCAGCCTGGTCCCGGTCGGTAACTCTTCGGCTTTGCGACGCCCTCGACGCAGACTCGCCGCGCGAAGCTGCGAAGGCGTCGTCGCGAACACTTCGCGGATCGTCTCGTTGAATTGGCGGACGCTGGAGAAGCCCGCCGCGAACGCGACGTCGGTCAGCGGGAGTCCGGACATCTCGATCAGCAGCCGCGCCGAGTGCGCCCGGTGTGCCCTGGCGAGCGCGAGCGGTCCGGCGCCGAGTTCCGCGGTGAGGACGCGCCCGAGCTGGCGTTCGGAATAGCCGAGCCGTCGCGCGAGCCCCGGAACGCCGTCGCGCTCGACGGTCCCGTCCGAGATGAGCCGCATCGCCCGCGCGGCGAGGTCGGCCCGGATGTCCCAGTCGGGCGAGCCGGGGACGGCGTCGGGGAGGCAGCGGCGGCAGGCGCGGAAGCCGTTCGACTGCGCGGCGGCCGACGTCGGGTAGAAGCGGACGTTCTGCTGCTTCGGCGTCGACGCGGGGCAGGACGGGCGGCAGTAGATCCCGGTGGTGCGGACGGCCATGATGAACTGGCCGTCGAACCGGGAGTCACGGGCGGCGACGGCGCGGTAGCACCGTTCGGTGTCGCGCCACACGGCCCGTTCGGCCAAGGTCTGCTCGGTCATGACATCGATCGTGCCACCAGGTCGAGGGCTCGGCTGGCGGAAATCCGACACGGCGATCAAGGCCTCGGCGGATGGGGCGGCGGGCGGCACGTAGACTTCTGGCCCGTGAGTCTCACCCTCGGCATCGTCGGCCTGCCCAACGTCGGCAAGTCCACCCTGTTCAACGCGCTGACCCGCAACGACGTGCTCGCCGCGAACTACCCGTTCGCGACGATCGAGCCCAACGTCGGCGTCGTCCCGCTGCCGGACCCGCGGCTGGACGAACTCGCCAAGGTCTTCGGCTCCGAGCGCACCGTGCCCGCCGTCGTGTCCTTTGTGGACATCGCGGGCATCGTGAAGGGCGCGTCCGAGGGCGCCGGGCTCGGCAACAAGTTCCTCGCGAACATCCGCGAGGCCAACGCGATCTGCCAGGTCGTCCGGGTGTTCGACGACCCGGACGTGATCCACGTCGACGACCGGATCGACCCGGCGAGCGACATCGAGACGATCAACACCGAGCTGATCCTCGCCGACCTGCAGACCCTGGACAAGGCGCTGCACCGGCTCGAGAAGGAGGCGCGGACCAAGAAGGAAGCCAAGCCCGCCCTCGACAACGCGGTCAAGGCCAAGGAGATCCTCGACGGCGGCCGGACCCTGTTCCAGGCGCAGAAGGAGGTCGACTTCGAGGCGCTGCGCGAGCTGAGCCTGCTCACCACGAAGCCTTTCCTCTACGTCTTCAACGCCGACGAAGGCATCCTCACCGACGAGTCCCGTCGCGAAGAGCTGGCCAAGATGGTCGCCCCCGCCGACGCGGTGTTCCTCGACGCGAAGGTCGAATTCGAACTGCTGGAGCTGGACGACGAGGACTCCGTGCGCGAGCTGCTGGAGTCCGTCGGCCAGCACGAGCCGGGCCTGTACTCGCTGGCCCGCGCCGGTTTCCACACCCTCGGCCTGCAGACCTACCTGACCGCCGGTCCCAAGGAGTCCCGCGCCTGGACGATCCCGCAGGGCGCGACCGCCCCGCAGGCCGCCGGCGTGATCCACACCGACTTCGAGCGTGGCTTCATCAAGGCCGAAGTCGTGTCGTTCAACGACCTGATCGAGAACGGTTCCATGGCCGCGGCCCGGTCCGCGGGCAAGGTGCGCATGGAGGGCAAGGACTACATCATGTCCGACGGTGACGTGGTGGAGTTCCGCTTCAACGTCTGACCTCCGCCGGGGTGATCACACGCCGTAACGGTCCTGGAAGATCGTCGCGGGTGCCTTGTCGTGCCGCGCCGTGTAGGCCGCCACGATCTCGTCCGTCGTGTCCTCTCCGGCCTGGAGGCGAACGAGGTACGGAACCACCCAGTGCAGGTCCGCCTCGTCGAACTCCTCTTGCCAGAGCGGATTGAGTCCGGTCCGGGACTCGTCGAGCACCTGGGAGAGGGCGACCTGCCCACCCGCGTTCACGGGATGCGGGCCCACCGAGATCGAGAAACGTGAAGCCGCGCCTGCCGGGTGCACGGCCACCTCCATGGGGTGCGGGTGGTGGCCGGGGGCCGTGCGTGCGATCACGAGGAACCGCAGGGGCCGACGTTTCGTCTTCTTCATGCGGCCATTCGATCACGCCGTGACCGACCGAAGAAGGAACCGGATGACGCTCTCGCCGCCTGCCTGTGCACTGGCGCGCACGGATTTCGCGGAGGCCTGGTACCGCTGGTGCGATGCCAGGCGCGACTGGTCCGCCGAGGCGACGGGTACCTACGAGGAAGACTCCCTGCTGACCGCGAGCGGCGGATTCGCCGCACTCCCCGCGAGCGAGTTCATGCAGGCGTATCGCTCGGCCGGGGCCGAGGTCTCGCGAGGATCGACTTTCCCGGCCCCGCGCCATCGGTCGTTCACCGTGGAGGTCGCCGCGGGGCAGGTCGTGTGCAGCCTGGCGATCCGGCTCGGGCGGGGACTCAACTCCCTGGAGTGCGGCCTGACGGTGCTCGCGGGCGGCGAACAGCAGGGTGAGCCCGAGATGCTGCACGTGATCGCGCGGGTGATCCTCCGGTCACGTGGCGAGCCCGATCCGGATGCTCCTTACCCGCGTCCGATCATCGGCAGCCGCAGCCAGCTGGAGGTCGTGTCCCGCGAGATCGTCGACGTCCTTGGCCAGGTCGCCCGCGGCTGGGCGTCATGACCGAACCGACACGGATACCCCGGCACGCTCCGATTCGAGTTCGACGGGGTCACGCACTTCGGCTTCGGGTTGGTCCGGACAAACTTCGTCAGGGGAGACCCCGGACTTGCCGCCCGGCGGTTCGAATGAACACTGACAGGGTTTCCTGGCTGTGCTCTTCATGCTGTTTCACGGCGGCGAGATCCGGTGCTCGATGCAGGGCCGCGATCGGTTCGAAGGTGGCGTCGACGAGCCGGAGAATCTCGGAATCGTCGGTGAGCATCTGGATCCTGAGCCGCGCGTGATCGGCCGTCGCTCCGCGCTTGTCCGATTCCGTGTGCGCGGCCTGCCTGTCCTCGGCCGGTGCCGCGCGCTGGTTGAGGAACCACTTCGCGATCACGGCTTGCCGCAGTTCGGTCATGGCTTCGGCGAAGGCCACGTAAGCGGTGATCCTTTCCTGCCGAAGCCGCTCATCACGAGTCGTTCGCTCTGTTCGCCGCGTGTTCAGCAAACCGAGCAGGTAGGTGAGGGTCGAACCGGCCAAGGTTCCCGATATCGCGACCACGCTGGTCAGCACACCGTTCATGGCCGGGAAGCCTGCCAGAGTGAGCCGTAAGAAAGGACCAGGACGGTCCTTCTATTCTCCTGCGGTCGGCGGGCGTCGGATCGTAGGATCTTCGCCGTCGCGTAGGAGCCGAATCCGAGGAGAACAGTGCCGAACGATGCCACCGTCGATCTCATCAGGTCGTTGGTCGAGGCCATGGACGATCGGCCCTTGGCCGCGGACGCGCAGGGCTCGGTGGGCGGCTGGGAATCGCTGGCGATGATCCTGGAGTTCGGTGAAGGGTTTCGCAGTGTGCATGGGTACGCGTACTCGCCCGGAGACGTCATCACGCCCGTGTCCTGCAAGTGGTCGAGCATCGAATCGGCGGTGGGCGCGTACCTGGACGGCTATTACCGGCCCGGTGAGAGGCTGCCGGTGAAGATCCTCGTGCAGTTCGACCGGACGGCCGGGAAGTACGAGGTGACGTTCGAGGACGCCGACGAGGACCGCTGGGCCGTGAAACCGAAGAACTTCCGGGAAATGCGCGAACACCTGCGCCCGAAGTTCGGCTGAAAGGACGAGCGCGATGGCGCGAAAGCGGAAGACTCTTCCCCAAGACTTCGAGGAAATGCTGACCTCGGCCTCGGTGGACGAACTCAAAGCCGTATTCGGCCAATGCGAGATAGACGCGCGGGGTGGCTATGCCAAAGGGACCGCCATCGGCTTCCCGGAATGCCCGGATGAGCTCATCGTCTGGCTGTCCGGGCAGGGGCTCGCCGTCGACTCCCCGGACAGCTACGGCAGGACCCCGCTTCATGCGCGAGCTTCACGCGCTGCTCCGAAGCCGGTCGCGCAGATTCCCTTGCTGCTCTCACTCGGTGCCGACATCGAGGCGGCCGACAGATCCGGGCGGACGCCGCTTCAGGCCGCGGTGGACAGACTGAGGGTCGAGGCGACGCGAGTGCTGATCGAGCACGGGGCCTCGACCGAGGTGCTCGACAGGCGCGGCAAACGTTGTTGATGCGCGGCCTGATCAGTACGCAAAACGTGAATATCCGCGAGTGTGTCGAGATCGCGAAGCTGCTGCTCGAACGCGGAGCGAGCATCACGGCCGAGATGCGCCGAAAGGTCGAGCGGATCGGTAGTGGTTTCGAGTTCCACCGGGAGAACTTCAACCCCGATTTCCTCGAAGAGACCGACGCCGCGCTCAGTGAGCTGTACCGGATCTTCGGGGTCGAGCCGGTCGCCCGGCGGTCGACGCACGACGGGGTATCGCCGATCGTCGTGCCCGACGGATCCTGGCAGGAGCGGCACAAAGCACTTTGGGAACTCCTCGTGCCGTCGAGCGGTGCGGGCGCGACAGTGCAGTGCGAGGCCATCCGCGTCACCGGCCGGATCGCCGACGAGATGTTCCGGAACGGCGGAGCGAACTGGGATGGCGCTTATCGCGCGATGGCCGACGCGATCCCGGGTTTCCTGACGCGGGGCGAACCTCTCGGCGGAGAAGAACTCGATGAGGCCAAGGAGATCGTCAGGCAGGTCAGGTCAGGCCGCGGTGAGGACGGCCACCTCGATCGCTTGAGCGAACTCGCCGTCGTCTGGGTCGCGAAGAATCCGGACCCGATCGCCTTGGGACCGGTGGCCTACACACGCTGAGGGCAGTCTGTCAGGGCGACGACGCTCGGCGCTGTTCCGCCCTCGGCCGGATCGCCTCCGGACACGTCGGCCGGCCGTTGCACCCGGCCAGTATCCGGCGCCTGTGCCGGGTGTCCCCGACGAATATCGGGGACACCCGGCGAGCCCCGCTACTTCCGCAGCAGGTTGTACGCCGCCGACCCGATCAGCTCCAGCGAAACCTGAAGCCGCTCAAGGGAAACGTTGTCCTTGATGGTGTCTTCCGGCGTGTGATAGGTCGGCTCCAGCAGCGCCGGACCGGTTTCGCCACGCCAGCTGAAGTTGCCCGAAGCGATCCCGCGCTCGAAGAACGGCACGTGGTCGCTCGAACCGCGCGCCACCGGCCCCTTGACCCGCGGGTCGTAGCCGAGCCGCTTGGCGGCGGCGTTGACGGCCGCGGTCGTGGCGTTGTCGGCACCGTCGACCGAAAGCAGCCAGTAGGTGATCGCCGGGTCCCAGCTGGTGGCGACCATGTCGTTCTGGAAGCAGCCCGCGATCCGCTTGGCCTCCGGGTCGGACAGGTTCTTGACGTAGTGCCGCGAGCCGATCAGCCCGTACTCCTCCGAACCCCACAGCGCGAACCGCAGCGTCTTGTTCGTCGGCAGGTGCCGCAGGACGCGCGCCAGCTCCAGGCACAGCACGGTGCCGCTGCCGTCGTCGTTGGCGCCGGGCGAGCCGGGGACGCTGTCGTAGTGCGCGGTCACCATGACCACGCCGTTGTCCTTGCCGGGGAAGGTGGCCGGTCGCTCGGCGATGACGTTGTACGACGTCAGGTTCTTGTGGTGCGTGGCCGACGCCTTCACCTTGACCGAGCCCTTGGCGAGCCGCTCGCGCAGCCGCTCCACCTGCACCTGCGCCAGGCCGAGCACCGGGACGGTGACCGGCGTGGCGAGGGTCGGGGAGAAGGCGGACAGTTTGCGCGCGGGGTCGGCGCCGATCCGGCCGAGCAGCACGGCGACCGCCCCGCGCTGCGCGGCCATGAGGTACGCGTCGGCCTTGTTCGTCACGGCCGCGATCAGCACGATCTTGCCGGTCAGGTCATCCGGAAGTGCGGTCCCGTCACCGGCGTCGACGACGACGGCTTCGCGCGTGACGTCCTGCGCGCCCTGCGGCGACGAGCCGGTCTGCCAGCTGTCGCGCCCGATCGACAGGCCGCCGAGGAACTTGTCGGCGATCGGGAACGGCTGCAAGGTGACCTGGTAACGCAGCTCGCGCAGCACCTTTGCGATGTAGTCCCTTGCGCGCAGTTCGCCTTCGGTCCCGGCGATCCGGGGGCCGATCTTGTCGCTGAGCACCCGCAGGTGCTCCAGCGCCCGCCGCGACCGGACCCGCGCGATCACCGGGTAGTCGCCGAAGTCCAGCGACGGCGGGAACTGTGCGCCCGGACGCTGCTGCGTGGCCGCGGCGGCGGTGCCGGGGTTCAGCCCGATCGTCGCCGCGCCCGCCAAAGCCACCGCACCCGCGAGCACCTCACGTCTGCGCAGACCTGCCATGGAACACCCCTCACTTCTCGGAGAATCTTCGTTCGAGTAGCTAAGAGTCACCAGGCTGCCAGAGCAACCTCCGATCGTCCCCTTTTTCCGGTTCAGCCCACGGCCACCCGGCGGTAGGCCTGTGAGACGGCGGCGACACCGCAGGTGGCGGCCGCGATCACCCCGCCGATCAGCAGCGCGGTCCCGAGGAACGGGCCGAAGTCGCCCGGGTCGGCGAGCCGTCCCCAGAACGAGCCTTCGAGCAGGACTCCCACCAGGATGAACACCGGCGCGGCGATGCCGAGGAAGAGGATCCAGCGGTACTTGGCCGCCAAGGTCAGCACGAGGATCCCGGTCACGCCGAGGATGAACGGGCCGGGCGGGATGTCCGGGAAGCCGGGGACCCCCGAGACGATCTGGATGATCAGTCCGGCGACGCCGACGAAGAGGAAGAAGGCGTTGGCGACGGCGGCGGTGGAACGGTTCATGGTGGAACTCCTCACTGGGTTTTCGACCACTGAAGAGTCCCGCTTGCGGCCGCGAAGGGCGTCGGCCTGGAAGCGGCAATCGGGCCTACGCAGACCTACGTAGCGGTTTGCCGAGGCCGACGGCGTGAGCAAGCACGAGGCGACCGTCCGCGCCATCACCGAGGCGGCCGCGCGCCGCGTCCGTGACGACCGTGTCCGGGCGCTGTCCAAGGACGGCCGGGAGCGCTACGCCGCTCTTCTCGACCGTCTCGCGCAGTGATCGAGTACCTCACCGTCGAAGACCTCCTGGCGCTCGCGGAAGACCTCCGGGTGCCCAAGATCCGCGACCTCGGCCTGCTCGACTCCTCCGCGCACCGGCCACAGGCGTCGTTGATGGGCCGGGACGCGTATCCGGAGCTGCACGAGAAGGCGGCGGTGCTGCTGGAGTCGCTGGCGCGCAACCACGCGCTCATCGACGGCAACAAACGCCTCGCCTGGATGGCCACGTTCGTCTTCTACGGGCTCAACGGCCACGATCTCGACGCGCCGGAAGACGACGCGTACGACCTCGTGATCGCGATGTCCGTCGGCTCGCTGAGGTATGCCGAGGCCGCCGTGAAACTGGCGGTGTGGACCAAACCGCTCGGGTAACTTCGAACGGGTGAAGCCACTGAGTCCCGACATGTTCGCGCCAGGGTGCCCGTCGAACCTGACGCCGTTCCGGATCGGCGACAAGTGGGCCGGTCTGGTCGTGCTGTGCCTGGAAGAAGGACCGCGCCGGTTGTCCGAACTGCGGGTGCCCTTGAGGGGCGTCACGGCGAAGGTGCTCACGGAGACTCTCCGGGCACTGGAGCGCGACGGCATGATCACGCGGACGGTGTACGACGAGACGCCGCTACGAGTGGAGTACGAACTCGCCCCGCTCGGCCGGACGTTGTTCGAGCCGGTGGAGGCATGCCGCGACTGGGCGGGGCCCGGGCTAGGCGTATCTAGCCGAGTAGGCCGAGCACGACGATCGTCAGCAGTGTGATGGCGGCGGCGAAGGCGGTCACCCAGGCGCGCTGGGCGGCGGTGATCGAGGCGTTGTTCACGGCGGTTCCCTTGGGGAGAGAAGCGACAGGTCCGCCGGGAACAGCGCGTCGATCAGGCTCCGCGTTACCTTGCCGACACCAGTGTGGTGAAGATCACTGATCGTGCTGGTGATGCCGCTCGCGCGCGGTGTACCAAAGCACTCCGGCAGCGGCCGCCACCATCGCGCCGAATGCGGAGAAGCCCACCAAGATCGCCTGCGTCATCATTCGTCCTTTTCTCGTCGGTCGTACTGGGTAGACGTCCGAGAGGTGGAGTCGTGGCGCGGTCGAGGCGGAGGTCACACGGCGTCGAGGACCTCGTCGATCTGCGACGCGAGCGCGAAGTCCTTCTCCGTCAGCCCTCCGGCGGAGTGTGTGCTGAGCCGGAACTTCAAGGTCCGCCAGCGGATGTCGATGTCGGGATGGTGGTCGGCCGCCTCCGCCAGTTCGGCCACTCTGCTCACCGCTTCGATCGCCTTCGGGAAGGTCGGGAGGTTCGCCGTCCGCTCGATCGTGACGCCGTCACGGGTCCAGCCGGAGAGCTTGGTCACGGCCTCGTCGGCCTGCTTGTCGTTCAAGATTTCCGCCATGACTCCATGGTGGTACGTCGTCGGCTACGCTGCACGTTTGCCACGGGTCCCCCCTTGAAATCGCAGGAGGCTAGATGAAACGCGCCCTCCGCACGCTGGTTGCGGCAGGCACGGTGGCGGCCCTCGCCGCGGGCTGCTCGCTCTCCGGGACTCCGGGGAACGACCCGCAGGCACCGGCGACGGTCACGCTCGTGACGCACGACTCGTGGCTCGCCCCGCAGGAGGTCCTCGACGCGTTCGAGCGGCAGTCCGGGATCAAGATCTCCGTGCTCAAGCAGGGTGACGCCGGCGCGCTGACCAACAAGCTGGTGCTGACCAAGGCGAACCCGATCGGCGACGTCGCGTACGGCATCGACTCGACGTTCGCCTCCCGCGCGCTCGCCGAGGGCGTTTTCGAGCAGTACACCAGCCCTGAGGCCGATCGCGGCCCGCAGCGTTACTCCGTCGACCCCGAGCACCGGCTCTCCGCTGTCGACCTCGGCGACGTCTGTGTCAACGTCGACACCCGGTACTTCGCGGAAAAGGGGATCCCGGAGCCGAAGTCGTTCGCGGATCTGGCCGACGCCAAGTACAAGGACCTGATGGTCGCCGAGAGCCCCGCGACGTCGTCGCCAGGGCTGGCGTTCCTGCTCGGCACCGTCGCCCAGTTCGGCGAGCAGGGCTGGCAGGCGTACTGGACGCAGCTGAAGGCGAACGGGCTCAAGACGGTCAGCGGCTGGGAAGAGGCTTACACCAAGGAATTCTCCGGTTCCTCGGGCAAGGGCCCGCGGCCGATCGTCGTCTCCTACGCTTCTTCGCCCGCCGCCGAACTCGGCGACGACGGCAAGCCGCGTACGAAGGCGCTGCTGGACACCTGTTACCGCCAGGTCGAGTACGCCGGCGTGCTGGCAGGCGGCAAGCAGGTCGAGAAGGCCCGCAAGGTGGTGGACTTCCTGCTGTCCCAGCAGTTCCAGGTGACCGTGGCGAGCAACATGTACGTCTACCCGGCACGCCAGGGTGTCGAACTCCCGCAGGGCTGGGCGCAGGCCGCGCCGCTGCCGCAGCAGCCGAAGACGCTCGAACCGGCCAAGATCCAGGCCGGTCGCGAGCAGTGGATCGCCCAGTGGCGCACGCTGTTCGAAGGCTAGGAGTGTCTCCCAAACTGAAGTTGGCAGGTGGGGCGAGGACACGCGCGCGCGTGTCTCTTCGGTCGGAGGCCTCGGATTTGCGGAGACGGGCCGCTGACACGGCCACGTGAGTGAGCAGCCCATTCCGCGGCCCGGCTGCGGAAATCCGAAAGCGCGCACTGAGAGACACAGGCTAGGCGCCACCAGGCTGACTTCCCGTGGCGCCGGGCTGGCCGCACTCGCCGTGCTGCCGCTTGGTTTCCTCGTGGTGTTCTTCGCCTGGCCGGTCGCGGCGATCATCGGCCGGGGCTTCGGTTCCGGTGGGGTCGGCACGGCCATCGGCGACCCGCTGACCTGGAGACTCGCGGGATTCACCGTGGCGAGCGCGGGGGTTTCGACGATCGTCGCGGTGCTCGCGGGCCTGCCGGTCGCGTTCCTGCTCGCGCGGGTGCGGCTGCCGGGTGTCTCGCTGGTCCGGACGCTCGTGCTGGTGCCGTTCGTGCTGCCGACCGTCGTGGTCGGCCTGGCGTTCCGCGCGCTCTGGCCGGACGGCGGTCTGCTGCCTTTGGTGCTGGCCAACGCCTTCTTCAACGTCGCCGTCGTCGCGCGCACCGTTTCCGGGCTGTGGAGCCATCTCGACCCGCGTACCGTGGACGCCGCGCGGGCTCTCGGCGCGTCGCCGTGGCGTGCCTTCCGTTCGGTGACGCTGCCCGCGCTCGCGCCCGCCATCGCGTCCTCGGCCGCGGTGGTGTTCCTGTTCTGCGCCACCAGCTTCGGGGTCGTGCTCATTCTCGGCGGGGCGAAGTTCCGGACGCTGGAGACCGAGATCTACCTGCGCACGGTCGAACTGCTCGACCTCTCCGGTGCCGCCGCGCTGTCGCTGGTGCAGTTCGCCGCCGTCGTCGCCGCGCTGGTGGTGGGCGCGCTGGCCAGGCGCCGCCGGGGGAACGCGGTCCGGCTGCGCTCGCGGTCCGAAACCGCGCGGCGGCCGAGAGGCGGCGAGTGGTGGGCCGTTTCCGCCGGTCTCGCGGTGATCGTGCTCCTGATGACGCCGATCGTGGCGCTGCTCGTCGAGTCGGTGTCCACTTCGGACGGTTGGAGCCTCGCCGGGTACGCGGCGCTCGGCGGCCAGGGATCCCAGGGCGCGCTGCAGGTCTCGGGCTGGGACGCGGCGTCGATGTCCCTGCGGACGGCGTTCGACGCCACGATCCTGGCGATGATCGTCGGCGTGCTGGCCTCGGTCGTGCTGGTGGCGTTGCGCCGGACGCCGGGCAGGCTGGCGCGGGGGATGGGCGAGACGATGGACGCGGCGCTGATGCTGCCGCTGGGCGTTTCCGCGGTGACCGTCGGTTTCGGCTACCTCATCACGCTCGACGCGCTGCCGGGTGATCTGCGGACGTCGCCACTGCTGGTGCCGCTCGCGCAGGCCCTGGTGATCATCCCGCTGATCGTGCGGATGGTGCTGCCGGTGCTGCGGTCGGTCGACGTCCGGCTGCGGCAGGCCGCTTCGACGCTCGGCGCGAGTCCCGGCCGGGTGTGGCGCGAGATCGACCTCCCGCTGACGGCGCGTTCGCTGGTCGCGGCGGCCGGTTTCGGTTATGTGGTCGCGCTCGGCGAGTTCGGCGCGACGAGCTTCCTGGCCAGGCCGGACGCGCCGACGCTGCCGGTCGCCGTCGCGACGCTGATCTCGCGGCCGGGTGAACTGAACAACCAGATGGCCTACGCGGCCTGCGCGCTGCTCATGATCGTGACCGTGGTGGCGGTGGTGCTGATCGACCGGTTCGGCGCGGTCCGCGGGCAGAATTCGGTAGGGGAGTTCTAGTGTCGCTGTCGGTACGGGATCTGACCGTCCACTATGGATCTTTCGCGGCCGTGAAGGACGCCAGGCTGGATATCGCCGACGGCGAGGTGCTGGCGCTGCTCGGCCCGTCCGGTTCGGGGAAGTCGACGCTGCTGCGGGCGATCACCGGGCTGGAGCCGCTGACCTCGGGCGCCGTGCGGTGGGACGGTGAGGACCTCGCCGGTGTCCCGGTGCACCGGCGGGAGTTCGGGTTGGTGTTCCAGGACGGGCAACTGTTCCCGCACAAGGACGTCGCCTCGAACATCGCGTTCGGCCTGCGGATGCACGACGTCCCGCGCGCCGAGCACGCGGAGCGGGTCCGCGCGCTGCTGGACCTGGTCGGGCTCAAGGGTTACGAGCGGCGGCGGGTGACCGAACTGTCCGGCGGGCAGGCGCAGCGGGTGGCGCTGGCCCGCGCGCTGGCGCCGGAACCGCGGTTGCTGCTGCTGGACGAACCACTGTCCGGTTTGGACGCCGGACTGCGGGAACAGCTGGCCATCGACCTCGCGGCGCTGTTGCGGCGCAGCAAGATCACCGCGCTGTTGGTCACGCACGACCAGGAAGAGGCGTTCACCCTGGCCGACCGGGTCGCCGTACTGGACGACGGCGAGATCCGGCAGGAGGGCGCGGTGCGCCGGGTCTGGCGGCAACCGGTGGACGAGGGGGTCGCGCGGTTCCTCGGCGTCACGACGTTCGTCGACGGCGAGGTGTCCGGCGGGGTGGTGCGGACCGCGCTCGGCGAGGTCGCGTTGCCCGACGTCGAGGACGGCGCGGTGCGGCTGGGGCTGCGGCCGCACGGTTTGCGGGTTTCCCCGGACGGCGTCGAGGGCGCGGTCACCGCCGTGGTGCACCGGCGGGAGCACGTCCGGCTCGTGGTCGCGCTCGGCGATGAGTCCACTGTGGACGCCGTCGCACCGGTGACCGCCGATCTGCGTCCTGGCGACACCGTGCGGCTCGCCCTGGACCCGGACGGCGTCGCCCAACTCCCGCAAGTCGGCCCCTAAATGCGGTAGTCCGGTCTGAAACCTGCGGTTTTCCTCAGGGCTCGCGGGGCCCGCCCTGCATACCGTCGTCACCATGCTCCTGAAGACGATCTTGTCCTTCGTTCTCGCCATCAGTCCGGCCGCCGCACCGGCCACGCCGGACATTCCCGTCGCCGAGTTGCACGACCGGCTGACCGCCCTCGCCACCGACCGCCACATCACGGCCGGGCTGATCCACGTCCGGACCGGCACCGGCCAGTGGTCGCACGCGGTGGGCGTACGTGACCTGGCATCAGGGGCACCGGCCGCCGCCGACGGCCACTTCCGGATCGGCAGCGTCACCAAGACCTTCGCGGCGACGGTGCTCCTGCAGCTGACCGACGAGGGACGGCTGGCACTCGACGATCCGATCGAGCGGCATCTGCCGGGCGTCGTACCCGATGGCGGGCGCATCACCGTCCGGCACATCCTGCAGCACACCAGCGGCCTGCACGACTACATGAGCGAACCGGGCCACTCGACCAATCGCTGGCGAGCCGATGCCCGCTTCGACGACTACACGCCTTCGCAACTGCTGAAGGTGGCGTTCGCGAAAGGCCCGGACTTCGAGAACCCTGGCGAGTCCTGGCACTACTCGAACACCAACTACGTCGTGGCCGGCCTGCTGGTCGAGAGGCTGACCGGGCACCCGTACGGCGAGGAGGTGGCGCGACGGATCCTGCGCCCGCTCCACCTCACGCACACCAGCGTGCCGGGCCACCGTCCCTCCCTGCCCAAGCCGCACGCCCGCGGCTACGAACCACTGCCCGGGACGCCGCCGACGATCGTGGACGCCACCGACATGGATCCGTCACTGGACTGGGCGGCGGGCGAGATGATCTCCACCACGCGCGACCTGACCACGTTCGTCACCGCTCTGCTCAAGGGACGCCTGACGAGCCAGAAGAGCCTCACGGAGATGCGGCGAATGCGGGAGGCGGTTCCGCTGTTCCGCTACGGCCTGGGATTGCAGGAGTTCGCGATCCCCTGCGCGGATGGCCCCAAGCCGGTGTGGGGGCACACAGGGCAGCTGATCGGCTACGTCACCGTCGCCTTCACTGACGGAAAGGGCAAGTCGCTGACAGTGTCCCTCAACCCGTACGAGCAAGACCCGCCCACTGAAGCGGTGCTCCCCATGGCGAAGGCGGTCTTCTGCCGCTGACCGCGGATGGGTCGCAAGTAGTCCTCTGGTTGCGGTCCTTGCACACGCAACTACCGCAACTAGAGGATTACTTGCGCCAGGCACCACCTGGACCGAGCGGTCACCCGTCGCGCGTAGTGAGGCGCGCGTAGGCGATCGAGAGCCCGATGGCGATGTAGCAAGCGGCGCGGAGAGCGCCTTCGCCGAGCAACGCCGTGTCCAGCGGATCCATCAGCACCGAAGCCGGTGCCAGTGACCAGTCCTTGTTGAGCAGGAACGGATGCAGCCACGAAACCGCGTCCAGGAAGCCGAGGATGGTGAACACGATCGTCCCGGCCAGCACCGAGGCGACCACCAGCATCGGGTGCTCGGTGAACGACGAGATCGCGAGCGCGACCGCGCCGACCGCCCACAGTTGCAGCGTCACCCACAGAGCCACGAGCAGGAGCCTGCCCAGCGCGTCCCAGACGCTCAGCGTCGAGCCGGTGAGGGTGAACATCGAGTCGGCGCCGCTGATGATGAGCCCGGTGGCGAAACCGGTGAACGTCATGGACAGTACGGCGATCACCGAAACCGTCGCGACGCCGAACGCCTTGATCGTGAGCAGCCTGCCGCGGCCGACCGGGGCGACCAGCCAGCCCCGCAGCGTCCCGTGCGCCGCCTCGCCGGCGATCGCGTCCGCCCCGGCCATCGCCGAAGCGAGCGGGAGCAGTAGCGCCAGCGTCATGGTCAGGGCCGCGACCGGCAGGATGAACCCGTTGTTGACCGCGGAGGCGAGCAGCGCCCCGTCTTGTCCGCCGCTCGTTTCCGACGCGTCGACCAGCGTCAGCGCGGCCCCGATCACGATCGGGATCAGCGCGAGCAGTCCCAGCACGGCCAGCGTGCGGGGCCGCCGGAAGATCCAGCGCAGTTCGGCGCGATACAACCGGAGCAAGCCGACGCTGTCCTGGCCGGTCCGTGCCGCAGGTGCCGCGGCCAGAGCGTGGGTCACGACTCCCCCTCACCGTCTACAGTGGACTCCGGCTGGGTCAGCCGGGCGAACAGGTCTTCGAGCCCGGTCCTCGCCCTCGCCGCCTCGTGCACGGCCACCCCGGCCGTCACCAGATGACGCAGGACGTCGGGCGCCTCGGCCGCGGTGAGGTCCACCCGGACGCCGTCCGGCGTGAGCCTGCTGCCGATCCTGTTCTCCCGCAACGTTTCCACCGCGAGTTCGGCGTCAGGTGTCCGCACCAGCAGTGCCGCGTTCCCCGACTCCAGCAGTTCCGCGAGCTCGCCCTGGGCGATCACGTTCCCCGACTGGAGCACCGCGACGTGCGTGCAGGTCGCTTCGACCTCGGCCAGCAGATGCGAGGACACCAGCACGGTGACCCCGTCGGCGTGCAGTTCGGCAATGATCCGGCGGATCTCCCTGGTACCGGCCGGATCGAGGCCGTTCGTCGGCTCGTCGAGCACAACCATCCGACGCGGCACGAGCAGCGCGCTCGCGAGCCCCATCCGCTGCTTCATCCCCAGCGAATAGCCCTTGTAGCGCCGGGTCGCGGCGTCGGTCAGGCCGACCCGCTCAAGTGCCGAGTCGACCGCTCCGGGGATCCCGGCCGAGGCCAGCCTCGGTTCGGCCGCGGCGACGCGCAGCAGGTTGTCCCGTCCGGAAAGAAAAGGGTGGAAGCCCGGCCCTTCGACCAGCGCGCCGACGTCGGGCAGCGCGTGCGCCGCCTCGTCCGGCATCTTCTTGCCGAAGAGTTCGACCTCGCCTTCGGTGGGCCGCACGAGACCGAGCAACATCCGGATGGTCGTCGTCTTGCCCGAACCGTTGGGGCCGAGCATCCCCAGCACGGCGCCTTCGGGAACGTCGAGGTCGACGTGGTCTACGGCCACCGTGCGGCCGTAGACCTTGCGCAGGCCCCTGGTGCGGGCCGCCATGGGTACCGCCGGAGCGGACGCCTCCTGAGAGACGCCCGCCCCGGCTTCGAACGTTGTGGTCACTTCGCGGCCAATGCCTCGAAGAGGACCTGCTCCGGCACCGCGCCGACGGCGTAGCGGCCGTCGTCGGTCAGCACGCCGCTGCCGACCTTGGTGGTCAGCAGCCAGCCGCTGCCCCAGGCGCCGCTGACCGGCTTGGCGAACCGCGAAAGCAGCGCCTTCGGGTCGACCGCGCGGCCGTCCTCACCCTTGGCCTCGCCGGCCTTCGCCAGCGCGTCGGCCGGGATCTTGCCGGTGATGGCGGTGTCCCAGCCGTCGCCGACGACCTTGAGGTCGGACTTCGCCTGCTCGGCGAGCTCACGGTCCTTCGGCTCGACCTCGGCGGTCTTCTCGGTCACCTTCGCGCCCTTCGGCGGGGTGAACTCGAAGTTCGACGCGGGCTGGTTCGCGAAGTTGATCTCGCTGAAGGAGACCTCCAACGCAGGCGAGGCGGTGCCGTTGGCCAGCACCGTCAGCCGCAGCGGCATCCGGGTCTGCTCGTCGACCGCGACGCGGATCTCGCGCAGGAGCGTCCGCTCGGTCGGCTTCGGCGTCAGCACCAGTTCGTACGCGGAACGGCCGGCCACCGACGACGTCCCGTCGACGGCGATCGTGCTGGTCTCACGCACCTTGCCGAGCAGTTCCGAAGCCACCGTCGCCGGGTCGACGGCCTGGCCCTCGACCTTGTTCTGGTGCTCCTTGGCCAGTTCGGCCGGGACGGTCACCTTGGTGGCGGAGTTGTCCTTGGAGTTGTACTCCCAGACGGTCTGGCCGTTCCGGACGATCGTCTGCTGGCTCGAGCCCTCGGTGAGCGAGATCTTGCTCTTGCCCGCGCCGTCGGTGGAGACCTGCGCCGAGTCGATGTCGAGCGCCGACACCCCGGGCAGCGTGCTGCCGACCTGGGGCAGGCCGAGGTCGTTGTTGACCTTGACCTTCCCGTCGAACGACGACGGCTTCGCGTTGAGCGTGGACTGCACCAGCTCTTCGGCGCTGATCTGCGGCAAGATCGGTGCGTCACCCGCGGTGGCCGGCATCGCGACGACGGCGAGCCCGCCGACGCCGAGTGCCGTCCCCACCACCGCCGCGGCGATGGCCTTCCTCTTCGGATCCATGCTGTCTCTCCCTGGTTCCCCGAACCCCAGTGTGCTCGGGTCTTGGCGACAACGCTTCCCCGGAAACGCTGAGATACCACTCAGACTCCGCCGTCGGAGCTGAGATGGCGCTGAGAGCTCGCGCGTGAGCTGGTGAAAGCGTGAATGATGAGGAACGTGAAACCTCGAGTACTGGTGGTCGACGACGAGCCCGGCGTGCGCAAGGCGTTGCAGCGCGGCCTGCGCGCCGAGGACATGGACGTGGTCACGGCGGCCGACGGGCCCAGCGGCCTGCGACTCGCGCAGACGGGCTCCTTCGACGTCGTCCTGCTCGACATCATGCTCCCGGGTCTTTCCGGCTACCGCGTACTCGAACGGCTGCGCGCGCTCGGCGTCACCACGCCGGTGCTGATGATCTCCGCGAAGGACGGCGAGGTCGACCAGGCGGACGGCCTCGACCTCGGCGCCGACGGCTACCTCGTGAAACCGTTCTCGTTCGTCGTCCTGGTCGCGCAGGTACGCGCGGTGCTGCGGCGGGCGTCGCCGGACGCGATCCGAGGGCCGTTGCGGATCGGTGCGCTCGAAGTCGACCGGAGCCTGCGGCAGGTCCGCTACGACGGCATCGAAGTGGCGTTCAGCCCACGCGAATTCGCGCTGCTGGAGGTGCTGGCCGGCCGGGCGGGAACGGTGGTCACCAAGGACGAACTGCTGCGCGCCGTCTGGGGAGACGAACAGGCCGCGACCCGCAACGTCGTCGAGGTCTACGTCGGTTACGTGCGCCGCAAGCTCGACGCCGTCGGCGCGGGCGCGCTGGTCCGTACCGTGCGCGGGCACGGCTACCTGGCCTCGGACGCGCAGCTCGACGAGGTCATCGCCCCTGCGGGCCAGGGGTGATCGGGTCGCCGTCTTGGTGGCGCCGCCGTTCGCTCCAGGTCCGGATCACCCTTCTCACGGCCGCCGTCACGCTCGGGTTCCTGCTCGGGCTGGCCGCGGTCGCGGGGGACAATCTCCAGCCACTGCTCACCGAATCGGTCGACAAGGAACTCAGTGCCCAGCTGGACACCGCGAAGGCCGACGTCGCGACGGGGCGGACGCCGACGGCCTCGGCGGTCACCGTCCGGGTGCTCGACACCGGCGGCGGCCCGGTGGACGGCGTGCCGCCCGCGAATCTCGGGCCCTCGGAGGTCCGCGCGCTGAAAGCGGGGGAATCGGTCACGACCGGTGGTGAGCACAGCTGGCGCTGGGTGGGGACCGTGGTCACCGCGCCCGACGGGCAGCAACGGCTGGTCGTCGCCGGCGCGGGTCTTGTCGGTTTCGCCACCGCTGTGCGTTCCGCCGGGCTGTGGCTGTTCGTGGTCGCGTCCGTCGGGGCGGTGGGCGCGGGGATCGCGACGTGGCTGCTGGTGCGGTTCGCGTTGCGGCCGGTGGCCAGGATGCGCGGGTCGGTGCGGGCGCTCCCTCCGGGCGCGCGTCTGCCGCTGCCCGATTCGCACGACGAACTCCGCGCGCTGGCCGAAGAGTTCAACGCGCTGCTGGCGCGTCAGGAAGAGGCCGCCGAGCGGCTGCGGCGGTTCACCGGGGACGCCGCGCACGAACTGCGGTCGCCGGTCGCGTCGATCCGGGTGCAGGCCGAGGTCGCGGTCACCAACCCCGATCCCGAACTCTCGCAGGAGACGCTGTCCGACGTCCTCGAGGAGGCGGAACGGCTTTCCGCGCTACTCGACGGGCTGCTGGCGCTGGCGAGGTCGGACGCGGGGGAGGTGCCGCCCGCGGAACCGGTCGAGCTGGTGAGCGAGGTGCGGGCGGCGGTCGCGCGGATGCCCGCCGACGCGCCGGACATCCGGGTGAGCGGCACGACCGGGACGGCGTGGGCGCTGGCCACGCACGCTGAGGTCGAACTGGTGCTGAGCAATCTGCTGCGCAACGCCTGCCGGTACGCGCGCGGGGAGATAGTGGTGTCGGTGCTCGCGGCGCGGTCCACCGTCCGGGTGGTGGTCGACGACGACGGACCGGGCATCGAGCCGGAACACCGCGAGCGGGTCTTCGACCGGTTCTACCGCGTGTCCGATTCGCGGGCGCGGTCCTCCGGCGGCACCGGGCTGGGACTGGCGATGGTCGCGGAGGCCGTCCGGCGGCGCGGGGGCCGGGTACGCGTCGGCGAATCACCCGATGGCGGGGCGCGCTTCCAGATCGTCTGGCAGGCCGCACGGCCTCAGTAGGGTGAGCCGCGTGGTCATCGTGGGCGCCGCCATCGTGCGGAACGGACAGTTGCTGGCGCAGCAGCGGGCTTGGCCCGCCGACCACGCCGGGCAATGGGAACTACCGGGCGGACGGGTCGAGGACGGCGAAGGCGACGAGGCCGCTCTGGCGCGTGAATGCCTGGAGGAACTCGACGTCGCGGTGACGGTCGGGGGCCGGGTCGGCGAGGACGTCCCGTTGCCGGGCGGGAAGGTGCTGCGGATCTACGCCGCTTCGCTGGTCTCGGCGAGGGATGAGCCGCGGGCGGTGGAGCACAAGGACGTCCGGTGGATCTCCACCGCTGAACTCGACGATCTCGACTGGCTGCCCGCGGATCGAATCCTCCTGCCCGCCCTCCACGCTCTGTTGCTTCCCGCGTGAAGGCCCCCCTTCCCTCGGCTGAGCCGCGTGAAGGGGGCCTTCACGCGGCTCAGCCGGCGCCGATGAGCCGCAGCGCGGACTGGAGCCGGTGCTCACCGCGTTCCGCCGCCCGGACGGCACCCGCTTTCCGGACCCGTTCCAGCTCACCGGGGTCGGCGAGCAGCGCCAGCGCGCGTTCCCGGACCGGCCGCAACTCCTCGATGAGCGCCTCGGAGACGGCCTCCTTCACCTGGCCGTAGGAGTCGTACCGGTCGGCCAGGACCTCGGGTTTCTCCTTGACGCAGGCCGCGAGGATGTCCAGCAGGTTCGCCATCCCCGGCCGGGTTTCCGGCGCGTAGGCGGGTTTCGACCCGCCGTCCGTCACCGCGCGTTTCACCTTCCGCCTGACCTGGTCGGGCTCGTCGAGGACGAACACGACTCCGGCCTCCTCCCGCGTCGATTTCGACATCTTCCGCGTCGGCACGGCGAGGTCCATGACGCGGGCACCGGCGGGCGGCAGCACCGCCTTCGGCATGGTGAACACGTCGCCGTAGGTGGAGTTGAACCGCTTCGCCAGCGTCCTCGCCAGTTCGACGTGCTGCCGCTGGTCCTCGCCGACGGGGACCTCGTCCGCGCCCTGCAAGAGGATGTCCGCCGCCATCAGCACCGGATAGGTCAGCAGGGACAGCCGGACGCCCGCCTGGCCCTTCGACTTCTCCTTGAACTGGATCATCCTGGCGGCCTCGCCGTAGTTGCAGGTGCATTCGAGGACCCAGTTGAGGGCGCCCAGTTCGCGGGCTATGTCGGATTGCACGAACACGCGGTCCGGCTCGATCCCGGCCGCGATCAGCACGGCCAGCTGCTCGGAAGCCATCGAGCGCAGCTTCGCCGGATTGTGCGAGTTCGTCATCGCGTGCAGGTCGGAGACGAAGTACAGGTCGTCCGGCCCGCCCTCGTCCGCCCAGCGGGAAATGGCCCCCAGGTGATTCCCGACGTGGACGTGGCCGGACGGGGTGATCCCGGACAACCTGATCATCTGCCTTCTTCCTTCCGGATTCGGGCCGCCCCAGGGTCCGGGCACGAAAAAGGCCGCCCGGTGGGGCGGCCTGGTGGTGCGCTCGTCTGGTTCAGCGCAGGACTGCGGGGCCGCCGGAGGGCAGCCACCACTGAGCGTTCTGCGTGCGCATGCCGACGATGGTACGCGACTACCGCAAGTAGTCCTCTAGTCGCGGTGGTTCGACGGCGAATGATCGCGACTAGAGGACTACTTGCGGGCCGAAAAGGCGTGTGTCACTCATTCCGGGCATGTCGCGTCAACACTTCATATCGGCTTCAGTAGTACGCCTGTCACATTGGGGATCCGGGTCTACCGTCATCTCATGTATGTCGTCCTGCTGACCTACACGGCACCCATCGAAGAAATCGACTACGTGCTCCCTGATCACGCCGACTGGCTGACCAAGCAGTACGAGCACGGCAATTTCCTGGCCTCCGGCAGGCGCAACCCGCGCATCGGCGGCGTCATCATCACCAGGCCCATGGCCAGGGGAAAGCTGGACGCGATCCTCGCGACCGACCCCTTCTCGATCAAGCACATGGCCGCCTACGAGGTGATCGAGTTCTCGCCGACCCGGACCGCGCCGGAACTGCGGGCGGTCAACGAGGCGGTGGTGCATTGACGATCTTCTAGGCCGCTTTCGCGATCTTCGTCTTCGCCTTTTTGAGGGCGAGGACGGGGCATTTCCCGCACCGCGACTTGGACCGGCAGCATTTCTTCTTGACCTTGCCGGACTTCATCCACTTGCGCACGAGTTTTTGCGGGTCGTCGGGTTTCTTCTTGCCCACTCGAGCTCCTCGTCGGACTTCGTCGGCGACGCCCGCCTTGGCTGTTCACGTTAGGTGAGCCTAACCGATCTTGGGGCGTGGGGCTGCTCACACTCGGGCTACCGGTATCCTGGTGTGGTCCGCGTATGGCCAAAGTCGGTCAAGCGTGTCTCGAATGTGCGAGCGCGGGCACCACACCCGACTTGAACCCTTTGGAGCCTTCGCGTGCCCGCAGCCAGCGCCACCGCAGTCGATGCCGGCCGCCATTCCGGCAAGACGCGACCCGACCTGCGCAACGTCGCCATCGTCGCACACGTCGACCACGGCAAGACGACCCTCGTCGACGCCATGCTCCGGCAGTCCGGCGCCTTCGAAGAGCGTGCCGAACTCGTCGACCGCGTGATGGACTCCGGGGAGCTCGAGCGGGAAAAGGGCATCACCATTCTCGCGAAGAACACCTCCATCCACCGCGAGACCGACAACGGCCCGGTGACGATCAACGTCATCGACACCCCCGGCCACGCCGACTTCGGCGGTGAGGTCGAGCGCGGCCTCGCCATGGTCGACGGCGTCGTCCTGCTGGTGGACGCCAGCGAGGGGCCGCTCCCGCAGACCCGGTTCGTGCTTCGCAAGACCCTCGAGGCCGGCCTTCCGGTCATCCTCGTGGTCAACAAGACCGACCGCCCCGACGCCCGGATCTCCGAGGTCGTCGAGGAGACCCACGACCTGCTCCTCGACCTGGCGGGTGACATCGAGGACGCCGACCTCGACGCGATCCTCGACCTGCCGGTCGTGTTCGCCTCCGCGCGAGCGGGCAAGGCGAGCCTCGAGCAGCCCGCCGACGGCGCGGTGCCCGAGAGCGAGAACCTCGACCCGCTCTTCGAGACCCTGATGCGTCACGTGCCGCCGCCCTTCGCGGACAAGGAAGGCCCGCTGCGCGCGCTGGTCACCAACCTCGACGCGTCGAACTTCCTCGGCCGGATCGCGCTGATCCGCATCCACTCCGGCAACCTGCGCAAGGGCCAGACCGTGGCGTGGATGCGCGAGGACGGCACCATCCAGAACGTCCGGATCTCCGAACTGCTGGTCACCGAGGCGCTCACCCGCGTCCCGGCGACCGAGGCGAGCGCGGGCGAACTGGTCGCCATCGCCGGCATCCCCGAGATCACCATCGGCGACACCCTCGCCGACGTCGAGAACCCCGAGGCGCTGCCCCGGATCGCCGTCGACGAGCCCGCCATCTCGATGACCATCGGTGTCAACACCTCGCCGCTGGCGGGCCGCAGTGGCGGCGACAAGGTCACCGCGCGCCTGGTGAAGGCGCGGCTGGACCAGGAGCTCATCGGTAACGTCAGCATCAAGGTGCTGCCGACCGAGCGCCCCGACACCTGGGAGGTCCAGGGCCGTGGCGAGCTGGCGCTGGCCATCCTCGTCGAGCAGATGCGCCGTGAGGGCTTCGAGCTGACCGTCGGCAAGCCGCAGGTGGTCACCCGGATGATCGACGGCAAGCTGCACGAGCCGTTCGAGCGCCTGTCGATCGACGCCCCCGAAGAGCACCTCGGTGGCATCACGCAGCTGCTGGCCGCCCGCAAGGGCCGCATGGAGCACATGGGCGGGCACGGCTCGGGCCGCATCAAGCTCGACTACGTTCTCCCGGCGCGCGGCCTGATCGGCTTCCGCACCGACTTCCTCACCGAGACCCGCGGCACCGGTATCGCGAACCACGTGTTCGAGGGCTACTTCCCGTGGGCGGGCGAGATCCGCACCCGTCACTCCGGTTCCTTGGTCGCCGACCGGTCCGGCCCGATCACCGCGTACGCGATGATCCAGCTGGCCGATCGCGGCACCTTCTTCGTCGAGCCGGGCGCCGAGGTGTACGAGGGCATGGTCGTGGGCGAGAACCCGCGCGCCGAGGACCTCGACATCAACATCACCAAGGAGAAGAAGCTGACGAACATGCGTCAGTCCTCCGCCGACGTGATGGAGACGCTGGCCCGTCCGCGCAAGATGGGCCTGGAAGAGGCGCTGGAGTTCTGCTCCGTCGACGAGTGCGTCGAGGTCGCCCCCGACGTCGTCCGGATCCGCAAGGTCACGCTGGACGTCAACCAGCGCGCCAAGGAGCGCAACCGCAACAAGAACCGCGGCTGATCCACTCAGCGAACGCCGAAGGGCGCTTGGTCACTCACCGTGATCAGGCGCCCTTCGGCGTTTTCGGCCGTTCGATGGTCACGCAGAGTATTCGATCGGGTGTTCTTTGTTAAAAACAAGCCTTTCCCGACAATTCTGCCGGGAAAGGCGTTCTCCTTTTTGGACAGTGTTCACAACGCCGGAACGGCTTCCCGGCGCGGCGAGAGGACGGCCGCGAAGACCGTCCCGAGAACGCCGACACAACCCAGCCCGAAACAAACGATCCTAAATGCGTCCGTATAGGACTCGCCGGAGAGCTTCCCTCCGGTAATCGACGCGAGAACGGCGCCGACAACCGCGATCGCGATCGTTTCGGTCGCCAATCGTGCGGTGGTGAACATTCCGGCCGCCGTTCCGGAATGTTCCGGGCCCGCGGAACCGATTGCCAAACCGTCCAGCAAACCCATCGTCAATCCCGTGCCAGCCCCGACCAGAACGAGCGGGACGAGCAACGAGAGCACCCCCGACGACGCGTTCATGGTCATCAGCAGGAAGGCGCCGGCCCCGCTCACGGCGACCGCGCCCGCGACGAACCACGACGACGGCAGCCGCCGCGCCAGCGCGGCCCCCACGGCCGGGAACAGGACGGTCGGCGCGGTCAGCATCAGCAGCCACAGCCCGGCTTCCCCGGCGCCGAGCTCGACGACCTCGATCAGGTACGACGGCAGGTAGACCAGCAGCGGCACCAGGATCGTCACCAGCGCGCCCGCCGCGACGGCGAGCGAGGTGAACCCGCGGTTGGCCAGCAGCGCGAGGTCGAACAGCGGATCCGCGCGGCGGCGTTCCACCAGCGGGAAGGCGACGGCGAGCACGACGGCCAGCACCAGGGTGCCCACGACGAGCGGATGACCGAAGCCCAGTTCGCCCGCTTCGACCAGACCGAAGATCAGCAGCCCGATCGCGCCCGTGAAGAGTGCGGCGCCCGCCCAGTCGATCCGGCGCCCGGCGGTACCGCGAACGTCCGGCAGAAGCGGCGTCAGGGCCAGTACGAGGCAAGCGACGGCGGCCGGGGCGCCGAAGACGGCCCGCCAGCCCCAAATGTCGACGAGCAGGCCGCCGATGGACGGCCCGAAGGCGAGCCCGATCCCGAGCACCGTCCCGACCAAGCCGAACGCCCGCGTCCGCGCCGCGCCATGGAAGGTCTCGGTGAGGATCGCCAGCCCGCCGGTCACCGCCGCGGCCGCGCCCGTTCCCGCGACGAGCCGGACGACGTCGAGGACGACGATGTTCCCGGCGGCCGTGGCCGCGATCCCGCCGCCGACGAACAGCGCGAGGCCCGCCACGTAGATCCGCCGTCTGCCCACCACGTCGGCCAGAGAGCCCGCGAAGACCAGGAAGCTCGCGAAGCAGGCGTTGTAGCCGTTGACGACCCACTGGGTGGCCGCGAGGCCCGCGTCCAGGTCGTCCGCGATGTCCGTCAGGGCGACCGACGCGCCCGTGATGGTCAGCGGGAAGGTGAACGTGGACATGAGCACGACCACGAGGACGAGCGCGCGTTTGGTCACTCACGCAAGCTAACGGTGGCCACTTCGCCGGGCTAAGCGTTTTCCCGAGCCTTGAGCAGGAACCTCACGGCGCTCCCGGACGTCCACCGAACGGGGGACCACCTCCGGTCGCGCGTCGACCGGGCCGATATGGGAATCTCGCTGCGTCGGCACAGGCCCCCGTGGCAGCATGACGAGGGAAAAAATCGGGAGGATTCAGGCGTGCGGGTAGCGAACACAGCGGCACCCATATTGGCGTGCGCGGCCGTGCTCCTCGCCGCCTGCAGCAACACCCCGCCCCCACCCGTGGTCAGCTCGTCGGCCTCGCCGGTGAGCACCTCGACCACGAAGACGCCTTCGCAGGTCGTCGTGGGTGTCGACGACGTTCTCGGCGGCTACAACCCGCACAATCTCGCCGACGCCTCCCTGGTGACGTCGGCGCTTTCGCAGCTGCTGCTCCCATCGGTGTTCCGCCCGAAGGACGACGGCAGCGTGGTGCTCGACAAGAACCTGATGAAGTCCGCCGAGGTCGTCTCGCAGCAGCCGTTCACGGTCGCGTACACGATCCGGCCGGACGCCTCCTGGTCCGACAGCGCGCCGATCGCCGCCGAGGACTTCGCCTACCTCCGCGAAGCGATGCGCGACCAGCCCGGCGTCATCGGCGCCGCGGGCTACCGGCTGATCTCCGACATCCAGTCGCGTGAAGGCGGCAAACGGGTCGAAGTCACCTTCGGCAAGCCGTATCCGGGCTGGCAGACGCTCTTCAACAACCTCCTGCCCGCCCACCTGCTCAAAGACGCCCCGAACGGCTGGCAGGGCGCGCTGGCGACGACGTTCCCGGCCGTCGGCGGGCCGTACTCGATCAAGGGACTCGACACCGCGCGCGGAGAGGTCGTCCTGGAGCGCAACGAGCGCTATTGGGAGAAACCCTCCGCGCTGGACCGGATCGTGCTGCGTGCGGCCGATCAGGACGGCACACTGGCCGCCCTGCGCAGCGGTAACGACCAGTTCGTGATGACCAGGGCCGACGGCAACGCCCTCAAACGGCTCGGCGAACTGGGTTCCGCCGTCCAGCTGCACACGGTCGCCCGTCCCACGGTCGCGCAGATCCTGCTGCGACCGGTGAGCTCGACGCTGTCGGATCCCAAGGTGCGCGAAGGCGTCACCGCGCTGATCGACCGCGGCAAGCTGATCACCGAGGCGGCGGAAGGCGGTCCGTCGGACAAGCTCCGCGCCGACGCCCAGGCCCGCGTCCCGTCCACCACCGGTTTCCAGCCGACGATCCCGGCCCCCGGCCCGCCGTCGACGCCCGATCCGGTCAAGGGGGAGGAACTCCTCAAATCCGCCGGGTACACCAAGGAAGCCGGTACCTGGCGCAAGAACGGGAAGAACCTCTCGCTGGTCGTCGCCTCGCCCGCGAAGCAGGAACCGTACGCGACGATCGCCAAGGAGTTGACCGCGCAACTCGTGGCCGCGGGGATCGAGGTCAACGCGATCGCGCCGCAGCCGAGGGAACTGTTCTCGACGCTGCTGGCCATGCCGGTGCTCAACGGGGTGCAGCAGACGACGCCGGAGGGCGCGGGCAACGTCGGCATCGACATCGCCGTGATCGGCCAGGTCACGGGAGGTGCGGACGTCGCGTCGGTGCTGGCGTCGACCTTCGGCTGCCGCCCCGATCAGCTCGCCGACAAGACCAAGGCGGTCGTCCCGGGGAACCCGCTGGGCTTCTGCGACCCGGCCCTGCAGCCGTCGATCGACGCCGCGCTGACCGGAACCACGCCGGTCGCCGACACGCTTTCGACCCTGGAACCGGAATTGTGGCACCGGAATGTGGCCATTCCGTTGTTCCAGCTGGCCGATACCCTCGCCATCGGCTCTGGTATTTCCGGAGTAACCGCTGGTCCTCCTATGGTGGGCCCTTTCGGGTCCGCGGTGAACTGGACGAGGGGTCCGAAGTAGCCGATTCGAGTCCGAGCCGACCCCTGGAGGGTGACCTTTCTCGGCACGTTCGAGTGGCTGACTGATTCCTCAAGGTGACCACTGTATTTCTCGATGTCAGCCGCAAGTTACCCTTTGGTCACGATCGCCCCTAAACTGGTGACTGTTCGTGCATTTCCTTTCTAGCGTGCACCCGCAGTGCGCCAAATGAGTGTTGCTTGGCGTGTCATAGGCTCCGGGCCATCTCACCGGAGCGGTGTGGGGTCCTGTTCCGATCTCAGGAGCCCAGTGCTAGGAGGGCACACTTCATGAGGAAGTCCAAGGCAGTCTCCGCCTGGTCGCTGGTCGCGGCCTCCGCGCTTGTGCTGAGCGCATGCAGCGGTGGCGACAGCGGCAGTTCCGACCAGAACGGGTCGTCGACCGATATCAAGGCCATGGCGCTTGGCAAGGCGCAGAACGGCGAAAACTTCAAGCTCGCGGACACCCCGGGGTACGAAGGCACCGTCACGGTGGGTATCGATGACGGGTACTCGGGCTACAACAACGACACCCCGGACACCAACTCGTCGTACAACACCTACATCTTGACTGCTGTGCTCGCCGGCGCCGATGTGCTCGACGGCAACAACAAGGTGCTGCTGAACAACGACGTGTTCGACTCCTGGGAGGTCACCTCCAAGGAGCCGCAGACCGTCGTCTACAAGATCAAGCCGAACGTCAAGTGGTCCGACAACCAGCCGTTCGACTGTGACGACATGTACCTGTCGTGGCTGGCGCACAGCGGCAAGGCGAAGACCGCGGACGGCAAGCAGGCCTTCCTCGCCGCTTCGACCACCGGCTACTCGCTGATCAACGAGGCGACCTGCAAGGACGACCTGACCTTCGAGACCAAGTACACCGAGCCGTACCTGGACTACAAGGGCCTGTTCAACTCGACGGCGATCATGCCCGCGCACATCATCGAGAAGAACGCCGGCATCGAGGACATCACCAAGCTGGCGCCGACCGGCGACGCGGCCCAGCTGACGAAGGCCGGCGACTTCTGGACGAACAAGTTCAAGGGCTTCGATCCGGCGAACATGCCGGCCTCCGGCCCGTACAAGATCACCGCGTTCGACGCCAACCAGAAGGCCGTCACGCTGGAGAAGAACCCGCTCTGGATCGGCGGCAAGGGTGGCCCCTCGAAGATCGTCGTGAGGGCGATGGAGGACACCAAGGCCATGGCGACCGCGCTGCAGAACGGTGAGATCGACGTCGCGGCGTCGACCCAGCCGGACGCCACCGCGGCGAACACCCTCAAGGGCCTTTCGGCTCAGGGCGTGACCTACGGTTCGGGCTCGCAGCTGACCTTCGAGCACTTCGACATGAACTACAAGCGCATGTTCAAGGACAAGTCGCTGCGCAAGGCGTTCTTCGAGGTGGTCAACCGCCAGGAGATCACCGACAAGCTGCTCAAGGAAGTCCAGGCCGACGCGACCCCGCTGAACAGCATCGTGTTCATGCCGGGTGAGCAGGGCTTCAAGGACCTCTACAGCAGCAAGGCCGGTCTGGGCGCCGAGGCCGCGGCCAAGACGCTGACCGACGCCGGCTGGGCCAAGGGTCCCGACGGCATCTTCGCCAAGGACGGCCAGCGCGCGTCGTTCAAGATCTCGCACAACCAGAACGCCCGTCGTACGCAGACCGTCGAGATCGTCATCTCGCAGGCCAAGCTCGCCGGTATCGAGATCACCGACGAAACGGACGCCAACTTCCTGAAGGGTGGCCGTCTCGCGGCCGGCGACTACGACGTCGCGCTCTTCGGCTGGTCCGCCGCTCCGTTCAAGGCCGAGCAGAAGTCGATCTACATCACCCGGGTCGACGACAGCAGCCAGAACTACCAGGGGCTGTCCAACCCGGTGATCGACTCGTCGTTCGAGGCGGCCGTCAAGGCCACCGACGAGGCCGTCCAGCTGGAGAACTACCAGAAGGCCGACCAGGCGATCGCGGACGAGTACGCGACGCTGCCGCTGTTCCAGACCCCGTCCATGTGGGCGTTCAAGGGCATCGACCGCACTTACATGCAGTCGTACAACGGTGTCCTGTGGAACGTCGGCGAGTGGGAGCAGAAGAAGTAGGGCGTAGCCCCGCTTTTTCTCCACTCGCTCACGCGATCCTGGTGGTAGGAGGGCCCGGCCACAAGCCGGGCCCTCCTACCCGCCGGAAGTAGCTGTTGACCGTAGGGTTACCGCCACTACGGTGACAACCGGGTGACCGGTCCAGCACTACGGCGACCAGGCCCGGAAGAGGAGCAGTTCGTTGAACCTGGTGATCTACATTCTTCGCCGTCTGGCGATATCGATTCCCGTCCTGTTGGTCGGGACTTTTCTGTGTTTCATCATGGTCGCCGGCACCGGTGACCCGCTGGGTGAGCTGAGAAGCAACCCGGCCATGAGTCAGGAGACCTTGAACCAGATCGCCAGTCAGCTCGGTCTCGACAAGAACATCGTCCTTCGGTACTTCGACTGGCTCGGCGCGTTCGTGTCCGGCGACTGGGGCATCTCGATCGCCCAGGGCAACGCGTTGGCCCCGGTGTTCCCGAAGGTCATGGCCGCGTTCGAGGTCACCGCCAAGCTCGTCGTCGGTGCGGAACTGCTCGCGCTGGTCCTCGGCGTTCTCGTCGGTGTCATCGCGGCGGTCAAGCAGTACTCGATCATCGACTACATCGCCACGACGCTGGCGTTCCTGCTGTTCTCGATGCCGATCTTCTGTGTCGCGATCGTGCTGAAGGGCTATGCGATCGAGTTCAACGGCTGGGTCCGCGATCTGGGCCTGACGGACGTCCTCGGCAACCCCTGGATCCGGACCACCAGCCCGGAATCCCTGAACTTCGACGGTCCCGGTGGGTTCGTCGCCAGTTACATAGGCGCTTACCTGCTGCCGACGCTTTCCATCATGGCGATCAGCTTCGCCGCGTACAGCCGGTTCCAGCGCGCCTCGATGCTGGAGACGCTGAACGCCGACTACGTCCGGACAGCGCGGGCCAAGGGCCTCGCCAACGGGCGGGTCATCTTCCGGCACGCGTTCCGGAACGCCCTGATCCCGGTGACCACGTTGTTCTCCGTCAACTTCGGTGCCGTGCTCTCGGGCGCGATCATCACCGAGACGGTATTCAACTGGCACGGCATGGGCACGCTGCTCGTCGAAGCCGTCACCAAGAGCGATCCGCAGGTGATGATGGGCTGGCTGGTGGTCATCGCCACGAGCATCATCATCGCCAACCTGATCGCCGACCTGATGTACGGCATCCTGGACCCGAGGATTCGCGTTGGCTGACTTGAACTCCCTCATCACGGCGGACGACGCCGCCGAAGGCAAGCTTCCCCCTGAAGCCCTGCCCGAGCCGCGTAGTCAGGGCAAGCTGGTCCTGCGCAAGTTCCTGCGGCACAAACTGGCGATGATCTGCACGGCGATCCTGCTGCTCCTGGTGCTGACCGTGCTGATCATGCCGATTTTCTGGCCGTACAACTACGAGGACAGCTCCTTCCCGTCCTTCGCCAAGCCCAGCGGGGACTACCCGCTCGGGACGACGCAGGTCGGCAAGGAGATGGTGTCGCAGATCCTGCGCGGCACCCAGTACTCACTGCTGATCGCGCTCATCGTGTCGATCGTCGCCACCACCATCGGCACCGTTTTCGGTGCCATGGCGGGATATCTGCGCGGCTTCACCGACTCGGCGATCTCGCGGGTGACGGACCTGTTCCTGATCGTCCCGCAGATCGCCGCCGCCGCCATCCTGGCGAAGGTGTTCGGCGGCGGTACCTGGTACATCGTCGCGATGGTGCTGGCGGCCTTCGGCTGGATGCCCATCGCGCGTATCGCCAGGGCCGAGGCGATGTCGTTGTCCCAGCGGGAATTCGTGGACGCCGCTCGCGCGTCCGGCGCCGGGACGTTCCACATCGTGTTCAAGCACCTGGTGCCGAACATGATCGGGCTCATCACGGTCAACGCGACCCTCGCGATCGCGCAGGCCGTGCTGATCGAGGCCGCGCTGTCGTTCATCGGGCTGGGTGTGCAGCTACCCGACACCTCGCTCGGCCGCGTCATCCTCGAGAACTACGCCCAGCTGCAGAACCGGCCTGCGCTGTTCTTCGGCCCGTTCATCGTGCTGGTGCTGATCTCGCTGACGATCAACTTCATCGGTGACGGCCTGCGGGACGCCTTCGACCCGCGGCAGCGGAAGATGAAGGCGTAACACCTGCTTTAGCGCGTGAAGGCCCCCTTCCCTCGGCTCAGCCGAGGGAAGGGGGCCTTCACGCGCTTCCAGCGCGACTGGGAGAGGGCGGTACCGAAGCACGCGTCACGCGTGATTGCAGGGCGAACTCACGTGCTTGAAAGGCGAACTCGCGTGATTGCACGGAGAACACGCGTGCGGCCGGATCGGCGGCGTGTTGCCCGGCCAATCACGCGAGTTCCCCTCCTAATCACGCGAGTTCTCCGTCCAATCACGTGAGTTCGCTCTCCAAGCACGCGAAACTCGAGTTGGTGCCCCCGACCCCCGCAACTAGTCGACTAATCGCGGCGGGCCCCCAAGTACAGGAAGGCCCCCTTCCTTGCGCTGGACGCGAGGAAGGGGGCCTTCCTGTACTTCCAGGGGCTAGTCGGCCACCGGGGCGAGCTTGCCCGCTTCCCAGGCCGCGCGCCGCTCGGCCTGCAACACCGGGTCCGCGACCGGAGCGGCCGAGAGCAGACGGCGGGTGTAGTCCTCGCTCGGCGAGTGCAGCACCTGGTCACGCGTGCCGACCTCGACCAGCTTGCCGTACTGCATCACCGCGACGCGGTCGGCAAGCAGGTCGACGACGGCGAGGTCGTGGCTGATGAACAGGCAGGCGAACTGCAACGAGCGCTGCAGGTCCAGGAACAGGTCCAGCACCCGCGCCTGCACCGAGACGTCCAGCGCCGAAGTCGGCTCGTCCGCGATCAGCAGCGCCGGGTCGAGCGAGAGCGCCCGTGCGATGGCGACGCGCTGGCGCTGGCCGCCGGACAGCTCGTGCGGGTACCGGTTGCGGTAGTGGCCGCCGAGTTCGACCTTGTCCAAAAGGGACGCCACGCGCTCGTTCAGCGCCTTGCCCGCCAAGAACTTGTGCAGCACCATCGGCTCGGCGATCGACTCGCCGATGGTCATCTTCGGGTCGAGGGTGGACGCTGGGTCCTGGAACACGATGGAGAAGTAGCGGCGCAGCGGGCGCAGGTCCTTGTTGGACATGTTCGTGATGTCCTTGCCCGCGATCGACACGGTGCCCGCGGTCGGGGTCAGCAGGCGGATCGCGCAGCGGCCGACGGTCGACTTGCCGGAACCGGATTCGCCGACAAGGCCGACGATCTCGCCCTTGGCGATGCTCAGCGAGACGTCGTCCACCGCGCGGTTCTTCGCCTGGCCGCGGCGGCCGGGGTACTCCAGCACGAGGTTCTTGATCTCGAGCGCTGGCGCGTTCTCCTCGATCACGGCCGCGAGTTCGCTGTCCTCGAGCCGGATGTCCTCGGCGATCTTCGAGGCTTCTTCACTGTCGGCGGAGATGCCGCTGTCGTCGAGAAGACGGCGTCCCTCGGGACGCTGGCCGAGCACGGGGACCGCGGCGAGCAGCTTGCGGGTGTAGTCCACCTGCGGCGACGCGAACAGGTCGCGCACCGGCGCCTGCTCGACGATGGTGCCCTGGTACATCACGACCACGCGGTCGGCGAGGTCGGCGACCACGCCCATGTCGTGCGTGATGAGCACGATCGCGGTGTTGAGGGTGTCACGCAGCTTGCGCAGCAGGCCGAGGATCTCAGCTTGCACGGTGACGTCGAGCGCCGTGGTCGGCTCGTCGGCGATGATCACCTTCGGGTCGCACGAGATCGCCATCGCGATGACGACGCGCTGGCGCAGACCGCCGGAGAGCTGGTGCGGGTACTGCTTGAAGCGCAGCGGAGGGTTCGGGATGCCGACCATCTCCAGCAGCTCGATGGCGCGCTTGTCGGCGGCTTCCTTCGAGATGTCCTGGTGCGAGCGGAGCGCCTCGCGCAGCTGCCAGCCGACGGTGTAGACCGGGTTCAGCGCGGTCATCGGCTCCTGGAAGATCATCGCGACCTCGTTGCCGCGGATCTTCTGGAGGTCCTTCTCCTTGAGGTCGGCCAGGTTGCGCTCGCCGAGGCGGAGCTCGCCCGCGATCCGGCTCGTCTTCGGGAGCAGCCCGAGCACCGACATCGAGGTCACCGACTTGCCGGAACCGGATTCGCCGACCACCGCGACGATCTCACCAGGCTTGACGTCGAATCCGATGCCCTTGACGGCGTCGACCACGCCGCCGTCGGTCGGGAACGAGACGCTCAGGTCGGAGATGGACAGAACCGAACCCGACACGCCGCCGAGGTCCGACGATGCTGCTTCAGTGCTCACCAAGATGCCCTTCGTGGGGGTACATATGGTCACGGCACATCGGCCGTGACTCGCGCGAGGATAACCGAGAGTCGCCCGACTAAGGTCGGTGCTCGGGGCTTCCGTTCCCGACACCCTATAAAGGAATGCGCGCCGTGTTCGAATTAGTCTTCAAGCCGTGATCTCCGATCGGCCCAAATTACTCCTAGTACACGCCCATCCGGATGACGAGAGCATCACCACCGGTGGCACCATCGCGCGCTACGCGGCCGAAGGCGCTGACGTGACCGTTGTCACGTGCACACTCGGCGAGGAGGGCGAGATCATCCCGCCGTCCCTCGGCGGCCTCGGTTCGTGGGCTTCCGATCAGCTCGGTGGTTACCGCGCGGGTGAATTGGCGTCGGCGTGCGCCGCGCTCGGCGTCTCCCGGCACCGGTATCTCGGCGGTATCGGCCGCTGGCGCGATTCGGGGATGGCCGGGACGCCTTCCGCGGCCCATCCGCGCGCGTTCTCCGGGGGTGACATCGAGGAGCAGGCGGCCCAGCTCGCGGAGATCCTCGACGAGGTGCGGCCGCGGGTGGTCGTCACTTATGACGCTTTCGGGGGTTATGGCCATCCCGACCACGTCCGCGCGCACGAGATCACGATGGCCGCCGCGCCGAAGGCGGAATCGGTCGAGCGGGTGTTCCACACGGTTTCTTCCCGTGACGCCGTCGCGGCCGGGCTCGCCGCGCTGCGCGGGCGTTCGTCGTTCCGGGTGCCCGAAGACGGCGAACTGCCGGTGACGCCGGACGAGACGATTACGACCGTCCTCGACGTCGGCGCGTACATCCCGGCGAAGGCCGCCGCACTGAGGGCGCACGAGACTCAGGTCAGCGTGCCCGCTCCGCCGCATCTCGCGGACCACTTCGCGCTGAGCAACGACGTCGCGCAGCCGATCACCCCGAACGAGTACTTCGTGCTCGCCAACGGACCGGCGGAGGGCGCCGCCGCGGACCTGTTCGGAGGACTCGGGAAGTGACCGTGCCGTCACAACCGTTGACGCCGGGACGGCGCTGGATGCTGGCACTGCTGTGCTTCGACGCGTTTCTGCTCGGGCTCCTCGAGCTGTTCTTCCTCCCGCTGCGACTCGACGGAATCGTGTTGCCGAAACTCGGCGATGCCCCGTTCCCGGTGACCGTCGTACTCGCCGTGATCACGACACCGCTGTTGGTGAGGACGACCGCCAAAGTGGTCCGGCCCTCCTTTTCGGTGATTCCTCTGCTCGTCTGGGTACTCGTCGTACTCGGGATGGGCGTGACGGGCCCGGGTGGTGATCTGGTGCTGGTACAGGACTGGCGGGCGCTGCTGCTGATCGGCGGCGGGGCCTTGCCTGGCGCGCTGGCGCTGGGCGGAGGCCTTGGCATAGCGGCGAAGGCCGCCAAGGGAGGCAAAGATGAGTGAAGCGATTTCGGATCGCCAGGTCGTGGCGGTGCTGCGGCCGTTCGTTCGCGCCTGCGGTCCGATGGTGGACGCGCTGCGTGACGCGGATCCGTTCGGCCTTCAGGCCAGGGGGCGGCGTGAGGACGCGCTGGAGGGCGTCGAGCCCAAACTGAAGGACAAGCTGCTCGACGGGATCACCTCGGTCAAGGTGCCCGGCACCGCGGCCTGGGCGGAGATGACGAACTACCAGCGGACCTCCTGGTGGGTGAACCGGGTCGGCCGGGTCACCGCGCTGGTCACCGCGATCCCCGGGATCGGCGGCGCGCTCGCCGACCGGCTGCCGGTGCAGGACGCGCTCGGCTCCGCGTCCCAAGGGATCCTGCTGTGCGCGATCGCGGGGGAGTACGGCGTGACCGACGTCGGCGCCCGGGTGCGGTTGATCGCGTGGGTCCTCTTCGAACGCGACATCGACCCGGCGCTCGCAGCGGGCAAGCATGCCGAACACGACAAAGCCGCCGAAGACGACGAAGCGGCGAAGCTCACCGAAGAACTCAACGAGTCGAAGAAGAAGCACGGCAAGATCACCCTGAAGGCGGCCGCGGGCACGCTGTGGCGACTCGGCCGGGGGCTGCTGGGCATCGTCGGCGAACTGGAGAAGCGGCCTCGCGGCCGTCTTTTCCACCGGGCGCTCGGGAAACTGCCGGTGGTCGGCATGGCAGGCGACTACCTCGGCGAGCGGTCCGGCCTCAAACGGGTCTGGAAGCGGGCGCACGAGTGGTTCACCGAGCACCCCGACGGCACCTGAACTACCTCCAGAACATGAACGCGTCCTGGCCGTACTGGGCGGCGCGCGTGAACCCTCCGACGGAGTCGAAGATCGTGTAAGAGGCTTGCCACAGCAACGAGCTGGCTCCCGGCACGGCGAACAGGATGGCGAACAGCGCGAGCGGCGCCCACGGCCGGGCCTTCGCGCCGAACTCACGCGCGCCGGGCGAAAGATACGGCTCGATCGCGCCCCAGCCGTCGAGACCGGGGATCGGCAGGATGTTCAGCATGAACGTGACGATCTGAAGCAGCGCCAGGAACGAAAGCCCGATCACGAGCCCGCTCGACATCGGGACCAGCGCGACGACGAGGGTCAGCACGACGCCGACGGCGAGGTTGCTCAGCGGCCCGGCGAGCGACACCCACGACTGGACCCCGCGCGACCGCAGGCGCCCGTGTTCGATCCACACCGCGCCACCCGGCAGTGGGATGCCGCCGATGATGAGGAATACCAACGGCAGGACGATGGACAGCACCGGATCCGTGTACTTCCGGACGTCCATGGACAGATAACCCTTGTGGGCGACACTGTGGTCGCCGCCGCGGAACGCCACGATCGCGTGGCCGAACTCGTGCAGCGTCAGTGACGCCACCCAGCCTCCGGCGACGAGCAGGACCACGCCGGCGATGGTCAGCACGTCGTACTGCTGCGTGAAAATCATGGTCTCTTCGCCGAAAGCCGCCAGTACACCGCCCAGGACGGTGACCGCGAGGATGCCGAGGAAGATCGGGCTTGGCCGCACTGCTGATCTCTGCACCCCACCAGTCTTCCGTATGCCCGATGTGAAGTTCTCGGCGTGTCCCCTTGCGCTCCCGCGCGCGGGTATCCCCCGAACTCGCTACTCCGCTTGACCTGACCGCACTACACGGGTGTAATCACAGTGATGTCATTCGTCGCTGGAAGGGGGCGGCGGATGGTGTTTCAACACCGCCAGCCTGGGGAGTGCGTGGATAGCGAGGAGGCGGACGTGCGGTTGGAAGCAGATGGAAGGGAATGGGGGCAAGTCGTGGGTTGGGGTGAGGTCCCGGAGCAGCAACTGGGCGATCTCACCGAGCTTTTCGACGATGCCTCCGCGGAAGAGCAGGACTGGCAGGAACGGGCCCTCTGCGCGCAGACGGACCCGGAGGCGTTCTTCCCTGAGAAGGGCGGCTCCACCCGCGAAGCCAAGCGGATCTGCCTCGGTTGCGAGGTCAAGGACGAGTGCCTCGAGTACGCCCTCGCACATGACGAGCGGTTCGGTATTTGGGGCGGGCTCTCCGAACGTGAGCGTAGGAAACTGAAGAAACGAGCCGTGTGACGGCGATCTCCGGCACCGTCAGTGCGCCGGAGATCGCTTCCTGCTCCGCATCCACATAGTGGGGCCACCAACGGGTGACAGGGTCGCGTCGTAGGGTGGCGGCACTCGACGTCGCCGCCACATCTGGAGTGCCCGTTGTCTCGCACTGCCGCGTCACCTGTGCCGCGTACGGCCCCCGTTCTGGCCATTGTGGTCTGTCACAACGGCGAGAACTGGTTGCCACTGGCGCTTTCCGCGCTGCGGCGCAGCGGTGTCCGGCCCCGGCACGTGCTGGCCGTCGACACCGGTTCCACTGACCGGACCGCGCGAATCCTCACCGACGCCGCTGCGGCCGAAGGTGTCGCGGGCGAGGCGCCGGTCCTTGACGGAATCCTCACGCTTTCGAGTGATGTGGGCTTCGGTGCCGCGGTCGGCGAGGCCGTCGAGCACGCCGTCGAACGCTGGGGTGATCCCGGCGGCTGGGTCTGGTTGCTGCACGATGACTGTGCGCCGGAACCCGACTGTCTCGAGAACCTGTTGACAGCGGCCGAAAACGAGCCGGCGGCGACGGTGCTTGGTCCGCTCGCGGTGGACTGGAGCGACCCGCGGCTGATCGTCGAAGCCGGGCTGTCGACCGACGCCATCGGCCACCGGCAGCAGATCTCGCCCGAGGAGACCGCCACCGCCGTGCTCGCCGTGCCGAGCGCGGGATCACTGGTGCGGCGCGAAGTCTGGCACGACCTCGGCGGCTACGACCCCGGATTTCCCTTGCTGCGCGAGGATCTCGACTTCGGCTGGCGGGCCAACGCCGCGGGCGGGCGCGTGCTTTCGGTGCCGTCGGCGCGGCTACGGCACGCCCGCGCGCTCAGCACCGGACAGCGGGAACCGGACGTGCTCGGCCTTTCCCTCGCGACGGCGAACCGCGCGCACGGGCTCCGGGTGTTCCTCGTCAATTGCTCCCCGTTGTCGTTTTGGTTCGGCTTGATTCGAATCCCGCTGTTCGCGTTGTTGCGCGCGCTCGCGTTCCTGCTGCTGCGCCGCACCGACGAGGCGGGCGCGGAACTCGCGGCGACCTGGTACCTACTGCGCGGTCGCGGCGGCCTACGCACGGCCCGCGCCGAACGCCGGAAGACCGACCGGCCCGGCACCGTCCGAGGTCTCTTCACCGGGCGGATGACGCGCGTGCGCAACGCGGTCCGCGCCGGTGTCGTCGGCCTCGTCCGACGCGGCGTCGAACGGGATTTCGCCCTCGGGACCGTGCCGGAGAGCGCGGATCAGGAAGGCGCCTGGATTCCGCCGGAAGCGGTGAAGGCCGGGCAAGATCGTCCGGTCGGCCCCGGCGCGCTGCCCGCCGGGGCGATGCGCGGGGTCGGGTCGCGGGGGACGGGGCTGCGGCGGCCCAGCGCGGTCGTGGCTGTCGCCGTTCCCGAAAAGCCCGTGGCAGAGGGGCTGAAACCGTCGCCGGTGCCGCGTGACGGCGGTCGGCGGCCGGAGCCGGAACTCGTGTTCGTCGAGGTCGACCGGAAGCGGGTGCTCAGCGCGACCTTGTTCGCGCCGCCGGTGATCGTGCTCGTCGTGCTGACGGCGCTCGCGTTCGCGGTCAACGGTTCCCGGCTCGGGCTGGACCTCTTCGGCGGGAAACTGCTGCCGGTCGGCGGGCTCGGCGAGATCTGGTCGTCGTATCTCGCGCCGTGGCACGCGATCGCCGGGGGGACGGCGAGTCCCGCGCCCGCGACGCTGCCGGTGCTGGGCATCCTCGGGGCGATCTTCGCGCCGATCGGCGGACCCGCGGCGCTGGTCGCGATCCTGCTGATCGGTGACATCCCGCTCGCCGCTCTGAGCGCGTACGTGGCCACTCGGCACCTTCGCGTGCGTCGCTGGGTGCGTGCCGTCGCCGCGGCGGCGTACGGCGTGCTGCCCGCGGCCACGGCTTCGGTCGCGCAGGGGCGGCTCGACGTCGTCGTCGTGCATCTGCTGCTGCCGTTGGTGATCGCGGGCATCGTCGGGCTGCTGGTCCGCGCGGATTCGCGATGGCTGCACGTTTCCGCGCTGAGCGCGATCGGGCTGGCGCTGATCTGCGCCTTCTCGCCGCTGGCGCACGCGCTGGCGTTGGTCGGGCTGGTGATCGGGTTCGTGGTGCTGCCTTCGCCGACCGGGCTCGCGCGGCGGATCGCGTCGGTCGGCATCGTGGTCTTCCTGCCGCTGGCGCTGTTGCTGCCGTGGCCGAGTGTGCTGCTGCGGCATCCGGAACTGTTGCTGCACGGGCTCGGCGGCGGCGCGACGGCCGCGTCCGGCGCCGATCTCGCCGGGCTGGACCCCGGCGGTCCCGGCGCGTGGCCGGTCGGGGTGGTCCTGGTCGCGGCCGCGATCGTCGCGCTGGTGGTCCGGCCGTCGAAGGGCGCGGGCGGTGGTGTCGCGGTCGTCGTGCTGGGCGCGCTCGGTCTCGTGGCGGTGCGGTTCGTGGCGGTGACGCCGATGTCGGGCGGCGCGCACGCGACCGGGTTCGCCGGGGTGCCGCTGCTGGTGATCGGCGCGGGGCTGCTGTGGACGGTGCTGGCCACCTGGCAACGTGGTGGGACCAGGGTCGAACCGGCGCCGTGGCTGGCGAAGGTCACGGCCGTCGCCGGGGTGCTCGTGCTGCTGGCGCTGGCGACCGGTGCGGTCGTCGCCGGCCGGGAAGGCCCGCTGCGGTCGGGTGAGCGTCCCTCTCTCGACTTGGCTTCCAGTGGGCGCTCGGTTCTGGTCGTGGGTGAGCCCGTTCGGCAGACCGGGGGACGGTTGCCGCTCTACGGCGACGACGAACTCGCGCCGACACCCGGCAGCGCCGACCGGCTCGCCTCGTGGCGCCGGGACCTGCTGACCGGTTCGCCGGACGCGATGAAGCAGGCCTTCGCGGCCGCCGCGGCTTCCGGTGTGCTGTACGTCGTGCTGCCCAGTGGTGCCGATGGCGGCGCTTTCGTCGAACTCGCGCGTGATCTGGTGGTTTTGGCGGCGCCGACCTCGGACGGGCGTCCGGTGCTGCGGCTGCTGCCCGCGGGCGGTCAGGTGGCGCTGATCTCGCCGGAACTGGCGCAGGCGGCCGTGACCGGGAAGGGCGCGCCGGGGGTGTCGCCAGGGGTGGCGCCGGTGCAGGCCGGGCTGCCGGACGTGCGGGTGCGCGTCTCGGAAGGCCCGACCGGGCGGCTGCTCGTGCTGGCCGCGGAGTTCGAGGCGGGCTGGCAGGCGAGCGTGGACGGCAAGGCCGTGCCGATCGTGCGGGCGTGGGGCCACCAGGTGGCGGTCTCGGTGCCTCCCACGCCTTCGGAGGTGGTGGTGGAGCACCAAGGCACGACGCGGAACCTGTTGCTGCTGGCGCAGATCGCGGCGGTGCTGTTCACGCTGCTGACCGCGGTGCCTACGCGGCGGCGACCTCTCTAGGTCACATGGTCGTCTGCCGCGCGCTTGCCCGCCCTGGCGTTCCGCGCTGCGACATTGGGAACACGCCACGGCTCGCCAGTGCCACCAGAACCGAGTTGTCCACAGCCCGATCCCCTTGTGGACAACTTCGCGTTCCGAGCCCGTTTCCCCAGGTCCCGTCGGTCCTAGCCGATACGCTGGACTGGGGACGCCCCCCGGGGAAGGGCGGGGGCTGCGCGGAGAGCGGCGAGTGAGCGGGGGTTAGTCGCCTTCGATGACGTCTGGTTCGACGCCGAGGTAGCCAGCGACCTGTTCGACGAGGACGTCGTGGACGAGTTCCGCGAGTTCGCCCGGGTCCTTCGCGCGTGCTTCGAGAGGGCGGCGGTAGAGGACGATGCGGGCACGCGTCGGGAGTCCGGCGCGGTCGACGCCGGCGGGCACGAGCCGCGAGAGCGGGACGGCGCCGTCGTGCAGCACGCCGTCCACTCCGGTCGGTGCGCCATCCGAGCGAACTTCGGGGACGTCGTCGACGGCGACGTCGAGCTTCGTCAGCTCGTGCCGCCACCGCGCTTCGATCGGTTCGAGCGCGTCCAAAACCAGTGCGTCGAACCTTTCCGCCCTGCTAGCGGCGGCGGGAAGGGTCGACGGATACAGCGCTCCGCGCAGGCCCCGGCCGTGCCGGTCCCGGCGCATCCGCCGTCGCTGTCGGGAATCACGAGCCGTCGCCACGAACCGAAGGGTACGCGCTCGGCGAGTCGAAGCGCGTGTCGCCGGTACGCCGCGTCCGCGACGCGCTATCGTTCTCGATCGTGCGGAGCGTACGAAAGTGTTCGCGAACGGGTTGCCTCGAACCCGCTGTCGCCACGCTCACGTATGCCTACAGCGATTCGACCGCCGTCGTGGGCCCACTGGCCACCGCGAGCGAGCCGCACTCCTATGACCTCTGCGAAGCCCACGCCCTCCGGCTCACCGTGCCCAAGGGATGGGAAGTCGTCCGGCACGAGGGAGCCTTCGCCGCTCCCGACCCGTCCGCCGACGAGCTGACCGCGCTGGCCGAGGCCGTGCGCGAAGCGGGCCGCTCCGACAAGCCCGCGCCCGACCCCGAACCCGAGGGACCGTCGGGCAGGCGCGGCCACCTGCGCGTCCTGCCCGGCCGAGCCTGACGCGAGACCTCGCCGGTAGGCTTTCGGGGCGCCAGAGGGCGTTGTAACGAGACTATTGGCGGGGAGCAGGCGTGCCAGACCTTTCGGGCATCGTGAAGGCCTACGACATTCGCGGCGTGGTCGGTGAGCAGCTGGACGCGGCGCTCGTCCGCGACCTCGGTTCGGCGTTCGCCCTGTTGATCAAACCCGAGTCGGACGCGATCGTCATCGGCCACGACATGCGCGACTCCTCGCCGGAGCTTTCCGCCGCGTTCGCCGACGGCGTGACCTCGCAGGGCCTCGACGTCGTGACGATCGGCCTCGCCAGCACCGACCAGCTGTACTTCGCGTCCGGCTCGCTGAACCTGCCGGGCGCCATGTTCACCGCCAGCCACAACCCGGCGAAGTACAACGGCATCAAGCTGTGCCGCTCGGGTGCCGCTCCGGTCGGCCAGGACTCTGGTCTCGCGGAGATCCGCGACACCGTCGACCAGGGTGTACCCGCCTTCGCGGGCCAGCGCGGCTCCGTGACCGAGAAGGACGTCCTCGCCGACTACGCGGCGTACCTGCGCAAGCTCGTCGACCTGTCGGGCAGCCGCCCGCTGAAGGTCGTCGTCGACGCGGGCAACGGCATGGGCGGCCACACCGTCCCGACCGTCTTCGCGGGCCTGCCCATCGAGGTCGTGCCGATGTACTTCGAGCTCGACGGCACCTTCCCGAACCACGAGGCCAACCCGCTCGACCCGAAGAACATCGTCGACCTCCAGGCGAAGGTGCGCGAGGAAGGCGCCGACGCGGGCCTCGCCTTCGACGGCGACGCGGACCGCTGCTTCGTCGTCGACGAGCGCGGCGAGCCGGTGTCGCCGAGCGCCATCACCGCGCTGGTCGCGGTCCGTGAGCTGGAGAAGGAGCCGGGCGGCACCATCATCCATAACCTGATCACGTCGAAGGGGGTGCCGGAGATCGTCGCCGAACACGGCGGCAAGCCGGTGCGCACCCGGGTCGGGCACTCGTTCATCAAGGGCGAGATGGCCAAGACCGGCGCGATCTTCGGCGGCGAGCACTCCGCGCACTACTACTTCCGCGACTTCTGGCGTGCCGACACCGGCATGCTGGCCGCGCTCCACGTCCTCGCCGCCCTCGGCGAGCAGTCGGGCCCGCTGTCCGAGCTGACCGCCGAGTACTCGCGTTACGCGGCCTCCGGCGAGATCAACTCGACCGTGGACGATCAGGTCGCGCGCATGATCGCGGTCAAGGACGCCTTCGGCGCGCGCGACGGCGTCGAAATCGACGAACTGGACGGGCTCACCGTGCAGCTGCCCGGTGGCGGCTGGTTCAACCTGCGCCCGTCGAACACCGAGCCGCTGCTCCGCCTGAACGTCGAGGCCGCCGACGCCGAGGCCGTCCGGGCGCTGACCGAAGACGTATTGGCGATTGTCCGTGGGTAACGAATGTGTCGTGAAAACACACATAGAGATGTCCCACAGGTAGGGAGTGAGCATGGCCGTCACGCTTGACGCACAGCTGCTGGAGATCCTGGCCTGCCCGTCCCCCGATCACGCACCACTGCGGACGGGGACGACGGCCGATCCGGAGGCCGACGCGCTCACCTGCACGGAGTGCGGTCGGGTGTATCCGGTCCGTGATGGAATCCCGGTACTGTTGCTGGACGAAGCCACCGAGCCGACGAACCCGGATGGCGCCCATGCCGACGGCCCCTGACGATTCCCTGCTCGACGATCCCGCGAGGTTGGCCGAGGCCGACACCGCGGGGCTCCTCCGTGCCGCGGCGATGGCGGGCGCCCAGGTTCGGGCGACCGCCGAAGCCGCGGCAGAAATCGAGCTGAGCGATCGGCTGGACGTCGGGCGCCCGCGCGCGCTCGTGCTGATCGACCGGCCAGGGGTCAGCCGGACGCTGACCAGGCTGGTCGCCGCGCTGCTGACCCCGGCCTGCCCGGTGCCGGTGGTCGTCGCCGAGGTGGTGCCCAGCTGGATCGGCGCGCTCGACGTCGTCTTCGCGCACACGGACGACGCCGGCGACCGTGAGCTGGCCGCTTCGCTGGAGCGCGCCGCCCGGTTCGGTGCGACCGTCGTGCTGTCCGCTCCCGGCGAGGGCCCGGTCGCGGCCGCCGTCGCGGGCAAGGGACTGATCCTCACGCCGAGGCTCCCGGTCCCGCCGGAGATGGCCTTCCCGCGCGGGCTCGCCGCGGCTCTGCTCACCGCGAACGCGCTCGGCCTGCTGGTCGCCGACCTGGAGCAGCTCGCCGACCATCTCGACGCGGAAGCCGAGAAGGACTACCTGGCCAGGGACTCGTTCGCGAACCCGGCCAAGGCGATGGCGCTGATGGTGGCCGATCGCCAGCCGCTGCTGTGGGGGCTGGACCCGGTCGCGGTCGCCGTCGGCGAGCACGCCGCCCACGCGTTCGCCGCCCACGCGGCACTCGTCTGTGACGTGGAGGACTACCGCCAGGCGCTGGCCAGGCCTGCTTTGCGCCGGGCGGCGTTGTCCGGGAGCGTGGATCGCGATATCTTCGCGGACCCGGAGGAGGGGGTCGGCTCGACGCCGAGGGTGTTGCTCCTCTCGATTCGGACGGGGCCGGCCTCGGAGGCGGCTCGCTACCAGGCGGAAGACCTGCTACCCGGTGCGGATGTGATCGCCCCGGCCGAAGAGATCGAAACGGACGAGATCGTGCGTGCGGCCGTTCTCGCGCTGCGTTTCGAGCTGGCCGCGGTCTATCTGGGGCTGGCCGTCGGCAGCATCGGCGGCGCCGGGAGGTACACGCCCGCACCGGCGTGAGCCCCGCGCGCGACGTTAGGAAATGAGGGCCGGCACCACCCGTGCCCGGCGAGGAGTTGAGGTGACAGTGGAGCTGCTGCGCAATGCCGTGCGGCCCTACGCGTGGGGGTCCAGAACGACGATCCCCGAGCTGCTGGGGCGTCCGGTGCCGGCGCCGCACCCGGAGGCGGAACTGTGGATGGGCGCCCACCCCGGCGACCCGTCCCACGTCATCGGCCCGGATGGCACCGAGCGGAGCCTGCTGGAGCTCGTCGAAGCCGATCCGGTCGGCCAGCTCGGCACGAGCTGCGCCGGACGCTGGGGCGGCAGGCTGCCGTTCCTGTTGAAGATCCTCGCCGCCGAAGAGCCCCTTTCGATGCAGGCGCACCCGTCTGCCGCGCAGGCGGCGGAGGGGTACGCGCGCGAGGAGGCGGCCCGGATCCCGCGCGACGCCTCGAACCGCAACTACCCGGATCCGACGGCCAAGCCGGAACTCGTCTGCGCGCTGACCGAGTTCCACGCGCTCGCGGGCTTCCGCGACCCGGAACGCACGATCTCGCTGCTCAAGGCGATCGAGACGCCAGGACTGGCGAAGTACGCGGTGCTGCTGGAGGCCCAGCCGGATCCGGCCGGGCTGCGCGCGCTGTTCACCACCTGGATCACCCTGCCGCAGGCCGCGCTCGACGAACTGCTGCCCGAGGTCCTCGATTCGTGCGTCAAACACGTCCAGGAACGCGGCGAGTTCGACGTCGAATGCCGGACCATCCTGGAACTCGGCGAGTCGCATCCGCGGGACGCGGGCGTGCTCGCGGCGCTGCTGCTCAACCGCCTCACCCTCAGCGCGGGCGAGGCGATCTACCTTCCCGCCGGGAACCTGCACCTGTACCTGCACGGCACCGCGGTCGAGATCCTGGCGAACTCGGACAACATCCTGCGCTGCGGGCTGACCCCCAAGCACGTCGACGTGCCGGAGTTGCTGCGCGTCGTCGACTTCGCGTGCGGCGAGATGCCGGTGCAGAGCGGCACAGAGGAGGCGCGGATGTCGGTGTACCACACCGACGCGCCGGAGTTCGAGCTGTCGCGGATCGAGTGGGAGGCCGGGGACGACGGCGAGGTCGCCGTCCACGACATCGGCCCGCAGATCCTGCTGTGCACCGCGGGTGCCCTGCTGGTGACCGCCGACGACGGTGAGCAGGTCGAACTCCGCCGTGGCCAATCGGTGTGGCTCCCGGCCGCCGACCCCGCCGTCCGCGTCCGCCCGCTTTCCGGTGAGCGCACCCAGGTCTTCCGCGCCACCGCCGGCACCTGCTGACCCCCCCCCACTCTTCCGCAATTCGGCACCTGCTTGCGGTATTTGCACGCGCAAGTACCGCAAGCAGGTGCCGAATTGCGTGAGGGCTTGGTCGAAGTGTGTGCGTTCCGTGTGGTGGGTTCCGCAACTATCGCCCGAAGGGGTGACCCGGCGCTTGTTGTCGGCTCGTCCCGGACGTCGACAGCCAAGGAGCAGGCAGCAGTGACATCCCATCCCGACGCGGCGAGCGGACGCGCTTACCGGGTGCCGGTTTCCGTGCGCCCCACCGCCCTTCTCGCCACGCTCGGAATCGCGGTCGTGTCCGCGCTCGTCCCGGTCGTCGACCGGGTGCTGGTGCTGCCGGACGGTCAGGACCTGGTCGTCTCGGCGCAGGCACTGGCGGGGTTCGCCGGTGAGGCGATCGAGTCCGTCAAGGCGGCGGGCTCCGGTCTGCACGACCTCGCCACCGACGCGGAGAGCAGGCTGAACCTTCCGCTGGTCGTGCTGGTCACGCTCGGCGCACAGGTGCTGCTGACCGCCGCACTGCTGGTCACGGGCGCGCAGCCCACTCGCGTGATGCTGACCGTGGCCGGTCTGCTCAACGTGTTCGCGGTCTCGCGTCTCGAACCCGCCTCGCCGCCGGTGTGGGACGTCGCGGCCAACGGCGTGCTGGTGATCACGCTGGCCTGGTTCTCCGCCGACCTGCGGGCGCCACGGCTCGTCGCACAGTGATTTCCGGGAGGTGCTCGTCTGAGGGGTCGGGCACCCCCCGGTCAGGCCGGGGCGGGTTCGGTGAGCGACAACAGCAGCCGGACGAGGGTCGAAGCGTTGGCGTCGTGGGGGACTTCCAATCGCTTCGCCTCTTCGCCCGCCGCCTCGGCCGCTTTCGTTTCCCCGACGGCCTCGTACGCCCGGCGCAACACGTGCAGGGTGAGGCCTGTCGCGGGTTTCCCGCCCATGGCACGGAATTCGTCGAGACAGCGGCGCAACACGGGAATCGCGCGATCGGCCCGGCCGTCGCCGATCCAGCTCGCCGCGATCGCGCGGGTGCAGGAAAGTTCCCGCGGCCGTTCTTCGAGCGCACCCGCCAGCCGTCGCGCGTTCTCATACGCCTTCACTGCGCCGACGCGCCGCCCGGCACCGGCGAGGATCGCGCCCTGAGTGCGCAACGACTTGGCCAGCGCCGATTTCGCCGTCGTCCGGCGCAGCACCCGGACCGATTCTTCGATCGTCTCCAGCGCCTCCTCCTGGCGGCCGTCGAGCATCAGCGACCACGAAAGTCCTTGCAGGGCAACGCCGAGCTGACGTTCGTCCCCGCATTCCCGTGCGAGCGCGAGGATCCTGCGGTCGATCTCCAGCGCCTCGGAGATCTTGCCGAGCCGGTGCAGCGCCGCGGACTCCGCGTGCCGCGCGTACGCTCCCGGCCCGGTTTCCTCCACAGTGGACAGTTCGCGGGCCTGAGTCGCCGCGTGCAAGGATTCCCCGGCCCGGCCGAGGCCGACGAGACAGCGCGCCAGATTCGTCTCGACCCACGCCTGCGCGGAACTGTCGCCCAGCTCCGCCAGCTCCTTCGAGCATTCGCGGTAGCCCTCGACGGCGCGTTCGTACTCGCCACGAGCGTGCAGCAACACCGTCAGGTTCGCTTCGGCGATGACCGCGATATGCCTGTCGTCCGCTTCGCGAGCGGCGTCGCGCAAGGTCTCGTACGCCGTCCGCATGTCGGTGTAGTGGCTGTGCAGGTACAGGTACGCGCTCAGCCTTTCCAGTATCCGCAACGCTTTTCGCCGCCAGCCGACGGCACACAGCGACGAGACGGCGGCGACCAGGTTGGCCCGCTCCACGGAGAACCACGTCCCGGGGTCACGCAGCAGCCGCTCGACCAGTTCGGCAGGCAGCGGCTGCGCGGGGACGTCCTGATCCGACAACGGCATCGGCACCGTCCTCGGCAGGCGGCGGGCCGCCGTGTCGGCGAGGCACAGTGCCGCGTCCGACACCTTCGCGACGCTGGCCACCCGCTCGGCGTGGGTCTCCAGTTCACGGCCGAGTTCCGTGGCGAACACGCGCACGAGGTCGTGCACGCGGAACCGCTGCTCACCCGTCGGGTCGAGACCGGTGGCTTCGAGCAGGCTGGCCTCGACGAGTTCGTCGATGGCCTCCTCTGCTTCTTCGTCGGCGGTGTCGTTGATGAGGGTCGACACCGCCCACGCAGGAAGGTCGAGGGTGCGGCAGCGGCCGATCAACCGGAACGCGCGCCGCGCGGCCGGGCTCAGCGCCTGATAGCTCAACGCGATGCTGCCGCGCACCTGGAGATCGCTGACCTGGAGTTCGTCGAGGCGCGAGACCTCGTCCTCCAGCTTCCCGGCGAGTTTCCCAAGCGGCATGCCCGGCCGCATGGCGAGCCTGCTGCCGGCGATCCGCAGTGCCAGTGGGAGATTGCCGCAGGCTTTGGCGATGCGCTCCGCGTCCGCGCGTTCGGCGTCCACCCGATCCGGCCCGGCCAGCCGCTCCAGCAGGGTCATCGCTTCGGCGCCGGACAGCGGGGCGAGGTGGAGGCGACTCGCCCCGGCGAGCCCGGAAAGCCGTTGCCTGCTGGTGATCAGGATGGCGCTGCCCGGCGTTCCCGGCAGCAGCGCGCGGGCCTGCTCGGGGCTCGCGGCGTCGTCGAGCACCACGAGGACCCGCCGATCGGCGAGACGGCCGCGATAGACCGCCGCCCGCGCCTCGACGTCGTCCGGGATGGCGGGACCGGTGACCCCCAGCGCGCGCAACAGGTCGCCGAGGACGTCGGCGAGTTCGCGCGGGTTGGAGGCGCCCGCCAGCGGGACGAACAGCTGTCCGTCCGGAAAGGACCGGCGGAGCCGGTGCGCGGTGCTGACCGCGAGGGTGGACTTGCCCGCGCCGGGTTCGCCGGTGATCACCGCGACCGGGACGCCCGTGCCTTCGCCGAGCAGCCCAGAGAGTTTCGCGATCTCGTGCTCGCGACCGGCGAGATCCGCGATGTCCGGCGGCAGCTGGCAGATCGGGAAGATCGGCGCCGGCTTGGCGGACGGCACCGGATCCTCACCGCGCAGCACGGCGGCGTGCACGCGGCGGACCTCGGCGCCGGGCTCCACGCCGAGTTCCTCGACGAGGGTGGCGCGCAGCTCGCGGTGGACGGCCAGTGAATCGGCCTGCCGCCCGGCGCGGTGCAGCGCGATCATCAGCTGCGCGGCGAGCCGCTCACGCAGGGGATGTTCGGTGATCATCGCCTGGAGTTCGCCGGTGAGTTCGCCGTGCCTGCCGTCGGACAGTTCGGCGTCGACACAGTCTTCGAAGGCGGCGAGGCGTTCCGATTCGAGCCGGGCGACGTCCGCGTCGAGCCGGGGGACGTGCAGTCCGGACAGGACCGGCCCGCGCCATTCCGCCAGCGCGCGGCGATAGTGCCCGGCGGCCACCGCCGGATCGCCCGCCCGCGCCGCCGCCTTCCCCGCCGCGGCGGCTTCGCGGAAGGACAGCAGATCGAGGTCGGCGGGCTCGACCACCAGCCGGTAGCCGCGCGGATCCCGCTCGATCTCCAGCCCCTCGAACCGCGCCCGCAGACGGGAGACGTACGTGTGCAGATTCGAGGAGTACGACTTGGGCGGCGTCTCCGGCCAGAGGGCCTCGACCAGGGCGTCGACCGGGACGGACGAGTTCGCGTTCAGCAGCAGGACGGCCAGCAGGGCACGCTGATGATCGCCGCGCGGCGTCGTGCGCCGCCCGGGCGGGCTTTCGATCGTCAACGGTCCGAGCACGCCGAATCGCGGCACGGGCACCTCCCCAGGTCATGAGAGGGGCGACCCTAGCGAGGGGTACCGACAGTTCTGTGACCTGTCCTGCCCGGCGCCACGAGGCTCATCTGCACTGCTAGCCTTCGAACCCGGCATATCGGGACACCAGTTGGGGAGTTGCACGTGTCTGCAGGTGGCGGAACCAAGGCGATCATCGCCGCGCTCGTGGCGAACGCCGGCATCGCGGTCGCGAAATTCACCGGCTTCCTCATCACGGGGTCGTCCTCGATGCTCGCCGAGTCCGTGCACTCGCTCGCGGACACCTCGAACCAAGGTCTCCTGCTGCTCGGTCAGAAGACCTCGCAGCGCAAGGCGACCCGCACGCACCCGTTCGGCTTCGGGCGGGACCGGTACTTCTACTCGTTCATCGTCGCGCTGATGCTCTTCAGCCTCGGTTCGGTGTTCGCGCTGTACGAGGGCATCCACAAGATCAGCGAGCCGGAGGCGCTGACCTCGCCGTGGGTGGCGGTCGGCATCCTGGTGGTCGCGATCGGACTGGAGTGCTACTCCTTCTACACCGCGATCCAGGAGTCGAAGAAGATCAAGGGCGACGCGGGCTGGTGGGCGTTCATCCGCCAGGCCAAGACGCCCGAGCTGCCGGTGGTCCTGCTGGAGGACGCGGGCGCGCTCTTCGGCCTGGTGTTCGCGCTCGCCGGTGTCGGGCTGTCGGTCGTCACCGGGAATCCGGTGTGGGACGGCATCGGCACCGTGACGATCGGCCTGCTGCTCGGCGTCATCGCGATCATCCTGATCATCGAGATGAAGAGCCTGCTGATCGGCGAGGGCGCCTCCGAGCCCGACCTCGACACGATCGTGGACGAACTCGCCGCGGGCAAGGTCGAGCGGGTCATCCACATCCGCACCCTCTACATCGGCCCGGACGAGATGCTGGTGGCCGCGAAGCTCGCGCTGGTGCCCGGGCTGGAGACCGCCGATATCGCTCAAGCCATCGATGACGCCGAAGCGCGTGTGCGCGCGAAGGTGCCGACGGCGAAGCTGATCTACCTGGAGCCGGACCTGGACCGCTCGCTGGCCTGAGCCACTCCCGATGCCATGAACGGCCCGTTACTTGCAAAATTTGCAAGTAACGGGCCGTTCATGGCATGTGTGGGTGGTCGTGAATGGCGTTTCGGGTTACGGCCAAGGGCTGTTCTAGGTACCGACGGCGGCTGGGTCGGGACCGGCGGTCCGTGAAGGGCTCGGAACACTCGCACGAGGCCCCACCAGTCACAACGATGGCGAGTGAAGGCCCCCTTCACTCGGCTCAGCCGAGGAAACGCGACCTTCACACCTTCCCCAGTAGATGAAGGGGACCTTCCTTGCGCTAGGCGCAGGGTCCCGGGAAAGTCGCAGTGCTGCTCTTGGTAATTCGGGCTTGGCATCGCTGGTGCCTGAAAGGGTCGAGCGGGGAGGATTTCGGACGTTGAACGTCCGGATTCTTCCCCGCTCGGGGGGCTCCGCAACCGGTGTGCCCGCTGACGGTGAAGGAATGGGGACACTGAACGTCCCGATTCCTTCATCGTCAGCCTCACGCAGGCGGCGAATAGCCACCTGACCTGCAAGATCTCGACTTTGCCGGACGCTAGGCGCTAGGCGCAAGGAAGGGGACCTTCATGTACTGGCGACCAGAGCGCCGGAAAGCGTGGGCCTGGACCGAAGGCCCCGCGACTGCCTTCCGGAGCAACTGTCCGTACTCCGCCGATTACCGTCGCGACCTCCGCATACTTCGTTGCTCTCCCACCGCGCTCCCGTCAGTGCCGGGCGATAGGGTCCCTTGAACCGCAGTCAGGTGTAGGAGGTCAAGGGTGCCCGGAAACGGTCTGTGGCGTACGAAGTCCATCGAGCAGTCCATCGCGGACACCGACGAGCCTGGGACCAAGCTCAGGCGGAACCTGAGCGCGTGGGATCTGACCGTCTTCGGTGTCGCGGTCGTCATCGGGGCCGGGATCTTCACCCTCACCGCCCGCACGGCCGGTGACTTCGCGGGGCCGTCGGTCTCGCTCGCGTTCGTGTTCGCGGCCATCGCCTGCGCGCTGGCCGCCCTCTGTTACGCGGAATTCGCGTCGACCGTTCCGGTGGCCGGGAGCGCGTACACGTTCTCCTACGCCACGTTCGGCGAGTTCATGGCGTGGATCATCGGCTGGGACCTCATCCTGGAACTCGCGGTCGGCGCGGCCGCGGTGTCGAAGGGCTGGTCCGCCTACCTCGAAACCGTGCTCTCCTACATTTTCGGCAAGGGCACGAAGACGACGTTCGAGATCGGCCCCATCCCGGTCGACTGGGGTGCCTTGCTCGTGGTGCTCGTGCTGGCCACGCTGCTCGCGGTCGGCACGAAGCTGTCGTCGCGATTCTCGATGGTGATCACCGGCATCAAGGTCGCGGTGGTGCTGTTCGTGATCGTGCTCGGCATCTTCTACATCAAGGGTTCGAACTACACCCCGTTCGTCCCCGACGCCCAGCCCGCCGGGGAGTCGGCGGCGACCGGGGTCGACCAGTCGCTGTTCTCCTTGGTCGCCGGTGGTGGCAGCAGTGCGTTCGGCGTCTTCGGTCTGCTGGCCGCGGCGTCGCTGGTGTTCTTCGCGTTCATCGGGTTCGACATCGTCGCGACCACCGCCGAGGAGACCCGCAACCCGCAGAAGGCCGTGCCCCGGGGCATTTTCGGTTCGCTCGCCATCGTCACGGTGCTGTACGTCGCCGTGTCGCTCGTGGTCGTCGGTATGGTCAACTACAAGGATCTCGCCACTTCGGCGGGCGACGGCGGCAAGAAGACGCTCGCGTCCGCGTTCTCGGCCAACGGCGTCGACTGGGCGGCCAACATCATCTCCGTCGGTGCCCTCGCCGGTCTGACGACCGTCGTCATGGTGCTGATGCTCGGCCAGATCCGGATCATCTTCGCGATGTCGCGTGACGGCCTGATGCCGCGTGGGCTGGCGAAGACCGGGGAGAACGGCACGCCGAAGCGGGCGACCATCGTGGTCGGCTCGCTCGTCGCGGTCGCGGCGACGTTCTTCCCGGCGGACAAACTGGAAGAAATGGTCAACGTCGGCACGCTCTTCGCCTTCGTTCTCGTTTCCGCGGGCGTGCTGGTGCTGCGCAAGACCCGGCCCGATCTGCCCCGCGCCTTCCGGGTGCCGTGGGTCCCGGTGATCCCGATCCTGGCGATCATCGCCTGCGTCTGGCTGATGCTGAACCTGACCGTTCTCACCTGGCTGCGCTTCCTGGCGTGGATGGCGCTGGGCGTCGTCATCTACTTCGCCTACAGCCGCCGTAATTCGCTGCTCGGCAAGAAGAACAAGGGCGAGGTTCCGACGTCCGTTTCGGACTGATCATTCTCGTTTCGGCGGCCCACCATTCCTCTGTGGATGGTGGGCCGCTTTGTCGGGGGCCCCGGTTTCGGTGTGAAATCGGTGTGCGATAGCGTCCGGTCTCTTGCCTCACCCTGACGGGTGAACGGAGCTCGTGTAGAAGCACCGCGAGTTGACCTTCGTCCCTCAAAAGAGGCACCGCGCTTTGCTCGTTTGTCCCCCGATCGGTACAGGAGAGCTCTGAATGCAGATCATGTCCGGACGGCGCGTCCGCTCCGCCGTCACCGTCGTCGCACTGGCGACCGCCGCCCTGCTCGGCACCGCCGGCTCGGCGCTGGCCTGCCACTCCGACGACGACCGCGCCAAGCCGATCCCCGGCAACATCAGTAAATGCGAACAGGTCAAGGCAGGCGGCAAGGCCCTGTCCGACTCGGACTTCAAGTTCACCGGTGGCGCCGGTGAGAAGCGGCTCAACATCACCGGCCTCGGCGAAGGCGTCAAGGTGACCGCGATCGTCGTCCTCGGTGGTGACGACGGCTACAACGTCTACGAGCCGGGCAAGCGCAAGCTCGGCGACACCCCGCCGTGGACCGAGCTGCGCGCGCCGTTCAACCGCGACGGCAGCAAGGCGAACATCGACAAGTGGTACGCGTGCGGCGAGAAGACCAAGCCGACCGAGCAGCCGAAGCCGAGCGAGCCGACGAAGACCTCGACGGCCAAGCCGCCGACGACCGCTCCGACCACCACGGACAAGCCGTCCGAGACCTCGGCTCCGTCGAGCACCGCGGTTCCCGCCCCGAACGTCGGCGGTAACGGCGGCAACGGTGGCGGCCTCGCCGACACCGGTTTCGACAACGCCTGGCTGCTGTGGGCCGGTGGCCTGCTGGTACTGGCCGGTGCCGGTGTCCTGGTCCTGCTGCGTGTGCGCCGCAAGGCCGACTGAAGCTAGCTGATGCCTGAAGGCCCTCTTCCTCGTGAAGGGGGCCTTCAGCGCATCTGCGGGAAGTCCCCGAACAGCGATCCCTGCTCGCCCCAAGGGTTCGTGGGGCGGGGGCGGCCGAGTCCGGCGGCCATCGCGACGGCGTTGTCCCATTCGGCGTCGACGACGTAATCCGTGTGCTTGAGGACGCCCGGCGCCCAGCGGTGCCGCCCGGTCGGTCCGCGCATCGGGTCCGGCAGCCAGTGATCGCCGCCCAGCACCAGGACGCCCTGCTCGTCGGCCTCCGCGGCCAGCGGGCCCGTTCCGCCGCCCGGCAGATAGCCGTCGCCCAGCAGTTTCCCGGCCACCACGCGATGCCGCCACGTCGTGACGCCGCCGCCGAAGATGTCCGTGCCGCGGCACAGCGCCCGCCAGCGGCCGTCGAGATCCTTGTACAGGTCCGAGAGTTGCGCCTGCGGCAGCATCGCGGGGAAGGCCCGCTGGTAGCCCCATTGCAGTGGCGAGCCCGCGGTCAGCAGCCCGACGCGGTCGCGGTCCTCCGGCGGGAGGTCGGCGATCACCCGCGCCGCCGCGAGTACGGTCAGCAGACTGCCGAGGTTGTACCCGGACAGCACGACCCGCGTGCCCGGATCGGCCAGATGTTCCTTGACGCGGTCCGCGAGTTCCGGGACGACCTTGAGCGCGTAGCTCGGCGGAACGGTCGGATGGGCGGCACGCGGCCAGAAGCACACGAGATCTGCCAGCGCGCCGAGGTGACGGCTGCGTTTGGGTGTCGTCGCGGCGGCGAAAACGACCCGCAGCAGCCCCGCCGCCAGCGCGCCGAGCGCGAACACGCCGATCCCCGACAGCGTCGAGAACCAGCCGGGCAGCTGCCCGAAACCGAAGCGCAGCACCAGGAGAGCGCCGCCGCCCGCCGCCATCGCCAGCGCGACCACCAGCGCGAGATGGTGCAGATGCTTGCGTTCCCACGAGGCACGGGCCCAGACGCGGGCGGCCTCCTCTTCCTGCGCCTTGCCGATCTCCATCAGCGCGACGATCTTCGGGACGCCGCGCCGCAGCCGCCGCAGCGGGACGGCCACCGCGAAGCCCAGAATGCCGAGGACGACGGCGAGTGCCAGCCCGGCGCCCCACAGCACGGTCACCAGGACGTAGGTGTCGGGCAGCCGGAGATCGCTCGCGCCGACCAGTTGCCGCAGCGCGACCGCGAGTCCCGCGCCGAAGCCGCCGCCGAGCAGACCGGCGAGCGCGACGACCGGCGCCGCCGCCCAGCCGCCGAGCCAGGGCCGCAACCGGTGCGGCAGGTGTTTCCAAGTCGACCGGCCGAGCAGGGCGGACGGGATGAGCAGCAGCGCGAACAGCACGGTCACCACGACCATCGCCGCGCCCAGCGCCTCGACCGTCCCGTCCGCGCCGCCGAGCCCGCCGCCCGGAAGCCCGGCGGGCAGCGGCGTGCGGCGGACGACGGCGATCCCGACCAGTGCGACCGCCAGCGCGATCAGCCCGCCGCGGATCACCGGGCCCGCCGAGAAACCGACCGTCGACGCCACCAGCGCGGCAAGGACGAGAGCCAGCGCGCAGATCCAGACGACCAGGTCGAACGTCGTCGTCGGCAGCCGGAACGGCCCGCCGAGCAACGGAAGCGCGACACAGGTCAAGGCGGCGACGGTGTGCAGCGTGCGCAGGCCCGGCGTCCGCGGCATGTCCTGTGGTTGCAGCGGGGCCGGACTGTGGACGCGGTGCAACCTGTTCCGCGACCGCCAGTCCGACGACGGGATTCGGTCGAGCACGAAGATCAGCGCCAGCAGCGGCACCACTCCGATCGCCGTCCGCAGCGGCGCGAAATCCCGCAGGAACGAGGGCGCGCCCGCGAGACACGGTGAACTCGGTGCGAGGCATTGCGCGGCGAACAGATCGAGCGAGACCACCGCGAGCTGGCTGATCAGCAGCATCGTCAGCAGCAGCGAGGCCACTCGCAGGATCGCCCGGCACGCCGTGCCGAGCATCGCCGCGAACCGTTTGCCCTCCGGGACCGGCGGCAGCATCCAGTGCGCGACGTTCGCCAGTGAGAACGGGAACAGCAGCGCCCAAGTCGCCTTCGCCGCGCCACCGGAGGTCATCCCGCTCCACAGGTAGCCTTCGAGGATGCGCGGGATCGAACGACCGAGCGCGGGCAGCACCGGACCGGGAGCGGGTCGGCGCAGCCGGTCCGACGGCCGGATCAGCCTGCCGATCCCGTCGCCCGCGACGTCGACCACCGACGTCGAATCCAGCAGACTTTCACCGCTCGTGCCCACTAACCCGGGTACGCGTATTTCGACGACGCGGGTATCGGGACCCGGCATGACCACGGTGAAGGCCTCCAAACTGTTCAGTGGGCTTTGAGCCGACAACGGTACTGTTCTGTTGTCATCCAACCTTGGAGGAAGCGCGCATATGACCCCCGAAAGCGTTGCCAAGCGGCACGACACCCGCAACGGCATCGAGTTCGCCGTCGCCGATCTCGAGGCCGCCGAGTTCGGCCGCAAGGAGATCCGCCTCGCCGAGCACGAGATGCCGGGCCTGATGGCGCTGCGCCGTGAGTACGCCGAGGTGTATCCCCTGCGGGGAGCCCGGGTCTCGGGCTCGCTGCACATGACGGTACAGACCGCGGTCCTGATCGAGACCCTCGTCGCACTGGGTGCCGAGGTGCGCTGGGCCTCCTGCAACATCTTTTCCACACAGGACCACGCCGCCGCGGCTGTCGTCGTCGGCCCGCACGGCACCACCGAGGAGCCCAAGGGCGTGCCGGTGTTCGCCTGGAAGGGCGAGTCGCTGGAGGAGTACTGGTGGTGCACCGAGAAGATGCTCACCTGGGACGGCGAGGGTCCCAATATGATCCTCGACGACGGCGGCGACGCCACCATGCTGGTGCACAAGGGAACCGAGTTCGAGAAGGCGGGCGTCGTCCCCTCGCCGGACGAGAACACCTCGGACGAGTTCCGCGTGTTCCTTCAGCTGCTGAGCGCCTCTGTCGCGGCCGACACCGGCAAATGGACCAAGATCGGCGAAGGCATCCTCGGTGTCACCGAGGAGACCACCACCGGCGTGCTGCGGCTCTACCAGCTCGCCGCGGCCGGTGAGCTGCTGTTCCCGGCGATCAACGTGAACGACGCCGTGACCAAGTCGAAGTTCGACAACCGCTACGGCATCCGGCACTCGCTGATCGACGGCATCAACCGCGGCACCGACGTCCTCATCGGCGGCAAGGTCGCGGTCGTCTGCGGTTACGGCGACGTCGGCAAGGGCGCCGCGGAATCGCTGCGCGGTCAGGGCGCGCGGGTGATCGTCACCGAGATCGACCCGATCTGCGCGTTGCAGGCGGCGATGGACGGCTACCAGGTCAAGAAGCTGGAGAACGTCCTCGGCGAGGCCGACCTCATCATCACGACCACCGGCAACAAGGACGTCGTGCTCGTCGAGCACATGGCGCGCATGAAGCACCAGGCGATCCTCGGCAACATCGGCCACTTCGACAACGAGCTCGACATGGCGGGCCTCCAGCGCTACCCGGGCATCCGGCGGATCAACATCAAGCCGCAGGTCGACGAGTGGGTCTTCCCTGATGGCAAGAGCATCCTGGTGCTGTCCGAGGGGCGCCTGCTGAACCTGGGCAACGCGACCGGGCACCCATCGTTCGTGATGTCGAACAGCTTCTCCAACCAGGTGATCGCGCAGATCGAGCTGTTCACCAAGCACGAGGAGTACGACAAGGAGGTCTTCCGCCTCCCGAAGAAGCTCGACGAGAAGGTCGCGAAGATCCACCTCGACGCGCTCGGTGGTGAGCTCACGAAGCTGACCAAGGACCAGGCGGAGTACATCGACGTGGACGTCGAAGGTCCCTTCAAGACGGACCACTACCGGTACTGACGTACCGGCCAAGCCCTCGCGGGACCCGCGTGAAGGCCCCCTTCCCTCGACTCAGCCGAGGGAAGGAGGCCTTCACGCGCACGGGGCCACCGCAAGTAGAGGACTAATTGCGTGGCGCTAGCGCCACTCGACCTCGATGCCGGCCAGTCCCGGCCCGGCGTCGCTGAAGAAACCACTGGTGACGCCGCCCATGTCGAGCGGCAGCTCTTCGGACTCGACGGGAACGGCGTCGTCGCGTGTCCGGAACTGCCGCGTGCAGCGGGCGGGCAGCGCGCCGAGCGCGAACTTCAGTTGCACCAGGTAGCTCGAACACTGGTCCCGCAGCATCCGGAAGTACCCGGGCGACGCGGTGCCGGAGTCGTCGCGGACCTCGAAGCAGAACACGTGGATCTCGCCCTCGGCGAGTTTCCGGTCGAAGAGCAGTTCGGTCGCCATCGTCTCGGCATCGGCGTTGCGCCGGATCCGGCCGACGCGGCAGCCCTCGGCGGTGATCAGCTCGACGTCGGCGATATTGCAGCCGGGATCCCCGTTGTAGACCGTGACGTACCGGTCCGGGCCGTGGCGCCGCGCCCGGCACACCAGCCGGGTCTGCAGGCCGACCTGCCGGTGCGCGGCGTCGAAGGTGATCGTGTCGTGCACCGAGAGCATCTCGAGGTCGGCGTTGTAGCGGTTGGACGACGGGTACGCGCCGAGTTCGGCCAGCAGCTGGTCGACGATCGAGCCCATGTCACCGGACCGGATGTCGTGGAACGACGCGGCCATCTGGTGTCCGCGTGCCCGCGTCGTCCGCGGCCCGATCAGCACGACGAGCGCGTCCGCGGGCAGTTGCAGTACCGATTCCAGCGCGCGGACCGCCGGGAGCGCCTTGGGTACCTCCGGCTGGCGTAATCCGCGCTGCCAGTAGCTCAACGTCGACTGTCCGATTTGGACGCCGCGGAGCCCGAGATGCGCGCGGAGCCGGGCGAGGGAGAGGCCGCGATAGGCGATCGCCTGCCGGAGCGCGTGGTGGAATTCGCCGCTGCGCAGAGCCTCGACCAGCTCCTTGGGCAGGGCTTCGAGCGGTTGACGGCGCGTGCCGTCGATGATCGTCGGGGTGTCCACGTCCGAGGCAAGCCTTCCCGCCGAGGACGAATCAGCTCCGTTCGAGGCACGCTCTCCCGCCGAGAACGCATCGACACCGTCTCGTGTCACCGCTCGTCCCTTCACCAGACCAGTGTGTGCGCTGAGCGTGAACACCGCGGAACGTTCACGTTAGCAGCGCACTGTGAACACTACGTCCCCCGTTCGGGGTGGTTGACCCCGGAAGAGTGACCGTTCCGGGGTGTGGAAACGCCCCGGAACGGTCCGTTCCGCCGAGTGCCCATCTTGCTCTGTGTGAGCCTGCTGTTCACCGTTGTGACCACATTGGTTCGCCATGGTGACCAGGAGGCCCGTTGTGCCTGTGTTCTCGAGGAGGGTTTGCGCCGCCGGCGCCGCGAGTGTCGCGGCGTGGCTGGCTATCCAGACCCCGGCGAGCGCGGTGCCCTCGCCGTCCGACCGGCAGAACCCCATCGCCATGCAGGTGCAGGAAAAGTCCCAGTGGTGCTGGGTGGCTTCCGGCACCACCATCGCGGCACGCCACGGCGTGACCATCGCCCAGAACGAATTCTGCCGGATCGCTCACGACGAGCGTCGCCGGGAGTGCGCCGACCGCCCGGGGACGCTGGGCGACGTCCGGCACGCCTTCGGCAAGCTCGGTTTCTCGGACCCGGGGAAGTACGTCAAGGGGCGCATCGGGTACGCCGCCGTCCGGGAGCAGACCGGTTCCGGCCGTCCCGTGCAGACGCGGGTCGGCTGGGCCTCTGGCGGCGGGCACACGCACGTGCTCTACGGCTCCGACCTCGGCCGGAAGTGGGTCTCGTGGGGGGATCCACTGCCCACCGGCAGTCGCTACAACTGGTCGACCTACGACTTCTACGCGGACAACAAGTCCTTCACCTGGACCCATACGCTCACCGGGATCCGGCGATGAGCGCGCGGCGGTTCCTCGGGCTCGCCGGGCTGGTCGCGGTCGCACTGCTGCTGTCGGCGCCCGGAGCGCACGCGGACCAACTGTCGGGTGAAGATCTCGCGGCCGCGAAGGCGGCTGCCGACGACCCCACGCTGCGTGCCGAGATCGGCCGCTTCTTCACTCAGACGGGTGGTTCGAGTCACGCGCCGTCGGTGAGTGTCGTCGACGAATCCTTCCCGGTTTACGAGCTTTCGAGGGATTTCGTCGCCGGTGACGGCGCGGTCGCCGGGCAACTCGCCTACGTCGCCGTCCCGGTGACGGCGTCCGACGGGCAGACCGCCACCGTCTGGTCGGTCCGCGGCGACGACGGCTCCTGGCGGGTCGGCAACATCGCCTCGGGTGACCGGGAAAGCGCGCTGGCCCGGAGGCTGCCCGCCGGTGCGACGCTGCTCCACGAACCCCAGGTCGACGCCTGGTACGCGCTGCGCGACGGCAAGGTGACCTTGCTCGACTCAGGCGTTAGCGGTTACGCGGCCGGTGCTTCGGCCACCCTCGCGGAGTACCAGAAGACGGTCTCCGGCCGGTACGGCGCGATCCTCGCGGGCTCGCCGTACGCCCAAGAGGGCAAGGCGGGCGGCTACAACGCCCAAGTGATGCCTCGCGGCGACGGCGGCCCCGCGCCCGACGCGCAGGACACCGGCTTCGTCCCGCTACTGATCTGCGGCGGCTTGCTCCTCATCGGTATCGCCGGCTTCTTCCTGCACTCGAAGCGGCGCATCCCCTAGCGGACCGGTGGGCCGGACGTGAGCTGACCCGTCTGGCCCGCCGGTCGACCACTACCTCTTATCCATCCATGCCCCCGCCACCGCCCTCAACGGAACCGCTTCGCGGTGCTGCCCATATCCTGTGCACGTGGGACGACTCGTGGTGATCGAAGGTCTGGACGGCGCCGGCAAGCGCACGCTCGCCGACGCGCTGACCGGTGCGCTGAACGCGGCCGGAGCGAGCGTCACGTCCATCGCGTTCCCGCGCTACGGCGAAAGCGTGCACGCCGACCTCGTGAAGGAAGCGCTGCACCGCGGGCACGGCGACCTCGCCGACTCGGTGTACGGCATGGCGATGCTTTACGCGCTCGACCGCCGGGGCGCGGCCGACGAGATCCGCGCCCGTCTCGCCGATCACGACGTCGTGCTGCTCGATCGGTACGTCGCGTCGAACGCGGCGTACGGCGCCGCCCGGCTCCACCAGGGCGCGGACGGCGAGTTCGTGCGGTGGTTGCGGGAACTGGAGATCGACCGCTTCGGCCTGCCGGTGCCGGTCGCGCATCTGCTGTTGCGGGTCACCACCGACGTGGCCGCCGAACGCGCGCAGCGCCGGGCGGAGAGCGACGCCGACCGCGCCCGCGATTCCTTCGAGACCGACGACGCGCTCCAGAAGCGATGCTCCGTGGTTTACGACGAACTCGCCGCGACAGGCTGGCTCGCGCCTTGGCACGTCCTCGACGGCGCCGCCGGTGTCGACACCCCTGCTCTGGCTACCGAACTCCTCCGCAACTAGTCACCTACTTGCGATGTTTCGCGAGCGTGAGGATCGCAACTAGGTGCCGAGTTGCGTGAGTAGCCAGGTGTGGAACTCGCCGATGTGGTGCTCGGACGGCATCAGCACCCCACCGCCGCGGTAGGCGCGGGACGCCATGGCGGGCTGGCAGCGTTCACACGCGTCGAAGTCCTGCTCGTTGACGCGGTGGAACAACTCCACCGACCGCGAAACGTCCCGGCCTGACGCCATGACCTCCTTCGAGTACAGCCAGTCGCATTCGACGACCGTCCGGTCCGGGGCGAGCGGGTACATCCGGTGGAAGATCACGTGGTCCGGCACCAGGTTCACGAACACCTGCGGCCGGATGGTGATCGCGTAGTACCGCCTGTCCTGTTCGCTCACGACACCGTCGAGCCGCTCGAAGCCCGAACCGCCGTCGATGGTGAACCCGTCGACGTCCTCGCCGAATTCGGCGCCGTGCCCGACGTAGTACTGCGCCGCGTACCCGTCGGCGAACTCCGGCAGCACCTCGGTCAGTTCCGGGTGGATCGTCGCGCAGTGGTAGCACTCCATGAAGTTCTCGACGATCAGTTTCCAGTTCGCCTTGACGTCGTAGGTGATCCGCCGCCCGACCGAAAGCCCGTCCAGCCCGTAGCGCTCGATCGATTCCAGGTCGCCCAGCCGCTCCCGCACCGCGCCTTCGACGTCGGCCTCGAACGATGGCGGATCCGCGGCGAGGCAGATCCACGCGTAACCCAGCCATTCCCGCAGGTGCACCGTATGCAGCCCGTACTCGGCGCGGGAGATGTCCGGCAGGTTCGCCAGATTCGGCGCCGCGATCAGTTTTCCGTCGAGGCCGTACGTCCACGCGTGGTACGGGCACTGGAACGCGCGTTTCACCGTGCCCGTCTCTTCCGTGCACAGCCGGGCCCCGCGATGGCGGCAGACGTTGAGGAACGCCCGCAGCCCGCCGTCCCGGCCCCGGCTGACGATGACACTCTCCCGTCCTATGTGGATGGTCCGGAAGTCACCAGCCGACGGAAGGTCCGCCGAACGCACCGCGCAGAACCAGCCGCGCTCGAAGATCTTTTCCTGCTCCGCCGCGAAGATCTCGGAATCGGTGTAGTAGCCGCCGCCCAGTGTCGGGATGAGACTCGTCATCTCGGGACTCCGGCGAACCGGGCGGGATCGAACAGGGCGATCGGCTGATCGGTGGCGCCGTCGACCACCAGGTCCGCGAGCAACTCGCCGACCACCGGCACGAATTTGAAGCCGTGCCCGGAGAACCCGCAGGCGACCACCACGCGGTCGTGGGTGGGATGGCGGGAGATGACGAAATGCTCGTCGGGGGTGTTCGTGTACATGCAGGTCGCCGCGCGCCGGAACTCGCCGGGCAGCGATGGCATCTTCCGCCCGACGAACTCCGAGATCTCGTCGACCTCTTCGGCGTGCACCGTCCGGTCGATGGTCTCCGGCGTGCACGTCCGACCGCCGCGGAAGAACGCGACCTTCACGCTCCCGGCGTCGTCGTGCGAGGGGAAACCATAGAACTGGCGGCCTTCCTGGCCCTCCCAGACGTAGATCGGATGCCGTTCCGCGCGGAACGGCTCCGCCCCGCCCGAGGGCGAGAACCAGTACTGGACCTGGCGTTCGATGGTGAAGTCGATCCCGAGTTCGGTGAGCAGCCGCGGCGCCCAGGCGCCCGGGCAGATCACCAGTTGTTCGGCCGTGTAGAAGTTCTGCGACGTCCCGACCCGGACACCGGTGGACGTCTGTTGCCACGAAAGGACTTTCTCCTCGTGACGCAATTCCGCTCCGGCCCGCGCGGCGAGTTGGAGATGCGCCGCCACACTGCTTTCCGGCACCACGAACCCGGCGTTCTCCTCGTACAGTGCGATCTCGCCGTCGGTGGGGTTCATCGTCGGGAACCGGCGCCGGACTTCGGGCGCGTCCCAGATCGCGTGCGGCAGATCCCATCGCCGGGCGCTGGCGAGGCTTCCCGACACCGTCCGCGAATCCGGGCCGCCGAGCATGATCCCGCCGCAGCGGGTGAAGATCTTCCGGCCGGAGTCGCGTTCGATCCCGTCCCACAGTTCGTGCGCTCGCAGCAACAGCGGGACATACGCGGGATCCTCGAAGTACGCCTGCCGCGTGATCCGCGAGCCGCCGTGACTGGACCCGAGGTTGTGCACCGGCGCGAACTGGTCGATGCCCAGCACGCGCTGTCCTCGCCGGGCGAGCCGGTACGCGGCCGCGCTGCCCATGCCGCCGAGGCCGATGACGATGACGTCGTAATGGCTCATGCGGCACTCCTGATCCGGGTCATACCGGCGTCGAACAGCGGTTCGTCCGCCACGACGGCGGGGATCCGCTCGCCGAAGTACTCGATCTCCAGCGGCCTGCCCGGCACCGACAATTCCGCCGGAAGCCAGGCGTACGCGATGTTCTTGCCGACCGTGTACCCGTAGGCGGCGCTGGTGACGTATCCGGCCGGGCGGCCGTCGGCGTACACCGGTTCCTTGCCGAGTACGACGGAATACGGATCGTCGACGGTGAGGCAGGTCAGTTTCCTGGTGACCGTTTCCGCCGATCGGCAGGCCAGCGCGTCCCGCCCGATGAAATAACCCTTGTCCATCCGGACGGCGAATCCGAGCCCAGCCTCGTACGGGTCGTGCTCGGCGGTGACGTCCGTGCCCCACAGGCGGTAGCCCTTCTCCAGCCGCATGCTGGAGAACGCGTCCCGTCCGGCGGCGATGATCCCGTGCGCCTGCCCGGCTTCCCAGAGCGTGTCCCACAGTTCGCGGCCGAGGTCGGCGCTCGTGTACAGCTCCCAGCCGAGTTCGCCCACATAGGACAGTCGCATCGCGGTCACCGGTACTTGGCCGACGTACGCCTGTCTCGTCTTGAAGTAGCCCATCGCCTTGTGCGAGAAGTCCGTTGTGGACAGTGGTTGCAGGACGGCCCTGGCGAGCGGCCCCCACAGGCCGATGCAGCAGGTTCCCGGCGTGGTCTCGTGGATCTGCGCGGCGCCGTCACCGGGCAGGTGCCGCCGGAGCCAGTCGACGTCGATGTTGCCGTTGACGCCCACCTGGAACCGCTCGGCGCTGATCCGGGCGACGGTCAGGTCGCTGCGCACGCCGCCGTCCTCGCCGAGCAACAGCGTGTAGGTGACCGAACCCGGCTTCTTGTCGAGCTGGTTCGTGGTCATCGTCTGCAAGAACGGCAACGCCCCGGGGCCGGTGACCTCGACGCGTTTCAGCGACGTCATATCGAACATCGCGACCCGCCGCCGCGCCACCAATGCCTCGGCGCCGCCGATCGGGGACCAGTAACGCGCGGCCCAGTCGTTGCGCGCCGGGACGCTCTCCACTTCGGGCAGATTCCCGTTCGCCTCGTACCAGTGCGGCCGCTCCCAGCCGCCCGCTTCGAGGAAGAACGCACCGAGCCCGGCCTGCCGCTCGTAGAACGGGCTCGTCCGCAGCGGACGCGGTTCCTCCATGGGCTGCAAGGGATGGACGACGTCGTAGACCTCGGCGAAGCTCTGGCAACTGCGTGCCAGTACGTAGTCCGGGGCCAGCTGGACCGGCTCGAACCGGGCGAGGTCGCAGCCGTGCAGGTCCGCGCCGGGCTGCCCGTCGACCAGCCAGCGCGCCATCGCCCGTGCGACACCGGCCGAATGCGTGATCCAGACGGCTTCAGCGACCCAGAACCCGTCGAGCCCGGGGTGCTCGCCCAGCAGCGGCATCCCGTCCGGAGTGAACGAGAACAGGCCGTTGATGCCCTCTTCGACCTTGGTGTCGCCCAGTGACGGCAGCAGGTCGACGGCGGCGGCCCAGGACTCCTCGAAGTCCGCGGGCGTGAACGCGAGTTCCGACGGCATGCCCTCACCGGCGCCGATCTCCTTGGCGGGCAACGGCATCGGCCGGTGCCCGTACGCGCCGATGCCGATCCTGTCGCCGTGCTCACGGAAGTAGAGGTCGGCGTCCTGGTGCCGCAGGATCGGCCGGGTCGCGCCGCCGAGCCCTGGCAGGGGAGTAGTCCGCGCGTACTGGTGCGCCATCGGGACCAGCGGGATCGCGAGGTCTACCAACTCGCCGAGCAGCGGCCCCCACATCCCGGCGCACGAGAGCACGATGTCCGCGCGGAAGCTCCCGGTCTCGGTGGTGACGCCGGTGACCCGGCCGCCCGCGCTTTCGACGCCGACGACCTTCTGCCGCGCGAGGAACTTCGCGCCACGCCCGATCGCGCGGCGGGCCTGCGCCTCGGCCGCCCGCAGCGGTTCGGCCAGGCCGTCCGAAGGGATGTGGAACCCGCCGAGCACCTTGGCCTGATTGAGAAGCGGATGCAGCGCGGCGCATTCGCCCGGCTCGATCAGCCTGCTTTCGACGCCCGACGCGGTCGCCCAGCCGTGCCGCCGCTTGAGATCGGCGAGCCGTTCCGGCGTCGTGGCCACCTCCAGCCCGCCGACCGGCCGGAAACACGGCCGCCCGTCGAGGTCGAGCGCGCTGTACTTGGCGACGGTGTACTGGGCGAATCCGGTCATCGTGCGGCAGCCGTTGGTCTGGAAGACCAGACCGGGGGCGTGCGAACTGGACCCGCCGGTGGTGAACAGGTCGCCCTGCTCCAGCACGGTGAGATCGGTCCAGCCGCGTTCGGTCAGTTCGTCGGCGATCGCGCAGCCGACGATGCCGGCGCCGATCACGACCACGCGGGGTCTGGGGGCCATGGTGAGGGGAACCTCCTGCCTGCCCAGGGTGTCCACAATGGACACGCGGGCATCGGGGTGACAGGCGCTGTTGCGTACGGTGCACGGTGTTCCGTCTTCAGCAACAAAGTGCGGCACGTGCGGGCGCGCTGTCAAGAGCCCGAAACGGTCGCCCTCTTCAACCCTCGCGCTATCCCCGCAATTAGTCACCTAATTGCGACGGTCGAGGGGGCGTGCAGCGCACGACGGTGTCGCAATTAGGTGACTAATTGCCGAGGCCGCGCGGTCACATCACTCAGCGAAGTACCCCAGCTGAGCCGAGAGATCCGCGGAAGCCTCCGCCAGCGGCCGCACGATCTGCCGCACCCGCTGCTTCGAAAGCCGGTACGACGGACCGGAAGCGCTCATCGCCGCGACGACATCGCCGCCGGGGCCGAGCACCGGCACCGCGACCGCGTGCATCCCCAGCTCCAGCTCCTCGAAACAGGCCGCGTACCCGTCCTCGGCGACGCGTTCCAGTTCCGCGGTCAGCTCGTCGGGGTCGATCATGGTCCGCGGCGTGAACTGTTCGAGTTTCCGCCGGAGCAAGCGTTTGCGCTCGACATCGCCCATGTACGCGAGAAGCACCTTCCCACTGGAGGTCGCGTGCAGCGGGGTGCGCTGGCCGGTCCAGTTCTGCGTGCTGATCGCGGCCGAGCCGCGGGCCTGGCTGATGTTGATCGCGACCCCGTCGTCGGCGATCGCGATGTTGACCGTCTCGCCGAGTGCCTCGGCCAGGCCCTGGCATGTCTGCCTGCCCAGTTTCGCCAGGTCCATGCGGCCGGTGGCGGCGCCGGCGAGCCGGACCACGCCGAAGCCGATCGCGTACTTCCCCCGATCGCCGAGCTGCTCGACGAGGCCGCGGTTCTCCAGGACGCTCAGCAGGCGGGAGGCCGTCGACTTGTGCACGCCGAGTTCGCCCGCGATCTCGGTGATCCCCGTTTCCCCGTTGCGCGCCAGCAGTTCCAGCACACTGATCGCGCGGTCGACCGACTGCACCTGACTGGGCGTTGCGTTCCCCGCGTCCTGGTTCCGCATGACGCAACAGTAGCCGTTTCGCTCGGATCCGCTCGGCTGAGTGGGCGAATCCCTTGACGTACCGGCCCCTCGGGAGCGATTGTTGCGCAGAGCACGTCATGTCTCGTAATACGCAACATCAACAAACCGTCGGTCCTTTCCCCGGAGGCCCCGATGATCCGTGCCTGCTCCGTCTCCGAACTGCCCGAGGGCGAGGCCCTCCGCTTGGAGGGCCCTGTGCCCGTCTCGGTCTTCCACGCCGAGGGCGGGTATTACGCCCTCGACGACACCTGCACCCACCAGGACGCGTCGCTGGCCGACGGCTGGATCGAGGACTGCTTCGTCGAATGCCCGCTGCACGCGGCGCGGTTCGACCTGCGGACCGGTGTCCCGGCCTGCCTGCCCGCGAAGAACGCCGTGCGCACGTACCCGGTCGTCGTCGACGACGGGGTGATCTACGTGGACACCGAGGCGCGCCGGGAGGTGGCTTGAGAACCAGTGGCTTGAGAACCGTCGCCGTCGTCGGGACCTCCCTGGCGGGACTCCGTTCGGCGCAGGAGTTGCGCTCGCGGGGTTTCGACGGACGGCTGGTGATGATCGGCGTCGAACCGCCGTATGACCGGCCACCGCTGTCGAAGGACTTCTTGCTGGGCAAGGTTTCCGCCGAAGACCTCGCCCTCGACGAGCAAGACGACCTCGACGCCGAATGGCATCTCGGCGTCCGTGCCGAGGCGCTCGGTCGCGACGGCGTGACACTCGACGACGGCACCACGATCGCCGCGGACGGCTACGTCATCGCGACCGGCGCGGTGGCCAGAACCCTTGGAGCGGCAAGAAATCTGAAAGGCGTTCATACCTTGCGAACGCTCGAAGACGCCGTCGGCTTGAAACGGGATCTCGCGGCGGGGCCGTCTTCGTTGGTCGTCATCGGCGCGGGATTCATCGGTGCCGAGGTCGCGTCCGCTTGCCGTCTGCTCGGCCACGACGTCACCGTGATCGAGGCGATGCCCGTCCCGCTCGCTCCGGTCGTCGGCCCGGAAATGGGCACGGTATGCGGTGGATTGCACGCGGAAAGCGACGTCCGGCTGATCGCGGGCGTTCCCGTCGCCGGGTTCACCGGGGCCGATCGCGTCACCGGTGTGCGGCTCGCGGACGGCAGGCAGATCCCGGCCGATCTCGTCGTCACCGGAGTGGGCGCGCGACCGGTCACCGAATGGCTGACCGGCTCCGGGCTCGCCGTCGACGACGGGGTGCTGGTCGATTCCGGCTGTGTCACAGCGAATCCCCGAGTGATCGCGGTGGGTGACGTCGCGCGGTACCGCTGCCGTCTGCGCGGCAGGCGGATCCGCGCCGAACACTGGACGGCCGCCAACGAGCAGGCGGGCGTCGCGGTCGAGAACCTGCTCGCCGGCGCGACCGTCACGCATTTCGCACGACACGGTTACTTTTGGTCCGATCAGTACGGACACCGGATCCAGTTCGCCGGAGTGGCCACAGAAGACGTGCGGATCGTCGAAGGCGATGTCGCGGCGAAGCGTTTCGTCGCGACCTATCACCGCGAAGACGCGCTGACCGGCGTCTTCGCGATCGACTCCCCACGGCCCTTCACCAGGCTTCGGCGTTCCCTCTAGAGCACGAAGGCCCTACTCGGATGGAGCAATTTGCCCGTTTCGATGATCTTTCTGGTGGTCACATCGCCGGGTCGCGCGCTCGCGCGGGGAAACTAGTGCGAACATAGGTTTATGAAGGCACGTGTTCTGGTCGTCGACGACGACCCTGCTCTCGCGGAGATGCTCACCATCGTGCTGCGTGGGGAGGGGTTCGACACAGCCGTCGTGGCCGACGGCTCACGGGCGCTGCCCGCGCTTCGTGAGCTGAAACCGGACTTGGTCCTCCTCGACCTCATGCTGCCCGGGATGAACGGCATCGACGTCTGCAAGGCGATCCGGGCCGAGTCCGGCGTGCCGATCGTCATGCTCACCGCCAAGAGCGACACCGTGGACATCGTCCTCGGGCTCGAGTCGGGAGCCGACGACTATGTGGTCAAGCCCTTCAAACCGAAGGAACTCGTGGCCCGTGTCCGGGCCAGGATGCGCCGCACCGAGGCCGAGCCCGCCGAGTCGCTGACGATCGGCGACCTCGCGATCGACGTCCCCGGCCACGAGGTGACGCGGGAGGGCAAGGCCATCCCGCTGACCCCGCTGGAGTTCGACCTCCTGGTCGCGCTCGCGCGGAAGCCTCGGCAGGTGTTCACCCGCGAGGTGCTGCTCGAGCAGGTGTGGGGTTACCGCCACGCCGCCGACACCCGGCTGGTGAACGTGCACGTCCAGCGGCTGCGCTCGAAGGTCGAGAAGGACCCGGAACACCCCGAGGTGGTGTTGACCGTTCGCGGCGTCGGGTACAAGGCAGGCCCGCCGTGATCGCCCCATGAGAGGACGCTTGCCAAGGCTCGCCCAAACCACGATGCGCCACCTCCGGCGCATCGTGGTTTTCGTGCGCCGCAAAGTCGTCTCGTTCAACGAACTCTGGCGGCATTCGCTGCAATTCCGGGTCACGGTGTCGACGCTGGCGCTGTCTTCGGCCGTGGTGTTCGTGCTGGGCATGGTGCTGCAGAACCAGATCACCGAACGGCTGGTCGAGACCAAGCAGAACGCGGCGATCGCCCAGACCAGGGCGGTCGTCGAGACCGCGGCCAGTGAACTGGTCGGTGTCGGCACCGAAAGCTCGGACGCGCTGACCGCGCGGCTGAACAACGCGTTGAAGAAGATCTCCAGCACGACGACTTCGCAGGACGGCGCCGGATCGGCCGCGGGCACCTTCGAGCCGGTGCTGGTCGCGGGCGGCCGCGACCAGTCGAGCCGTCCGGTGGCCGCCGGTCCCTACGACAAGGTGCCCGTCCGGCTGCGCCAGTTCGTGGAGACCGAGCAGGTCAGCCACCTGATCCACACGGTCTCCGAACCGGACGGCGGCAAGACGACGTACCTGATCGTCGGCGCCCCGGTGTCCACGATGATCAACCCGCTCCAGCTCTATCTGCTGTACCCGCTCACCAGCGAGCAGAACACCGTCTCGACCGTGCAGAACACGCTGCTCGTCGGTGGTCTCGTGCTGCTGCTCCTGCTGGCCGGGATCACGAACCTGGTCACCCGGCAGGTGGTCCGGCCGGTCCGGCAGGCCGCCGCGGCGGCCGAACAGTTCGCGGGCGGAGACCTGGACCAGCGGCTCGCCGTGCTCGGTGAGGACGATCTGGCCAAACTCGCCGTGTCCTACAACGGGATGGCCGCGAGCATCCAGCGGCAGATCCGCCAACTGGAGGATTTCGGCGGCCTTCAGCGCAGGTTCACCTCCGACGTCTCACACGAACTGCGCACCCCGCTGACCACCGTCCGGATGGCCGCCGACGTGCTGCACGCGTCGCGCGAGCAGTTCCCGGCGGGTCTCGCCCGCTCCACCGAACTGCTGGTCGACGAACTCGACCGGTTCGAGGCCCTGCTCGGGGACCTGCTGGAGATCAGCAGGCTCGACGCGGGTGTCGAGGAGCTCTCGGCGGAGCTGATCGACGTCCGGCCCATCGCGACCAGGGCCGTCGAACAGGTCCGGGTGATCGCGGGCAACGCGGGCAGTTCGGTCGAGCTGGTGCTGCCGGACGAGGAGGCGGCGGCCGAGGTCGACGCGCGCCGCGTCGAGCGGATCCTGCGCAACCTGCTGGCCAACGCGGTAGACCACAGCGAGGGGAACCCGGTGGTGCTGACACTGGCGGTCAACGAGACCGCCGTCGCCATCACCGTGCGCGACCGCGGTGTCGGGCTCCACCCCGGCGAGGCGGAACTGGTGTTCAACCGGTTCTGGCGCGCCGACCCGTCCCGCAACCGCCGGACCGGCGGCACCGGGCTCGGCCTCGCGATCAGCCAGGAGGACGCCCGGCTGCACGGCGGCGTGCTCGACGCGTGGGGCGAGACCGGCCACGGCGCCTGTTTCCGGCTCGTGCTGCCGCGGCAACAGGACACTCCGATGGGGGAGAGCCCGCTGGTCCTGCCGCCGCCCGATCACAAGGCGACCGATACGCACGGGTCGTCCGGACTGCTCGAAGTCCGGCCTGCGCCCGACGCGATCCTCGCCGAGCCCGAGGAGGTCGGCCGATGAAACGGCTGTTGACCCTGCTTGCGGTGTTCCTGCTGGTCGCCGGCTGCGCGAACATCCCGCTCGAATCCCAGCCCATGGTCGTCCCCGGGGACAAACCCGCGCAGACCCCGGTGGACGTCCCCGAACCGGCGGCCGGGATCGACTCGCTGACCGTCACCCGCCAGTTCATCCGCAACTCCGCGACACCGGGCACCGGGAACGCCGACGCACGGGTCTACCTCGACGACGAAGCCCGGCGGAACTGGAAGCCGTCGCCAGGGCTGACGATCATCGACAACACCTTCGGCACCGTCTACGACACCTCGTCGCCGACGGCGAACCCGGACGAGCAGGTGGTGACCGTCCGCGGGTTCAAACTCGGCAACCTGAGCCCCGACAGCGCGTTCATCCCGTTGAAGGCCGAGTACTCGCAGCAGTTCAAGCTGCGGAAACAGCCGAACGGCCAGTGGCGGATTGTGGATCCGCCGCAGGAGCTCGCCGTCACTGACAAGGATTTCACGACCAACTACTTCCGGGTGCCGATCAGCTTCTACTCGCCCGACTCCGGCGCCTTCGTCCCCGACCTCCGGTACATCGCGGCGAAACCGCAGGCCGGGCTCCCGGGCCGGGTGATGGACCTGGTCCTCCAGGGGCCGTCGGAAGGGCTGAAGGGCGCGGTCAAGGACCTGCTCGGCGGCCAGGTGGCCACCGAGACCAACGTGCGAAGTACGGACGACGGGACGCTGGACATCGCCTTGACCGGGATCGGCGGCGCCAGCCTCGCGGACCGGAACCTGATCGCCGCGCAGATCGTCCTCTCGTTGCAGACGGTGACGCTGAGCCGGATCCGGCTGCTGGCCGACGGCACCGCGCTGGTCCCGGACCACGAATACTGGCGTGCGAACGAACTTCTCCCCTACAACACGGAGATCGTGCCCACTTCGGAGCTGCCGGGGCTGATGACCGTGAACGGGCGGGTCCGGTCGCTCGGCGACGGGGCACCGGTCGGCGGACCGGCGGGCAACGGTGGGTACAAGGTCATCAGCGGCGCGCAGTCCGTCGACGGCAAACGGCTCGCGGTGGTCGAAGAACGCGACGGCAGGCAGTGGCTCCGGGTCGGCGACCTCGGCCGCGACCTCGCTTCGGTGGATCTGTTTGGCGGCAGCCTGAGCCGCCCCACCTGGCGGCCGGTCGCCCGCGGCGGCGGGGTGTCGGGCGAGGTCTGGACGGTCGTCGACCACAACACCGTCGCCAGGGTCACGCTGGCCGCGGACGGGCGCTGGGTGAAGGCCGGTGTCGACGCGACCATGCTCACCGGCCTCGGCCAGGTCACCGAACTGCGCCTTTCCCGCGACGGGTCCAGGCTGGCCGCGGTGGTCAACGGGCAGCTGGTGGTCGCCTCGATCGTGCGGACGGCGGACTCGGTGGCGCTGCGGTCGCCGCGGAAGCTGCAGGAACGCGACCTCAAGGACGTCGTCGACGTCGACTGGGCGACCCAGGACCACCTGATCGCCGCGACGTCGTCGAGCACGCTGCCGGTGGTCAAGGTGCCGCTGGACGGGCAGCGGATGGACACCTTCAACAGCTCGAACCTGACCCCGCCGGTGCACGGCGTCACCGCCGCGCCGAGCAGACAGAACCTGGTCGCGGACGCGGGTGGGCTGTGGGTGGCGTCCGAGCTGGGCGAGGTCTGGCGGCCGCAGGCGCATACGGTCACCAACGCGGATCCGTTCTACCCGGGCTGAGGGGCTTGCGCGACTCCTGCGTGAAGGCCCCCTTCCCTCGGCTCCGGAGGGGAGCAAGGGACCTTTAGTATCGGCAGCTTTCCTAGCGGTGCTAGCAAACCATCTGCTGGAGAGGTCCGTGAAGGCCTCCTTCCCTACCTCGAGGGCAGGGTCCCGGCAAAGTCGCAGGGCTGCTGGTCAGCGCTGCTCTTGGTAATCCGGGCTTGATATCGCTAGTGCCCGCAAGGGTCGAGCGGGGAGGATTCCGGACGTTGAACGTCCGGAATCCTCCCCGCTCGGGGGGCTCCGCAACCGGTGTGCCCGCTGACGGTGAAGGAATGGGGACATTCAACGTCCCGATTCCTTCACCGTCAGCCTCACGCAGGCGGCGAATAGCCGACTGACCTGCAAGATCTCGACTTTGCCGGGACCCTACCTTGAGGGTAGGCAAGGAGGCCTTCACGGACCGAGGCTCAGCTGCGAAGGCGCGATGCGCCTGAAGGCACCTTCTTCTCCACTGGCATCCCGAGCGCGTCCCAGGAACCAGTGCCTTCTCCTCGACTGCTGTCCTGAAAGGTCCGCTTAAGACGAAAAGTGTCCTAAGCGGACCTTTCATGACACGACGGGCCCCGGAACTGTCGGAGCCCCGAACGACACTCACCCCATGTCCAAACTCCTGGATCTCCTCATCCCCGCCCGCTGCGCGTCCTGCGGGGCGCCCGGCGCCCCTTGCTGCGCGACCTGTCGGACCGTTTGGGGTTCGCTCAGCGAGATCACCCGCGCCCCGACGATCGGTCTCGTACCCGTCTACGCCTTGGCCCGCTACGCCGACGAAGCCCGCCGCCTGATCCTCGCCTACAAAGAACGCGGCCGCCGCGACCTCGCGCCGTCCTTGGGCGAAGCCCTCGCCGAAGCTCTGCCGCATCTGCCCGAACCGGAAGCGAGCCCGTGCCTCGTCCCGGTCCCGTCGAGACGGTCCGCCTCGCGTGTCCGAGGCGGACCCCATGTCCAGCGTATGGCCGAAGAGTGCGCGAAAGTGCTGGCGAGCAAAGGAAACCCGGCAACAGTGGCCCCGGCCCTCAAACTCGACGCCGGGGTCCGTGACGCCGCGAGGCTCACTCGCGCCGAGCGGGCGGTGAACCTCGACGGCCGCATCCGCCTGGTACCGGGAGTCTGGCCCGCGCGGGTCATTCTTCTTGACGACGTGATCACAACCGGAGCGACGGCCGCCGCTTGTACCCGTCTGTTGGACATAAGCGGAATTCACGTTTCCGCGGTGGTAGCACTGGCCGCCGCCGGGTGATCGAGAGGTCACCTACAAGAGTGATGAATGATCGGGAACGAGAATGGGTACAAGGGCGTTGACGGGATATGAGGCAGCTTCCGGGGAACACTCCAACGGCCCGCCACTCCACCGGGGTGGCGGCGGATTCCCTCGGCAGCGTCACCCTCGGCTTTTTCCTGTCCGAAGGCTTGCGCCGTCCGCGTGAAAACAAATCACCGGGACGACGCCCGGCAGGCCGGATTGTCCCGCTGCACACACCGCCGTCGTCGCGTGCGGTAACGAGGTCTCACGTCCTGATATCCCCCGGCTCGGGGGCTGTTGCTCGCGGCGTGTTACAGCTAACGTGCAGCGCTATCAGCAATCCCGGCAGGCAGGGAGGTGACCAGCCCATGTCCCTGGCGCCGGAGCCGCGCTGAGTCCGCGCTCGGACATCCGACACGAGACGTCGTGGCCGCATGCCGAGTTCCCTCATCGCCCGCGATCCGGGCTTCGTCCCCGCTTTACCGGCGCCTTAGTGAACACATCTACAGCTCGCAGTCATTTCAGCGAGGGAGGTCGTGTATGGACATCGTCGTTAAGGGCCGCAACGTGGAGGTGCCCGACCACTATCGGGCACTCGTCAGCGAAAAGCTGGCCCGGCTAGAGCGCTACGACAAGAAGGTCATCCGTTACGACGTGGAGCTCTTCCATGAGCCCAATCGCCGGCAGTCGAAGAACTGCCAGCGCGTCGAAATCACCGGGAAGGGCCGGGGCCCCGCCGTACGCGCCGAAGCGTGTGCAGGCGACTTCTACGCAGCGCTGGATTCCGCACTGAACAAGCTCGAGAACAGGTTGCGGAAGACACACGACCGCCGGCGCGTGCACTACGGCCGCAGCCGCCCGGAATCCGTCGCCGAGGCGACTTCGATGGCGGCCGCCGGTGGCATGACCACCGACACCCGACATCTGGCGGGTACCGCGCTGCTCGAAGCGCCCGAGGCCGAACCCATGGCCAACGGTTTCGCTGTCGAGAGCGGTGACGACTTCGAGATGCCCCAGCAGCAGCGCTGGGATGACGGGGTGACCGAACACCAGCCCGGTCGCGTCGTCCGCGAGAAGAAACACGACGCGGATCCCATGACGGTCGATCAGGCTCTCTACGAGATGGAACTGGTCGGTCACGACTTCTACCTGTTCAACGACTCCGACGCCGGATGCCCGAGCGTCGTCTACCGGAGGCGAGGCTTCGACTACGGCGTCATCCGGCTGAGTTAGCCGGAGGCCTCCGACACCCCTATCGCCTATGACGGCGGCCCGCACGTGATCGCGTGCGGGCCGCCGTCGTGTCCGGCCCCCCACATCCCGACGGACGGTGCGTGCGCGAACACCGAGGTGTTCCCTACGATGGGGTCGGACGGTGGTGCGTTACCAGGCGCCACCGCGTACGAGATTGCCCGGGACCGGCTCGGGTGCGATCACAATCAGCTAGTGAGGTCGACCGGATGGTGCTGAACCGCCTGCTCCGCGCGGGCGAGGGCAAAATGGTGAAGCGGCTACGTCACATCGCCGATCACATCAACACCCTCGAAGACGACGTCAAGGAACTTTCGGACACCGCGCTGCGGGCGAAGACCGACGAGTTCCGTAAACGGCACGCGGACGGCGAGTCCCTCGATGACCTCCTGCCGGAGGCGTTCGCGGTGGCGAGGGAGGCCGCTTGGCGCGTGCTCGGCCAGCGGCCCTACGACGTCCAGTTGATGGGCGGCGCCGCGCTGCACCTCGGCCAGGTCTCCGAAATGAAGACCGGTGAGGGCAAGACCCTGACCCAGGTGCTTCCCGCCTACCTGAACGGGCTCTCCGGCAAGGGCGTGCACGTCATCACGGTGAACGACTACCTCGCCAAACGTGACGCCGAATGGATGGGCCGGATCCACCGCTTCCTCGGCCTCGAGGTCGGCATCATCCTGGCCGACCAGACGCCCGAGGTTCGCCGCCGTCAGTACGCCGCCGACATCACGCACGGCACGAACAACGAGTTCGGCTTCGACTACCTCCGCGACAACATGGCGTGGAGCCTCGACGACTGCGTCCAGCGCGGCCACAACTTCGCCGTCGTCGACGAGGTGGACTCGATCCTCATCGACGAGGCGCGGACCCCGCTGATCATCTCGGGTCCGGCGGACCAGTCCTCGCGCTGGTATGTCGAGTTCGCGCGGATGACCCCGCTGATGAAGGCGGACATCCACTACGAGGTCGACATCCGCAAGCGCACCGTCGGTGTCACCGAGAAGGGTGTCGCCTTCGTCGAGGACCAGCTCGGCATCGAGAACCTCTACGAGGCCGCGAACACGCCGCTGGTCGGCTACCTGAACAACGCGCTGAAGGTCAAAGAGCTCTACAAGCGCGACAAGGACTACATCGTCCGCGACGGCGAAGTCCTCATCGTCGACGAGTTCACCGGCCGCATCCTGCACGGCCGCCGCTACAACGAGGGCATGCACCAGGCGATCGAGGCCAAGGAAGGCGTCGAGATCAAGGCCGAGAACCAGACGCTCGCCACGATCACGCTGCAGAACTACTTCCGGCTCTACGACAAGCTGTCGGGCATGACCGGTACCGCCGAGACCGAGGCGGCCGAGTTCCACCAGACCTACAAGCTGGGTGTGGTGCCGATCCCGACCAACAAGCCGATGGTCCGTGCCGACCAGGCCGACCTCATCTACAAGACCGAGCAGGCGAAGTTCGAGGCCGTCGCCGAGGACATCGCCGAGCGGCACGAAAAGGGCCAGCCGGTGCTGGTCGGCACCACGAGTGTCGAGAAGTCCGAGCACCTGTCGAAGTTGCTGCTCAAGCTGGGTGTCCCGCACGAGGTCCTCAACGCCAAGCACCATGACCGGGAGGCGCTGATCGTCGCCCGCGCGGGGCGCAAGGGCGCGGTCACGGTCGCCACCAACATGGCGGGCCGCGGTACCGACATCGTGCTCGGCGGCAACCCGGACATCATCGCCGACGAGGTGCTGCGCGACCGCGGCCTCGACCCGGTGGAGCACTCCGAGGAGTACGAGGCCGCTTGGCCGAAGGTGCTCGAAGAGATCCAGGCGGAGACCAAGGCCGAGGCCGACGAGGTCCGCGAGGCGGGCGGGCTGTACGTGCTCGGCACCGAGCGGCACGAGTCGCGCCGGATCGACAACCAGCTCCGCGGTCGTTCCGGTCGTCAGGGCGACCCGGGTGAGTCCCGGTTCTACCTGTCGCTCGGTGACGAGCTCATGCGCCGCTTCAACGCGACGATGGTCGAGCGGGTCATGACCACCATGCGGCTGCCGGACGACGTGCCGATCGAGCACAAGATGGTCTCCAAGGCGATCAAGAGCGCGCAGACGCAGGTCGAGCAGCAGAACATGGAGATCCGCAAGAACGTCCTCAAGTACGACGAGGTGATGAACGAGCAGCGCAAGGTGATCTACGCCGAGCGCCTGCGCGTCCTCGAGGGCGAGGATCTTCGCGAGCAGATCGAGCACATGCTGGTCGACGTCATCAACGCGTACGTCACCGAAGAGACCTCTTCGGGCTACGCCGAGGACTGGGACCACGAGAAGCTGTGGACGGCGCTCAAGACGCTGTACCCGGTCAAGGCCACCTGGGACGACCTCACCGCGGACGACGACCTCGACGCCGACGGGCTGCGCGAGGCGCTGCTCCAGGACGCCCACCGCGCGTACGACGAGCGCGAAGCCGAGATCGACGCCAAGGTCGGCGAAGGCGCGATGCGCAGCCTGGAACGTCAGGTGATGCTCACCGTGCTCGACCGCAAATGGCGTGAGCACCTCTACGAGATGGACTATCTCAAGGAGGGCATCGGCATGCGGGCACTGGCGCAGCGCGACCCGGTCATCGAGTACCAGCGCGAGGGCTATGACATGTTCCGCGCGATGCTGGAGTCGCTGAAGGAGGAGGCCGTCGGCTTCCTGTTCAACCTCCAGGTCGAGCAGGCCGAGCCCGCCGCGCCGTCGCCGGAGTCCGCGTCCGCGCTGCCCGCCGGTGTCGGCTCCGGGAACGGCCAGGCCGCCAACGGCGATGGACGGCACGCCCGTCCGACGCCTCCGCAGGGTCCGGCGACCGACACCGAATCCGTGCCGTCCGCCTTGCGGGGCAAGGGACTCGGCGGCGGTTCGCAGTCCGGGCTGACCCTGTCGGGTCCGTCCGAGGACGGCGGCGTCGAGTCGCATTCGGACGGTGGCGACAGCGACGGCGGCGACCAGAGCGGGACCCGCCGGGAGCGCCGCGCCGCGCAGCGCGCCGCCCAGAAGAAGGGCAAGAAGGGCCCGCGCCGCTAAAGACAGCTCGAAAGGGGCCCTCGCCGCACGCACGCGGTGAGGGCCCCTTCGTCATGCGGCGATCCGGAGCGCGGAAACGCGTCGCGGCGGCTTCAACAGGTTGAAACGGGTGCACACCCAGCCCGTCGATGTCCGCTCGAAGCGCGCGGCCAAGGCGAGGCAGCGATCGTTCTGTTCGACGGTCGCGCAGGCCTCGATGACGCCGTCGGCCGGATGACACAGGTGGATCGACTTCGGCCGGTAGCCACCCGGCGGGCGGCGACGGCCGCGGTCGAGGAGCGCGCTGTGGAGCGCCGGGTCGAGGATCGGCTGGACCTGGACCGCCGGACGCCGTCCGTCACAGGCTTCGAGGATGGTGGTCAGCAGCCTGCCCACCTGCCGCCCGTCCAGCGTGTCGGGTGCTTGCCGCGGCTGCGGTACCTCGGCGAACCGTTCGCCTGCCAGCGGCAGGTCCAGCATGAGCTGGTTGTCCGGCGGTGACACCCGGTGCATCAACCTGCTCGGGCGGCCCGCGAGCCGGTACGGCGGCTCATACGGTTGAAGCCGTCTCAAAACGTACGAAGTCATCAGGTCGTCCCCCTCCGCGGCCCCCTCGGCCACGCCCAGCAGTTAAGGGACCGGCGGTGGGCCGCACGGCGACAGGAACCGCCCGAGAGGATGAAACGGGCGGCAATCGCTTGTGGCCGCGCGCGGGTACGGTGGGCTGGTGCTGAAGGGGCTGGTCGTCGACTACGTCGGGGTGCTGACGGACGCGGGAGCGGACGAGCTGTACGCCTTCCTGCGGGCCGCCAGGTCACGCGGCATCAAGACGGCCTTGCTCTCGAACGCTCCCGGCGCGTCGGACGAGGCCAAGCGGTCACTGGACCCGTTCTTCGACGCGCTCGTCTTCTCCGGCGAGGTCGGTGTGGCCAAACCCGAACGCGAGGTCTACCTGCTGACCGCCGGGCTGCTCGACCTGCCCGCGGACCGGTGCGTGTTCGTCGACGACGCCGCGCACAACGTCCGCGCCGCGGTGGCGGCGGGGATGGCGGGAGTGCACCACACGTCGGTCGAGGAGACGCTGACCGAGCTCGGCGCCCTTTTCCCGGGGGGCTGAAGGGGACTTTCCCCGCGTCTCATGCAGGTACATGAAGGACCCCTTCATTGCGTCTAGTGTCCTGCGCCGGAGGTTCGTGCGTTCAGGGAACCTGAATCAAACCCAGCACGCGAGTGACGGCTTTGAGCACGTGAGTGCGGCGGACGGGGGGCCGCTAGCCCGTCGCGGCGCGGGCCCGGCGGACCAGCTCGAACGACAGCACGGCGGCGGCCGCCGACACGTTCAGCGACTCGACCTCGCCCGGCATCGGGATCGACACCCACTCCGTCACCAGTTCGCCGACCTCGGGGCCGACGCCGTTCGTCTCCCCGCCCAGCACGAACGCCGCGCGCTGCGGCAGTTCGACGTCGAACACCGAATCGCGGGCCGAAGCACCCAGCGCGTAGATCCCGTACCCGGCTTCGGTGAGCATTTCGGCGGCCTCGCGCGCGCTGCCGCACCGCAGCACCGGAGCGCGGAACGCGACTCCGGCCGAGGCCTTGACCACCATCGGATCGAGGGCGGCGACCCCGCGCCGCGGCACCACGACACCCTCCAGCCCGGCGGCGGTCGCCGTGCGCAGGATCATCCCGACGTTCGCCGGCGTGGTGATCCCGTCGAGCAGCAGCACCCGCGACGGCGGCCTGCCGTCGGACAGCGCCGCGTGCAGCGACCGCATGCGCGGCGCGACGACGTCGGCCAGCACACCCTGGTCCTGCTTGCCATTGCCTGCCAGCACCTTGACGCGATGCGCGCTCGCCCGCTGCACCTGGACCCCGGCGGCCTTGGCCGCGCGCTCGATCTCGGCGGCGTTCTGCCCGCGCACGGTGTCGGCGAGAATCACCTTGTCCACCTCGAGCGCCGCGTCGTCCAATGCCTCGAGCACCGGTTTCCGCCCGTACACCGTCAGGAACCGGTCCTTCGGCGAGATCGCCGACTCATCACCCACACCGGCGAGTGTCCCACTATGTAAGGATCGGCTCATGCCCGACCGCCTCTCCGCGCTGGACGCCTCGTTCCTGTACGTGGAAGACCACTCGACCCCGATGCACGTCGGCGGCGTGGCGATCTTCGAACGACCGCGCGACGGCGTCACCTACGAGCAGCTGCTGGACCTGATCGGGCAGCGACTGGCGTTCCTGCCGCGCTACCGGCAGCGGGTGCTGGAGGTGCCGGGTCACCTCGCCCGGCCGGTGTGGGTCGACGACGTCGACTTCGACCTCAACTACCACGTCCGCCGGTCCGCGCTGCCGCAGCCGGGCTCCGACGGCCAGCTGTTCGATCTCGTGGCGCGGCTGATGTCGAGGCGGCTCGACCCGGGAAGGCCGCTCTGGGAGGCGTACTTCGTCGAGGGGCTCGCGGGGGACCGGGTCGCGCTGGTGACCAAGACGCATCAGTCCGTTGTGGACGGGATCGGCACCATCGATCTCGGTCAGCTGATCCTCGACGTCACCCCGCAGGAGCCGGAACCGTTCGACGACAACTGGCATCCGCGGCGGGAACCGAGCCGTACCCAGCTGATCCTCGACGCGGTCGCCGAGACCGTGCAGCGGCCGACGGAACTGGTGGAGAACGTCCGCTCCATCGCCCACGACGCCACCGCGATGGCTGGCAAGGTCACCGAAACGGTCGGTGACGTCGCGTCGGCGCTCAAGACGATGGTCAATCCGGCGCCGTCCGGGCCGCTCAACGTCCGCACCTCCGGCGGCCGCATGTTCGCCGTGGTCCGCACGCGGCTGGAGGACTACCGCAAGATCCGCGCCGCGCACGGCGGCACGGTCAACGACGTCGTGCTGGCGGCGATCTCCGGCGCGCTGCGGGAATGGCTGCTCTCCCGCGGGTCGAGCCTGATCGCGACGACCACGGTGCGCGCGCTGGTGCCGATGGCCGTTCGCGACGCCGAGACGGCCGAGTACTCGACGCCCGCGCTGCTGGGGAACCAGGTCGACGCCTACCTGGTCGACCTCCCGGTCGGTGAGCCGAACGCGGTCCTGCGGTTGCAGCACATCGGCCACGCGATGGCGGATCACCTCGACTCCGGCCGGTCGGTCGCCGCGCGCGGACTGCTGACCGTCGGCGGCTTCGCGCCGGCGACACTGCATTCGCTGGGCGCGCGGGCGGCCGGGTCCATGTCGGGGCGCATCTTCAACGTGCTGATCACGAATTCGCCGGGCCCGCAGGTGCCGCTCTACGCGGGACAGGCGAAGATGGTGGAGATGTTCCCGGTCATGCCGCTGGTGCGCAATCAGGCGCTGGCGATCGGGGTCACCTCGTATCACGGCGGTGTCTACTTCGGACTGAACGGCGACCGCAAGGCCGTGTCCGATGTGGACCTGCTCGCCGGGATGATCGAGGAATCGTTGGAAGAGCTGAAGGGTGCGCACTGGTGAGGGTCTATCTACCGGCGACGATCGCGATGCTTCGTGACCTCGAAACCGCCGGAGAGTTCCGGGCGCGGAGCGGCACAGGGTTCGCGCTGACCCCGGCGTTGCGGGAGTCCTACGCCAGCGGATCCGACGAAGAACTGGAGTACGCCGCGCTGCTCGACGCCGCCAGGGCGTCGCTCCGGCTGATCGCGGCCGAGGAGAAGCCCGAGCCGCGGCGAGTGGTGATCTCGGCCGACATCGACGAGGTCAAGCTGCGCCCGGATCTCGACGCCGCCGTCGTCCGGCTGGCCGGGCCGGTCGCGATCGCCGACGTCGCCGCGATCCACGTCGACGCGGCCGAGGCAGCCGAGTCCGTGCAGGCCGCCGCCGCGGTGATCGACGAGGCCGACCTCGGCGACCCGGACGCGGAGTTCACCCTCGGCGACGCCGAAGACCACGAACTCGCCTGGTACGCCCCCCAAGAACTCCCCTTCCTACTGGAACTCCTGTAACCCCCCCCCCGCAATTCGGCACCTGCTTGCGATCCTTAGCACGCGCAACTACCGCAAGTAGGTGCCGAATTGCGTGGGTTAGAACCACGAAGGGTCGGGGGTGGGGCGTTCGGGGCGCCAGCCGGTCGCCTCGGTGAGCCGCGTCGAGACGACGCGCTGTGAACGCGCCAGTACCGACATCAGGCCCACCCGGTTCGCCAGCCATTTCGGCAGCGCGTGCGGACGACGGACACCGGCCGCGGCCGCCATCGCCTCGCCGAGTTCCTGCTTCCGCACCGCATCCGCGGCCAGGTTGTAGACGCCGCTCGGTGCCCGCAGTGCCGCGATCGCGCCCGCCGCCGCGTCGTCCGGGTGGATCGCCGCGGTCCAGTCCGTCCGACGGCCGATGATCAGCGGCGAACCGCGCCGCGCGGCCGTCAGCATCGCCGTGGTCATCGCGTCGTCGGAGACCAGCAGCCCGATCCGCAGCCGGATCGCGGTCCGGCCCTCGTCCGCCAGTTCCGCGACGTTCGCGTGCGCCACCGTCGAAGACGCGATGTTGCCGCGCGGCGCGAGAGGCGCGTCCTCGTCGAGTTCGGCGTCACCGCCGTCGGCGTAGACGAACGAAATCCCTTCCTGCACCACGATTCCCAGGTCCCCGACCCGTCGAACGGCGGCCGCGAGCGTCCGGCTGCCGTCGATCCGCAGGCGGTCGTTCTCCGCCCAGCCGGACAGCGTCATCGCGTGCCGCGCGTCCGGGATCCGGGTCGCGACGTTCACCACCGCGTCGTGCCCGCGCAGCGCCCCGGCCAGTGAATCGACGTCGAACAGCGAACCCGTCACCGGCTTCGCGCCGGTCGCGCGCACGGCCGCGACGCGGTCCTCGCCGCGGGCCAGCCCGCTCACCTCGTGGCCCTCGGCCAGCAGACGCCGCACCAGCGGCCGCCCCAGTACTCCCGTCGCCCCGATCACCATCACACGCATGTTCGTCCTCCTGTCCGCCTACACGATCTGGACGGGACGGGCGCCGGGAACGTGACAGGGTCAGCCCGCCGGGATCTCCCCGATCTGGTCCGGCGGCGGCGCCTGGATGTCGGCCCGCGTGTCCCACTCGGTGTAGCGCGTGACGATCCGGGCCATCGCGGCGTCCGGGACGCCCGAAGCGGCGAGGACGGGGGCGAGGTCGAGGGTGATCCGCACCGGACGGTGCGCGTCGTCGAGCCAGATCTCCATGGGGATCTTCCCGAGCTTGCCGTTCAGTTCCCCGAGGGCCTCCGCCGACAACCCGGCGGGCAGATCGGCGCCCAGCGCGGCCATGTCGACGTCCAGCCGGTAGTGCTCGGTGTCCACGCCGTCGAGTTCGGCGTGCCCGGATTCGGTGAGCGTGCCCGCCCGACGGATCTGGTCGAGCGCGCGGCCGGGGTCGTTCTGCTTCGCCAGCTGGTCGATACTGCCGCCGACGACCTGCGAGAACGGGTCCGCGCCGTCGGCGGAGACCTTGACCCAGGGTTTCCCGCTCGGAACGTCCTCACGGGCGCTCTCGGGGACCTTGGCGAAGACGACCTTGTCGACCAGCCGGAGTTCGAGTGGCTCGCCGAGGAAGTCCGTGGTCATGGCCAGCGCGGTACCCGCCCGCGCGACTCGCGCCTGGCCTTGGCTCTTCGAGCGCATCGTGCCCGCCGTGACGTCGGTGGCGAAATTCGCGGCCTTGCCGTCGATGGCGGACGTGACCCCGTCGGCGAGCGCGCGGGCGTCGGCGAACGCGACGGTTTCGCCGTCACACGCGCCGAGCAGCGCGCCGAGTACGAGCACGACGGCGGACAGGGCCGTTCTCCGCATGAGGACCTGCTTTCAAAGGCGGGCGCTCAAGCGAAACACAGCCAGGGGCCGAGACCCGATCGGGGGAAGGCTCAGCGGCTGTCGCCGACCGCCTCGGGCGGCGGCGCGATGATCACCACGTCCGAGGCCCAGCTGTCGTACTTGACCGTGGCCTTGCCGAGGGTGACCTGCACCGGGCGCTGTTCGGCGTCCAGCCACACCTCGGCCGGGGCACCGCCGAGGTCGAGGACGTAATGCGTGGCGGCTGTGCCGTTCAAGTCGGCCTGCTCGGACTTGGTGACCTTGCCGGATTTCGAGATCCGGTCGATCGTGCGCGTTGGATCCATCGTCTCGACGGCGCTCGTCATCAGCTCGCCGTTGGCCGCGGACAGCGCGTCCTTGCCACCGGCGGTGATCTTGACCCATTCCTTGTCGGTCTTGAGTTCCTGGACTTGCGCGTCGGACAGGTGGTAGTAGAGGACGCCGTCGGCGAAGATCAGGTCCCGTTTCTCACCGGCGATCTCGGCGACCATGGAGAACTTGCTGTTCGGCCCCTCGTAGAGCCCGGAACTGGTCACCACGACCTTGCGGCCGTCCTCGGCGGTGGTCTCCAGCGCGATCTTCGACGAGCGCGCCTTCTGCGTGCCCGCGGCGGCGACCGAGGCCAGTTGTGCCGCGTCGTTGACCGGTGGCGCCGCCGGTTTCTCCTCGCCGGAACAGCCTCCCAGCAGCAGGAGGGCGGTACAGACGGCGGCGAATCCGGTGGCACGCATAGGACTCCCTCGGGTGAATGGTCTGTACCACCACCGTAGTGCCTATCGCGTGAATTTCCACCGTCCGATTGTCGGGCAGCGCGTGAAGGCCCCCTTCCCTCGGCTGAACCGAGGGAAGGGGGCCTTCACGCGGAGTGCTCTAGCCGCCAATCAGCGGCCGCCGGCCTTCTTCATGATCTCCGCCAGGTCGCCGACCTGGTCCGCGGGCGGGGCGGTGATGTTCACCGGGGCACCCCAGTCGGTGTACTTGACCGTGGTCTTGGCGACACCGTCGCCGGGTGCGCCCATGGCCTTCACGAACGCGGTCTGGTCCGAGACGACCTGCACCGGCAGCTGGTCGGCATTGAGCCACAGCTCGGTGGGGATGGTGATGTTCTTGCCCTTGAGCTTCGCGTCGAGCTGCTTCAAGACCTCCGCCGGCAGCGGGACGCCGAGGTCGCCCACGACGAGCGCCATGGCCTTCTCGACCTCGATCTCGACGACGTAGTGGTTGGTCTGCTCGCCGTTCAGCTCGACCTGGTCCGACTTCGTGATCTTGCCGGCCTTCGAGATCTGCTCGATGGTCCGCGACGGGTCGCTCTCCTTGACCGCCTTGGACATCATCTTGCCGAGCAGCTGCGAGATCGGGTCCTGGCCGTCGGCCGAGATCTTCACGTACGGCTTGTCGGTCTTCATCTCGGCCTGGTCGGCCGCGTCGAGCTTGAAGAACAGCGCGTTGTCGACGAAGAGCATGTCGATCTTCTTGCCGTCGCTGTCCATGACCATCGAGAACTTGCTGTTCTCGCCGTCGTACAGGCCCTGCCCGGACGCGGTGCTCTTCTCGGCGCCCGCGACGGTCTCCATCGTCACCTTCGACGACTTGGCCTTCTTGGTGCTCTCGCGGGTCAGCGCCGCGAGCTGGATCGGGTCGCCGAGCGGCGACGAAAGCGAGCTCTTCACTTCGGAAGGAGCAGGGGCAGCCGTGCCCGGCTGCTTCTCGCCACCGCAGGCGGACAGCGCCAGGACGGCGGCCGTGGTGATGGTGGCGAGCATGGTTACGCGCTTCAAGTGGACCCCTCAGAAAAGTTGATCTAATCCGAACGGGTTATCGCGCGCGGGCGAATTTAGTTACCGATCGTCGTCATGTCCAGCTCGAGACCCCAAAAGGCGGCGCAAAGAGCCCAATCGTTCCGGACTTGCGTGACCTTCGGTGACGACGTCGTCGAGCGCGCAGTCCGGATCCGAGGGCGGCCCGAGGTGCCCGCAGGCCGAGGGACACTCTTCGGCGGCCGCGGCGAACTCCTCGAACGCGAGCACGATGTCGTCGGCGGTCACGTGCGCGAGCCCGAACGACCGGATGCCGGGGGTGTCGACCACCCAGCCGCCGTCGGGCAGCGGGAGCGCGACCGCCGCGACCGACGTGTGCCTGCCCTTGCCGACCGCGCTGACCACGCCGGTCGCCAGTCCGGCGTCCGGCACCAGCCGGTTGACCAAAGTGGACTTCCCGACCCCGGAATGCCCGACCAGCGCGGTGACCCGGTCCTTGAGCCGTCCGACCAGATCGTCCGGGAACTTGTCGTGCCGGGTGACCACGGCGGGGATGTCGAGCCCCGCGTAGCCGGCGAGGAGTTCGTCCGGGCTCGCGAGGTCGGCCTTCGTCAGGCACAGGACCGGCTTGAGACCGCCCGCGTAGCAGGCGACGAGGCAGCGGTCGATGAACCCGGTGCGCGGCGGGGGATCGGCGAGCGCGGTCACGATCAGCAACTGCTCGGCGTTGGCGACGACCACCCGTTCGTAGGGATCGGTGTCGTCCGCGGTCCGGCGGAGCACACTGGAGCGCTCGTCCACCCGGATGATCCGGGCGAGGGTGTCCGGCTTGCCGCTCACGTCGCCGACGATGCCGACGGTGTCCCCGACGACGACCGAGACCCGGCCCATCTCCCTGGCCCGCATCGCGGTGACGACGCGCTCCGGATCGTTGTCGATCGCGCAGGTCCAGCGGCCGCGGTCCTTCCCGATGACCATCGCCGTGGAGGCGTCCGCGTGCTCGGGACGGCGTTTGCTGCGCGGTCTGGTGCCCTTGCCGGGACGGATCCGCACATCGGATTCGTCCAGCCTGCGCCAGTCCTTGCCCGTCAAACCGCCTCCTGCTCTTCGAACACCGCGGAAGAATGATCCCATGCCGCTCGCCATCGACTGGCGAGCGTGTAACGATGACTTTTCGAAGAGGAGGTTTTCGCATGTGCGGGCGTTATGCCGCGACCAAGGACCCCGCCGCGCTGATCGACGAATTCGCCGCGGTGGACCTGACCGAAGGCCGGATCCGGGCCGATCACAACGTGGCGCCGACCAAGGACGTCGCCACGGTGGTGCAGCGCCACCCGCGTGACGCCGACGGCGCGGTGCTCGAAGACGAACCGGCCGTCCGTTCACTGCGGATGATGCGCTGGGGCCTGGTCCCGTTCTGGGCGAAGGACCCCGGAGTGGGCTCGAAGATGATCAACACCCGCGCCGAGACGGCCAAGGAGAAGCCGTCCTTCAAAAAGGCGGTCTCCTCGCGGCGTTGCCTGGTGCCCGCCGACGGCTGGTACGAGTGGCGGCGTGACGGCAAGGAGAAGCAGCCCTTCTTCATGACCGGCCCCGGCGACGGATCGCTCGCGTTCGCCGGGATCTGGGAGACCTGGCGGCCGAAGGACGACAAGGACGCCGACCCGCTGATCACCTTCTCCGTGATCACCACGGACTCGGTCGGCAGGCTCACCGACATCCACCACCGCATGCCGCTGCTGATGCCGCGGGAGAAGTGGGACACCTGGCTCGACCCCGACCTGCCCGACGTCACCGAACTGCTCGTCCCGCCCGCCGCGGACCTGGTCGACACGATCGAGCTGCGGCCGGTGTCCAGCCTGGTCAACAACGTCCGCAACAACGGCCCGGAGCTGCTGGACCGGGTCGAACCGGCCGCGGACAGCGCACTCTTCGACCTGCCGAGCTCATGACGAAGCTGGAGATCGACACCGCCTACGGCCCCGCGCGGGCCGAGTTGCACTGCGCCGAGGAGGGCATCGCGGTGCTGATGCTCGGGCACGGCGCGGGCGGCGGGATCGGCGCGAAGGACCTGGTCGCCGTCACGCGGGCGGCACAGGCGGCAGGCGTGCACGTCGCGCTCGTCGAGCAGCCGTACCGGGTGGCGGGCCGCCGCGCTCCCGCTCCAGCCACGCAACTCGACACCGCCTGGCTCACCGTCGCCGACGAGATCTCCGAGCGCTTCGACGCTCTCCCGATCGTGTTCGGCGGCCGGTCCTCCGGGGCCCGCGTCGCCTGCCGGACCGCCGCGGTGGGGCAGGCGGTGGCGGTGCTCTGCCTGGCCTTCCCCGAGCATCCGCCGGGGAAGCCGGAGAAGACCCGGCAGGGTGAATTGGACGCTGTCGAGGTCCCGACCCTGGTCGTCCAGGGCGAACGTGACCCGTTCGGCCTGCCCAAGGCGGGGCCGCATCACGAGATCGTGGTGCTCAAAGGCGACCACAACCTCAGCGCCGACCTCGACGGCGTGTCACGCGCGGCCGCCGAGTGGCTCGAGCGCGTGCTGCGGCCGCTTGCCTGAGAGCCGTCGCCGGGCGTAGTGCACGGTGACCGCGGCCAGCAGCGGACCCCAGAGCAGCAGCGGGGCGTAACAGGCGGCCATGACGGCGCCGTAGACCGGCGAGTTCTCCCAGCCCCCTTGCGCCAACGAAGAACCGGCTTCCGCCCAGCCGAGCAGGCCCTGGACACCGATCGCGGTCAGCGCGATCGCGCCAGCGGCGGCCGGGACGATCGCCGCGAGCGGCGGGATCGGACGGCCGCGCAGCCCCGGGATCCAGCGCGGCCACACCTCACCCCACGGCCGGACGAGCCCGAGGGTGAGGAACGCGAGGGCTTCGGAGAGGAGGCTCAGACCGAAGACATAGGCCGTGCCCCAGCCGGGGATGCCGAAGGCCTCCAGTCCTTGCGCGGTGAACCCGACCGGAATCCCCAGCCCCATCGCGATCCGCCACAGCCCGGACGGCAGGGTCACCAGCAGCGTCGCGTGGGCGGCGAGGTTCGCCCACCTCGGCACGTCGGGCACGGTCTTGGTCATTTCGTTCGCTCCCAGGAGTCGTCGTTCGCTTACCGACGACGATTCCTCGGATGGGGCCCGTGATCTTCCCGCTCCGGACCGACCACCCTCCCTCGCGAGGGTGAACCTCCGCTCCGCAATTAGTCCTCTAGTTGCGATGCAGGGCGACCAAGGCCCCCGCAATTAGTCCTCTGGTTGCGGTAGTTGCCCGCGCAAGGACCGCGACCAGAGGACGAAACGCGGGAGATCAGCCGGCGATGGGGGCGACGATGGCATCGGTGAGCCGCACCAGGTCGCCCGGCGCGAGTTCGACTTCCAGGCCGCGACGGCCTGCCGAGCAGTGCACGGTCTCGAACTTCTCCGCCGACGCGTCGATCACCACCGGGAGACGGCTCCGGTGCCCGAGCGGCGAGATCCCGCCGAGCACGTACCCCGTCGCGCGCTGCGCGGCCGCGGGGTCGGCCATCTTCGCCTTCTTCCCGCCCGCGGCGGCGGCCAGCGCCTTCAGATCCAGCTGACCGGTGACCGGCACCACGCCGACGGTCAGTTTCCCGTCGACCTCGGCGACGAGTGTCTTGAACACCCGCGCGGGCTCGAGTCCGAGCGCTTCGACGGCTTCGAGGCCGTACGATTCCGCCCGCGGATCGTGGTCGTAGGCGTGCAGAACGTGCGGTACTTTCCGCTTCGTCAGCAGCGCCGTCGCCGGGGTTCCCTTGCCTGCCATGGGCGGGAGTCTACGAGCGCGCCGGGAATGCCCGGCCGGGCGCCGCTGTTGACCCGGATGTGTCCACCACACTGGAAGCTCCCCGAATCCTGATCCCGCGCACGCCGGGCGGCCAGGTGATCCGTCCGCGCGTAAACTCGTCGTCGTCTCATGCGCACAAGCGCATCGACGCCGATCGAGAAGGGAACGGTTTGCCGAGCACGCAGAATCCCGCGCCGGACACAGGCACGGACGCCGAAGAGGCGGCCGCGCGGGCCGAGCGCTTCGAGCGGGACGCGATGCCCCTGCTCGACCAGCTGTACTCGGCCGCCATGCGGATGACCCGGAATCCCGCCGACGCCGAGGATCTCGTCCAGGAGACGTATCTGAAGGCGTACGCGGCCTTCGCGTCCTTCAAGGCGGGTACGAACCTCAAGGCGTGGATGTACCGCATCCTCACGAACACCTACATCAACGGCTATCGCAAGCGTCAGCGCCAGCCGGTGCAGCAGCCCACCGAGGAGATCACCGACTGGCAGATCGCCAAGGCGGAGAACCACACCTCCAGCGGGCTGCGCTCGGCCGAGGTCGAGGCGATGGACAACCTGCCCGACGCCGACGTCAAGGAAGCGCTGCAGAAGCTGCCGGAGGAGTTCCGCCTCGCGGTCTACCTCGCCGATGTCGAAGGTTTCGCGTACAAGGAGATCGCCGAGATCATGGAAACGCCCATCGGCACCGTGATGTCCCGGCTGCACCGCGGCCGCGCCCAGCTCCGTGACCTGCTCGCCGACGTCGCCCGTGAGCGGGGCTTCATCCGCGCGGGCAAACAGCAGGAGGTGGCGGGGCGATGACCGACGACTACTGCAGCGGCGCGGACGACAAGGTCAAATGCGAGGAAGCGCTCGCCGACATCTACCTGCTCTTGGACAGGGAGTGCAGCGCGGAACGCGACGCGGCCCTGCGCAAGCACATCGAGGACTGCCCGCCGTGCCTCGAGGAATACGGTATCGACGAGCACATCAAGCAGCTGCTCGCCCGCAAATGCGGTGGCGACCACGCGCCGGACGACCTCAAGTCCCGGCTGCGGGCCTCCATCCGCCAGACCGTGCAGACCAAGGGCGCGATCACCATCGAGCGCACCGAGGTCAAGATCGAGCAGACCTTCGAATAGCCCGGCTCAGACACATGAAGGCCCCCGTACCGGATCGGTGCGGGGGCCTTCATGTGTCTGATCGATGATCAGGAGTTGGGCTTCTTGCCGTGGTTCGCGCCGTTCTTCTTACGGTCGCGACGCTTGCGGGCGCGCTTCGACATGTTTCACTCCTTGTCCAGGTGGCCCTCGCGGGGTGGTACGACACCGCTGAGCCAGGGTCAACCTCTCCAGTGTGTCATGCGGCCCTCACCCTGCTTGGATGGGGACGTGTCCACTCTTTCCGATCTGCTCGCGGAGAACACCGGCATGTCCGGCGAGGCCGCGGATCATCTCCAGACCGTGGTCGCCGAATGGCAGCTGCTGGCCGACCTGTCCTTCGCCGATTTCCTGCTCTGGGTCGCCGTCTCGGAAGAGCTTCAGCCCGACGGCGGCGACTACGTCTGCGTCGCGCACGCACGCCCGACGACGGCGCCGACGGCCCATCCGGAGGACGTCGTCGGCTCCCGGTTCACCGTGGACGAGCACCCGCAGCTGGCCAAGGCGAGCCGCGAGGTGCGGATCTGCCGCGAAGAGGACCCGCACTGGTACCGCGACCTGCCGATGCGCCGCGAGGCCATCCCGGTGGTGTTCGGCGGCACGGTGATCGCCGTCCTCAGCCGCGAGACCAACCTGGCGGCCTCGCGGGTGCCGAGCCCGCTCGAGATCGCCTACCTCGGCAGTGCCGGTGACCTGTGCCAGATGATCGTCGACGGCACCTTCCCCAGCCCGGGGAACCAGACGGACACGCACACGAGCCCGCGCGTCGGCGATGGCCTGATCCGCCTCGACCCGACCGGCACCGTGGTCTTCGCCAGCCCGAACGGGTTGTCGGCCTATCACCGGATGGGGCACGAATCCGACCTCGTCGGGCAGCGTCTCGCGCCGCTGACCAGGTCGCTCATCCGTGACCCGTTCGACGCGACCGAGGTGTCGCACCGGATCATCGAGGCGCTCGACGGAAAGCCCAGCAGCCGCACGGAGGCGGATTCCCGCCGTGGCGCCGTCGTGCTGTTCCGTGCGCTGCCGCTGCGCCCGGCGGGGCAGGCCGCCGGGGCGCTGGTGCTGGTGCGCGACGTCACCGAGGTGAAGCGCCGTGACCGCGCCCTCCTTTCGAAGGACGCGACCATCCGCGAGATCCACCACCGGGTGAAGAACAACCTGCAGACCGTCGCCGCGCTGTTGCGGCTCCAGTCACGCCGCACCTCCAGCGAGGAGGCGCGGCTGGCGCTCGGTGAGTCCGTGCGCCGGGTCTCGTCGATCGCGATGGTGCACGAGGCGCTGTCCATCTCGGTGGACGAGCGGGTCGATCTCGACAAGCTGCTCGACAACGTCCTCCCGATGGTCGGTGAGGTCGCGACGGCCGAGTCGCAGGTCGGGCTTTCGCGCAAGGGCTCGTTCGGTGTCGTCGTCGCCGAGATCGCGACGCCCTTGGTGATGGTGCTGGCCGAACTGGTCCAGAACGCCATCGAGCACGCGTTCCCCGGCGGACGGCCGGGCAAGGTCGAACTCGAGGTGGAACGGTCGGCCCGCTGGCTCGACGTCGTCATCCGCGACAACGGGCGCGGACTGCCCTCGGGCTTTTCCCTGGAACGCAGCGACGGCCTCGGGTTGCAGATCGTGCGGACACTGGTCGAGTCGGAACTGCGCGGCTCGCTGTCGCTTCGCGGACTGCGCGGGGAGTCCGAGGAATCCGGCGGCCGTCGGATGGGAACCGAAGCCGCGCTGCGGATCCCGCTGTCACGACGTCTCTAATGGACTGTCCCTTGTGGACTGTCCAACCCGGACACGTTTTAGGGCCGGCGCCTGAAGAGAAGATGGCGCCGGCCCTGTAACGGTTCCGCGGGAGGACTGGGAAGTCCAGTGAAGCCATACCCCCGTGGGGGTGTGTCGGCCTCGCTTGTTAAGCTCAACTCGGGTACGTGTCACCTCGCAGCGCGGAGGCGTGAAGCCACTGCACCGCGGGATTTCCCGAAGCTTGGGTGTTACCTGAGTTATTGGTTGTGCGATGAAGCGTGCTGAGTCTCGAAAAGACTCAGGCGGAGGTACGCGTGCCGATGTGCGTACGACGGCGCTTCAGGGCCCGTCGCTCGTCCTCGCTCATCCCGCCCCACACGCCTGCGTCCTGCCCGCTGGCCAAAGCCCAAGCCAAGCAGTCGGAAGCGACGGTGCAACGGTGGCACACGGATTTCGCCTGAGTTACCTGCGACAGAGCAGGACCGCTGGTTCCCACCGGGAAGAACAGCTCGGGGTCCTCGTCTCGGCAGGCCGCGTCATGGCGCCAGTCCATGTTTCTGAGCTCCTTCATAACGGCGCGGTACTCCGCGCCATAGTCGTCATGGCGGTCGTTTTTTTGGGTGCTTGTGAATGCTTTCACGAAGCACCCGTTTCGACAAGGGTTTTCTGAAGATCGGTGAGTCAGCTCACCCGGCCGAGCGACGTGTCTGACCTGCGGTTTCGTTCCGAAACAGCCTCCCGAAGGGAAGGCCGATGCGGTGAGCGGAGGTTCTGCGTCGATGAGCGGCAGGTTGCACTTTGCCGCAGGCGATCAGCGGCCCGGTGCTCAAACAGTCACTGTCAGTGCACTCGGAACGCTGAAGAACTCCACTCGCTTCCGCTGGCCGACGAGGTCGCCGTCCACCTGGAAGTTTACCGGTTCAGCAGCGTCGATGCGGATCATCGGGAGGTCATCGTGACGAAGGAGACGTCGTCCGCGTTGGTCGCTCTTCGTGAGCAACGCCTGCCGTACATGCTTGAACACGGTGGGCAATCGCAGACCGCTCAACGCGAACAGGCCCAATCCGGTGTCGAATGAGCTGCCCGGATTGAGGTGGACGGGACGCTCACCCAGGTAACTCCACGGATCGGTGTTGGACACGAAAGCGGTCAGCACTTCGGTGGGCTCTTCACCCGGGATCCGGACGGTGAGGGGCGGGCGGCCGAGCGGAGGCCGCAGATGCGACGCCACCGCGGCCCTCAGATAGAGCCCCGCGGTGGTCTGCTTGCCCCGTCGCTTGGCCACGCGGCCGACGACGTCGGCGTCCCAGCCCATGCCCGCGTTGAAGGTGAACCAATGGCCGTCGGCGAGTCCGAGGCCGACTTTGCGGCTCCGGTCGTTCTCGATGGCGTTGAGAAGCTGATGCGTTGCTTCCACCGGATCGTGCGCGATCCCCAGCGCGCGGGCGAAGACGTTCGCCGAGCCGCCCGGCACGACACCGAGCATGGGGACGTCGCCGATTTCGGCGGGAACGCCGTCGGCGTCCGCGAGCAGGCCGTTGACCACTTCGTTGACCGTGCCGTCGCCGCCGTGGGCGACCACCAGGTCGATCCCGTCGCGGGCGGCGGACCGCGCCACGGCCATCGCGTGGCCGCGGTAGTCGGTCTCCACCACGTCGAGCTTGACCTGGCTGGCCAGCGCGTGCGCCAGCACGTCACGGCCACCGGCGGTGGTCGAGGTGGCCTGGGGGTTCACGACGAGGATGGCACGCACTACCGCAGGGTAGGTGACGCCGGCCAGAAGAGGGGAGCGTCAGGTGACGCGAAGCTCAATGCCCGTGCGTCCTCGAAGCAGCACCGTATGACCCCTGTGGCGGGCGTTCCTCCTCATCGTGCTGCTGTTCCACCGCTCGTCGTGACAAGTGCACCCGGACCGACCGCCCGCTCATCGACGACGCTTCCAATTCTTCCCACACGGCGGCCAGGGGGAACCGGCCGACCGGGTGGCATACGATCGAAAGTGCTCACGTACGGTGACCCGCCCTGGTGGAGCATCGTGTCCGGAAGCCTGGAAGGCTGTTTCGCCGTGTCTATCGCCGACAAACTCTCGCCCGCGCCCCGTGAAGTCCGCCTCGCCGGGGCCGTCACCGCGCTGCCGGGGCTCGCCCTGATCGTGTTCGCGATCCTGCTCCTGGTCAACGGACAGGCCGGACCGCAGAACCTCCTGGCCGAGGTCGCCTACTACCTCGTCCTGGCCGCCGGAACGCTGGCCTGCGCGGCCGGACTGCTGCTGGGGAAGACCTGGGCGAGGTCGCCCGGCGTCGTCGTCGCGCTGATCCTGGTCGGGGTCGGCTGGTACGGCGCGGGCCCGTCCGGGCAGCCGGCGTGGGGTGTGCCGCTGGGCCTGATCGGCGTCGCCGTCATCGTGCTGCTGTTCCGCCGCCCGTCGCGTGCGTGGGCGCTGGGGCTGCAGGAAGGCGAGACCGAGGAAGAGGCCGCCGAACGCGACGGCGCCGCGGGTCGCGCGGCCCGTCGCGAACGCGAAGAGCGTGACTAGGGCTTCGTGAGTGTTGGGGACGGTTACCCCGGGCAGAAGCGGGACTCAGGCGTTGAGCGCGGGCCGCCATCCCGGGTGTCGCGAAAGCCACTTTCGCGACATCTGATGTCCCGAAAGTGGCTTTCGCGACACGGCACCACTACCGGACTCCTAAACCTGGGCCGCGAGAGCCTTCAGGGGTTCGTCGGTGAGCCGGTCCACGGTCCATTCGTCCATCGGCACCGCGCCGAGCGACTTGTAGAAGCCCTGAGCCGGGTTCCAGTTCAGTACTGACCATTCGAGACGGGCATAACCGCGCTCGACGCAGACCGCCGCGAGGGTGGCCAGGAGCGCCTTGCCGAGGCCGGAGCCGCGCTGCTCGGGGCGGACGTAGAGGTCTTCGAGGTAGATGCCGTGCACGCCGCGCCAGGTGGAGAAGTTGAGGAACCAGAGCGCGTAACCCACGATCTCGCCGTCGACTTCGGCGACGTGCCCGAACAATGCCGGCGCCTCGCCGAACAGCGCGGTGCGCAGCTGCTCAGGCGTGAGGTGGCATTCGTCGCGAGCGCGTTCGAATTCGGCGAGGTCGTAAACGAGCTGGGCCACGGCGTCGACGTCTTCCTCGCGGATGCGCCGGATACGTTCGTCGGCCATTTCAGTCCTCTGTGGTGGGCAGCAGGTTGAGGTGCTCGATCTGGGGCTCGCCGCGCTCGTCGCCGAGTACCGCGACGCCTGCCGGGTCCAGTCCGAAGTGGACGCCTGCCGTCGACGGCAGCCCGATCCAGCGCGCGACCAGGACGCGGCTGAAGTGCCCGTGGCCGACCAGGATCACGTCACCCTCGCCGAGCGGCTCCCGGACCCGTTCGATCAGCTTGTCCGCGCGGGCGCTGACGTCCTCCGCGCTTTCGCCACCGGGGATCGGGTGCGACCAGACCGTCCAACCGGGAACCGTCTCGCGGATGACCGGCGTGCTGACGCCTTCGTAGTCGCCGTAGTCCCATTCGGCCAGCTCTTCGGTGACCTCGTCGACGCGCAGTCCCGCCAGCTCGGCCGTCCGCCGCGCGCGGGCGCGAGGGCTGGAGAGGACGAGCGCGGGGTTGCCGCCGAGCACCGCGCGCAAGGTGCCGCCCGCCGAGCGGGCCTGCCCTTCGCCAGCGGAGGTGAGCGGGATGTCGGTGCGCCCGGTGTGCCGTCCGTTGACGGACCACTCGGTCTGACCATGCCGGAGAAGGAAGAGCCGATGAGCCACGGTTGCGAATATAGCCTGCGGTCCGGTTATGCTACTGATGAGTAACATGATGAGGAGACCGTGATGGCGCAGAACCCGACCTACGCGATGTGGAACCGGCTGGCCGGGAAGCCGGTCGGCAAACAGCTGTTCTCGGCGGCGATGTGCCTGCGTGTGCCGTACTTCCGGACGGTGCTCCCGTCGGTGCGCGAGCTGCGGTCCGGCCGGTGTGAGGTGACGTCCCCGAAGTGGTGGGGTGTTTACAACCACATCAAGACTTTTCACGCGATCGCGGCATGCAACCTCGCCGAGATCGCCATGGGGATGCTCGCCGAGGCGACCGTCCCGACGACGCATCGCTGGCTGCCCAAGGGGATGACTGTCTCTTATGTGGCGAAGGCTGAGACCGGTCTGCGGGCCGTCGCCGAACTCCCGGAATTGCCGGAATTCGGCGACGAGGGCTTCGAGCTCCCCGTGCCGGTGACGATCACGGACACGAACGGGAAGCCCGTCGTGACCGCGACCATCACCATCTGGGTGACCAAGAAGAAGTAGGTGCGACCCACCGGGTGGGGATGCCAGGGTTTCGGCGTGGCGATCGAAGTGTTCCCAATGTCGCATTGGTGTCGCTGAGCGTCTCCAATGCGGCATTGGGGAGAGTGACCGCAGGGCGTTTCCCTCTCGGCGGCGGTAGCCGCACGCGCGCCCGTCAGAGGGGTTTGAACTGGACGTAGGTCACCTGCTTGAAGGTGTTGGCCCCGCTCGGTGACGGCAGCCCGAGCAAGTGGTCGGCTACTTGCGCCAAGCGTCCGCAGCCCGTGGTGCGCGGAAACGCGAGTTGGGTGTCGACGACGCCGAACTTCACCGTCGTCGGGTTCTGCGAGATCACCTCGAAGGGCACCGCGGGATCGTCCTTGACCACGGAGTGGAGCGGCGCGTCGAGGGTGCCGACCGTGCATCCCTTGGGCAGCAAGGGATGCCGCAGGACCGCGTAGAGGTCCAGTTCGCCGCGACGTTCGTCGTTCGACAGGAAGTCCGAATAGCCGCCGTACTTCAGCTGCATGGTCGCGCCGAGAGTGCCGCGGATCCGGGCGGGGTCGTGACGCAGTTCGCCGAACACTTGCGCGTACTTCCCGGCCACTTTGCCTTCGGAGAACGTCAGCCGCATCTCCCCGAGCGGGATCTCGCGGCCGCCGATGGTCAGGACTCCTTGGGAGACAAAGGCTTCGCACCGCCAGGTCCCCGGGTCGGCGTTGGCGGGCGGGGCGGGGCAGGCGGAGAAGTCGAAGTCGGGCAAGGGGGACGGCGCCGCGGAGGCGTGGCCGGGCAGGACGACGAAGGCGGCGGCGGAGAGTGCGGCCGCGGCGGCGGCGAGAAGACGTCTCATGACCGAAAAGAGTGGTCTGTGCCGAGCCGGGTCACATCGGGGAAGTCACCCAGGGGATCCCGGGAATCGCCACGTTCGAGTGAAAATAAACGGTGTTTACCCAGCTGACGCGAATCTCCTTCGGATTCGGCCTTGAAGGTGCCCTGACCAGCGGGTGATCATCGGCCCATGTCCCCACTGTCGCGCCGCAAGTTCCTCGGGTTCACCGCACTCAACTCCGCCGCCGCTCTCGGGCTCACCACGATCTCCACCGCGCGGGCCGAAGAAACGACACCGGGCTTCTCGACGGCCGTCGTCGTCGGCACCGGGTACGGCGCCGCGGTCACCGCGCTCCGCCTCGGTGAGGCCGGGATCCCGACCGTCATGCTCGAGATGGGCAAGCTGTGGAGCGACGCCGGTCCCGACGGCAAGGTCTTCTGCGACATGCTCAAACCGGACCGGCGGGCCGCGTGGTTCAAGAACCGCACCCAGGCCCCGCTCGCGTCCTTCCTGTGGCTGGACCTGGCCAACCGGGACATCAAGCGGTATCCCGGCGTCCTCGACCGGGTTAACCACGGCGACATGTCCGTGTACGTCGGACGAGGGGTCGGCGGCGGTTCACTGGTCAACGGCGCGATGGCCGTGACGCCGAGGCGGTCGTATTTCGAGGAGATCCTGCCCGCCGTCGACGCGGACGAGATGTACGGGACGTACTTTCCCCGGGCCAACCAGGCGCTCGGGGTGAACCACATCGACCCGCACTGGTTCGAAACCTGCCGTTCCTACAAGTACGCGCGGGTTTCCCGGAAGGCGGCGGCGCGAGCGGGCCTCAAGACGGTGTTCGTGCCCAGCGTCTACGACTTCGAGTACATGAAGCGGGAAGAAGCGGGCACGGTGCCGAGGTCGGCGCTCGCGTCGGAAGTCATCTACGGCAACAACCACGGCAAGCGTTCCCTCGACAAGAGTTACCTCGCGGCCGCGCTGGGCACCGGGAAGGTGACCATCAAGACTCTGCACCAGGTCCGCGGAATCACGCGCCAGACCGACGGCACCTACGTCCTGACCGTGCACGAAACCGCCGAGGACGGCGCGGTCGTGGCGAGGAAACAGCTCGGCGCGAAGTACCTGTTCCTCGGTGCCGGCAGCCTCGGGTCGACGGAACTGCTCGTGCGGGCGCGCGAGACCGGGACACTGCCCGAGCTGAACGACGAGGTCGGCCGCGGCTGGGGGACCAACGGCAACGTGATGCTGGGCCGTGCCAACCACGCGTGGGATCTCGGCGGCTCGTTGCAGTCGGGGATGCCCGCGCTCGGCATCGACGCGTGGGACGACCCGGTGAACCCGGTCTTCGCCGAGGTCGCGCCGGTGCCAGCCGGGATCGAGACGTGGCTGAGCCTGTATCTGGCGATCACGAAGAACCCCGAGCGCGGTCACTTCACCTACGACGCCGCCAGCGACTCCGCGCGACTGCGGTGGAGCGCCGAGCAGGGGAAGCCGTCGATCGACGCGGCGAAGTCGTTGTTCGACAAGGTCAACCGGGCGAATCGCACGATCTACCGGAGTGACCTGTTCGGGGATACGCGGTCGTTCGAGAACCGGTTCACCTATCACCCGTTGGGCGGTTTGGTGCTGGGTAAGGCCACCGACCTGTACGGCCGGGTGAAGGGTTATCGGAACCTCTACGTGACCGACGGATCGCTGATCCCGGGCAGCACCGGGGTGAACCCCTTCGTGACCATCACCGCGCTGGCGGAGCGGAACGTGGAACGGGTGCTGAGGGAGGACGCCCTCGGCTAGCTCAGCCCTCGGCCCGCAACTTCTCGTAGTAGAGGACGCAATCGTCGTATCGCGGCAGCAACCCCTGCTCCAAGGCCTCCTTCAGCCAGGGCGCAGCAGTGTCCTTTTCGGACACCGCGGCTTCGATGTCGCGCGGCCACGGCAGGTTGAGGTCGGTGTCCATCGGGTTGATGCCGTGCTCGCCCGCCGGGTTGTACGGCTCGGAGCAGAGGTAGGTCATGACCGTGTTGTCTTCGAGCGCCATGAAGGCGTGGCCGAGGCCTTCGGCGACGTAAACCGATTTGTACTCGACGCTGTCGAGCAGCACGGATGTCCACTCGCCGAAGGTCGGCGAGCCGACGCGGAGATCGACGATGACGTCGAGCAGTGAACCGCTCGGGCAGTAGATGTACTTTGCCTGCCCGGGCGGGGTGTCCGCGAAGTGCAGTCCGCGGATGGCGCCGCGCCGGGAAACGCTGGTGTTGGTCTGCGCCAGGCGAAGCCGGTGTCCGACCGTTTCGACGAACGCCTCCTCTTGGAAGGGCGCCACGAACAGGCCGCGGTGATCGGGGAAAACGCTGGGGGTGAACTCGAAACAGTCGGGGATGCTGAGGCGCCTGGCTTGCATACCTCAATGCTAGCCAGCCGTTCTCAAGCCGGACGGACGTCTTGCTATACCTCTCTTGAGCTGCGGAAAGCCGGGCCGGTTTGTGACATGAACCGCACCAGAGGGGCACACTGGTCCGCACGCCTGTCACAATGATCTGACCGCTGCGTCCGCGGCCGTCGCCACACCCACGGCACCGATGGCCGATTGGACGCTTCGCCGACAGGCCGGCGCTACCGCGCTGGGCTGCCGTGTCGGAGGACGAGTTACCCCGGATGGCCGGGCCATGCCCTTTTCGGCCTGCCCATTCACCAGTTCCCCCGCTCGCAGTCCCAGGAGAATCCAGTGACTTACGCTCGAATCGAGACTTCGCCGTCCATAGACACGGCCGAAGCAATGACGGGAAACACGATGACCACGCCAGTGACCGACGCCGAGATCTTCGAAGGGCACGAGGGCGGCAAGCTCTCCGTGGCCGCGACGCGCCCGATCTCCTCGCCCCGTGACCTTTCGGTCGCGTACACGCCTGGTGTGGCGAAGGTCAGCCTGGCGATCGCCGAGGACGCGGCCAAGGCGAAGCGGTACACGTGGGCGGACAGGCTGGTCGTGGTGGTCAGCGACGGTACGGCGGTGCTCGGCCTCGGTGACATCGGCGCGAGCGCCTCGCTGCCGGTCATGGAGGGCAAGTCGGTCCTGTTCAAGACCTTCGGCGGGCTCGACTCGATCCCGCTGGTGCTCGACACCACCGACGTCGACGAGATCATCGAGACCCTGGTCCGGCTGCGCCCGTCGTTCGGCGCGGTGAACCTGGAGGACATCTCGGCGCCGCGCTGCTTCGAACTGGAGGACCGCCTGAAGGAGGCCCTCGACTGCCCGGTCATGCACGACGACCAGCACGGCACGGCGATCGTCACGCTGGCCGCCCTGCGCGGGGCGAACCAGGTCCTCGGCAAGGACATCTCCGGCCAGCGCGTGGTCGTCTCCGGAGCGGGCGCGGCGGGTGTGGCCTGCGCCAGGATCCTCCAGAACGCCGGTGTCGCGGACGTCACCGTGCTCGACTCGCGCGGCATCATCCACGAAGGTCGCGAGGGCCTGAACCCGATCAAGCGGAAGCTCGCCGAGACCACGAACACCTCCGGTCTGCGCGGCGGCCTCGGCGAGGCGCTGAAGGGCGCCGACGTCTTCCTCGGCCTGTCCGGGGCGACCATCGACGAGACCCTGCTGGCCGGGATGGCCGACGACGCGATCGTGTTCGCGCTGTCCAACCCGGACCCGGAGGTTCACCCGGCCGCGGCGTCGCGGTACGCCAAGATCGTGGCGACCGGGCGCAGCGACTTCCCGAACCAGATCAACAACGTGCTGGCGTTCCCCGGCGTCTTCCGCGGCGCGCTGGACTCCGGCGCGCGGGCGATCACCGAGAACATGAAGCTGGCCGCGGCCGACGCGATCTTCTCCGTCGCGCAGGACGACCTGGGCCCGGACCGCATCGTCCCCAGCCCGCTGGACCCGCGCGTCGCGCCCGAGGTGGCCGCCGCGGTCGCGAAGGCCGCCGAAGCCGACGGCGTGGTGTGACCGGTCCTTTCGTGGCCTGAAGTGTGAGATGAACGGGACTTTCATTGCAAAATTTGCAATGAAAGTCCCGTTCATCTCATCCGGGTTGCGCAGGGCACAGGTCCGTGAAGGACCCCTTGAGCCTCACCAGTCACGACGGCGGCGCGTGAAGGCCCGCAAGTACAGGAAGCCCCCTTCCTTGCGCCAGGCGCAAGGAAGGGGGCCTTCCTGTACTTGCCATGATCCCGATCGAGGTTGCGCACGTCAGCCGGTAGGGATGGCCAGATCGGCACCGGGGACCAGCGCGGAATCGGTCAGCTGTGAGCTGGGCGAGTGGAGCGTGCAGAAGACGGTGCGCACGCCGTGTTTCCAGGTGTCGCGCTCAGGCTTCAGGTAGCCCAGATCGGTGTAGACACCTTCCGCGTCGAGTCGCGGCTTGTCCACGTTCTTGGCCATGATCCGCTGACAGTGGTCCAAGGCTTCCGCTTTCAGTTCTCCGCCACTGGGCCAGGGGCCGTCCGTCGCGGTGAAGGCTCCGATCACTTGGGTGGTGTGCACGCTTCCGCACGCGGTGAGTTCGACGCTGGTGAAAGTGCCCGTGACCGCGGACTGCTGGAAGCAATCGCCCGGTTTCAAGGTGCAGGCGTTGGCGTGGCCGGACGGCGGGGTGGCGCAACTCGTGCTCGACGCGCTCGGCGGGCTCGCGGTGTAGCGGTCCGGGTTCCCCATGGTGTTCCCGAGAAGGGCGATCCAGCCGACGGTCCAGAAGCCGGCGGCCGCGAGGCCGCCGATCGCCAGGACCCGGCCCGGCCGCTTTCCCTGTCCGGTCTGGGTGAGCGCGATGATGCCCATGATGATCGCGGGCAGCAACGGCAGTGCCAGGCAACCGGCCAGACCCAGTACGAACGTGGCGATCGCCAGGCCGCTGGTCTTGTGGTGGTGCGGCGGAAGCCCGGCCGGGTAGGCGAACCCGTACGGCTGCGCGATCGGCATTCCCGGGCCTTGAGGTCCGCGCGGTTCGTTCATGGGACCGAACCTAGGAAGAGCGCATGAAGTTCCGATGACAGCGGCCGTCGGCTCAGTCGAGCAGTTCCGCCAGCCGGTGCCGCGGCAGATCGATCAGCCGAGCGTCCGTCAGATCCGCCGGGACGTCGAGGGAGACGTTCGCCAGCCGCGCGTGCGCCCTGGTCAGCAGCTCCCCGGGATGGTCGACGGCGTCCGCGACGACGATGGCGTGCCGGTTGTCCGGGGTGCTCCGCAGCAGCCGCAGCCGGTACTTCGCCCCGACCAGCCGGTTGAGCGCGCCCTGCGCCTCGGCGTTCGTCAGGTCCGGATGCGAGTTCGGGACCAGGAGCGCGAGCCGCCGCGCGTTGGTGCCCAGCAGTGTCCTCAGTAGCCACGGGCCGGGGTCGGCCGAAAGATCCATCGCGACCGAGTCGCCTTCCGGTCCGGAAACAGACCAGTCGACCGGCCGCGACTCCAGCGCCAGCCCGCCCTCGGTGGCGATTTCGTGCAGTTTGTCCAGCAGCGACGGCTTGGCCGCGCCGGCGGACTCCACCGACTGCGGCCCGTGCGTGTAGATCGCGGACTTTCCTTTGCCGCCGCGGTTCTTCTTCGATTTCGCGGTCGGCTGGCATACGTAGAGGTCCGCCGCGCTCCCGATCGCCTGCGCCCCGAAGTACCGGTTGAAGTCCGGCAGGATCGCTTCGAAGGTCAGTCCGAGCGTCGCGAGCGCCCGCTGCACCTGGGCGCCCAACGCGGGATGGCGGGGGCTGTAGCCGTAAGCGAGCAGCAGTCGTCCGTCCGAGGGTTCGGTGAGCGCCTGGACGCCGCGCGCGGCGAACAGGCCCATTCCTTCGGGGGTGTAAGGCGGATCACTGAACACGAGATCCATCCGGCCGACCACGGTGGGTGGCAACCCGACGCGCAGATCCGTGTGCAGGGTACGGATGGACCGCTCGCTGAGTTCGTCGATGTAGGCCAGCACCCGATCGTCGAGATCGACGACGGTGAGGTCCGCGTCGGGCCGCAACGCGCGTACGGCCAGTGAAGTGAGGTCGTGGTCGCCGAGGAACAGCAGCTTCGCCGTGTCGAGGTCGTAGCGTTCGTCCAGCCACAGCGCGCGGTTCAGCACGGTCTCCGGTGTCGCCTGCACGTGGTCGAGCGCGGCCAGCGGCGGCGGCACGTTCTCGACGTAGCTGGTGATGGTCTTCAGCAGGTCGGGGTCGGGTTTCCGGTCCCGCGCCTCGAAGCGCGCGTATTTCTCGCGGGCGGCGGGGGCGAGCCGGACGCGGGACTCGTTCCGTTCGAGGTCGTCGCCGAGCGCGTTCAGGACGTCTTCGACACTCCGGCGTGGCGCGGTGCTGATCCGGACCAGTTCGCCGAGGTCACGCCAATCCGTCCGGAGCAGGGAAATCACCTGATGGAGCGGTCGCACGTGGACACCGTGCGCCGCCAGGACGTCATCGACGAGAGAACTCACAGCGCGCAGCCTAGTGAACCGATCCCTGAGACACCGTGCCAACAGGGCCGATGTGGGCTACGGTTTTTCGACCAGACATGGGGAGAGACGCGTGACTATCGAGTTCCGTGGCGTGACCAAGCGGTATCCGGACGGGACGGTCGCGGTCGACGACCTGAACCTCACCGTGGAGGACGGCACCATCACCGTCTTCGTCGGGCCGTCCGGTTGCGGCAAGACCACGTCACTCCGGATGATCAACCGCATGGTCGAGCCGACGTCGGGCGCCGTACTGCTCGACGGCAAGGACGTCAGCGACGGCGACCCGGCGCTGCTGCGCCGCGGCATCGGCTACGTCATCCAGCACGCCGGCCTCTTTCCACACAGGACAGTCCTGGACAACGTCGCCACCGTGCCGCTGCTGTCCGGCTGGGACAAGGGCAAGGCACGCAAACGCGCGGCCGAGCTCCTGGAGACCGTCGGCCTGCCCGCGGAACTCGGCAAGCGGTACCCCGCACAGCTTTCCGGCGGCCAGCAGCAGCGTGTCGGCGTCGCCAGGGCGCTCGCGGCGGATTCGCCGGTGCTGCTGATGGACGAGCCGTTCTCCGCCGTGGACCCGATCGTCCGCGAGGAACTGCAGGACGAACTGCTGCGATTGCAGTCGCAGCTGGGGAAGACGATCGTGTTCGTCACCCACGACATCGACGAGGCCGTGCGGCTCGGCGACAAGATCGCCGTGCTCCGCGTCGGCGGTGTGCTCGCGCAGTACGGCACGCCCTCGGATGTGCTGCGTCATCCCGTCGACGACTTCGTCGCGTCGTTCGTGGGCAAGGACCGCGGCTATCGTGGCCTCTCCTTCCTTTCGGCGGACGGGATCGTCGTCGAAGAGATCAAGCGGGTCGAGGTCGGCAAGCCGGTCACCGGGCCGTCCGACGAATGGCTGGTCGCGGTCAACGCCGAGGGGCAGCCGCGCGGCTGGCTGCGTCCGGGGTCCACTGTGGACGGAGCGCTCGCCGAAACCGACCTCGCCGCGGGTGGATCGCTGTACGTCCAGGGATCGCCGATCCGCGGCGCGCTCGACGCGGCGCTCTCGTCGCCCGCGAGTCTCGGTGTCGCCGTCGACGCCGACAACAAGGTCCTCGGCGTGGTCAGAGCCAAGCAGGTTCTCGAAGTGATCGAAGCGCTGCCACTGGGTTCCTGATGGGGGACTTCTTCGCGGAACTCGGGCGCTACCTCGCCAGCGCCAACAACCGCTCGCAGTTCTTCGGTGACCTGCTCGACCACATCTACCTTTCGCTGGTGCCGCTGGTGCTGGGCCTGGTGATCGCGGTACTGGCGGGCTGGCTCGGCCACCGGTTCGCCCCGGTGCGGTCCGTATTGCTGGTGGTGTCGAACCTGCTGTACACGATCCCGTCGCTCGCGCTGTTCGTCGTGATCCCCGGCATCATCGGTTCGAAGATCCTCGACAGCGTCAACGTCATCGTCGCGCTGACCATCTACACCTCCGCCCTGCTGGTGCGCCCGGTGCTGGACGCGCTCGACGCCGTCCCGCCGCACGTCGTCGCGGCGGCCACCTCGATCGGCTACAAACCGGCGCGCAAGTTCCTCACCGTCGAACTGCCGCTTTCGGTACCGGTGCTCGCCGCAGGCGTCCGGGTGGCCTCGGTCAGCAACATCAGCCTGGTGAGCGTCGGCGCGCTGATCGGCACCGGCGGGCTCGGCGTGCTGTTCACCGACGGCTTCCAGCGCGAGTACTTCTCACCGATCGTCGTCGGCATCGTCGCGACGCTGCTGCTGGCGCTGATCGTCGACCTGCTGCTGGTGCAATTGCGGAAAGTCCTCACACCCTGGGACCGGGTGGCGACCACGGCGGGGGCGAAATGATCGGCGACGTCCTGAACTGGTTCGGCGACCCGGCCCACTGGCAGGGCACGAACGGCATCCTCAACCGGCTGTTCCAGCATCTCGGCTACACCTTGCTGGCGCTGGTCTTCGCGCTGATCATCGCGATCCCGCTCGGGCTCTACGTCGGGCACACCGGCCGTGGCGCGGTGCTGTTGGTGAGCGGTGGTAACGCGATCCGCGCGCTGCCGACGCTGGGCCTGGTGACCTTCCTGTTCCTGCTCTTCACCGAAAGCGAGATCTCGACGATCATCGGGCTCGTGGTGCTCGCCATCCCGCCCATCCTCGCCGGAACGTACGCGGGCTTGCAGGCGACCGACCACGGCGTGGTCGACGCGGCGCAGGGGATCGGAATGACCGGCTGGCAACGGTTGTGGAAGGTCGAGGTGCCCATCTCGCTGCCGCTGGTGCTCGGCGGGGTCCGGAACTCTGTGCTGCAACTGGTCGCGACGGCCGCCGTGGCCGCCTACGTCGGGCTCGGCGGGCTCGGCCGGTTCCTGCTCGACGGACTGGCCATTTTGGACTATCCGCAGGTGGTCGCGGGCGCCGTCCTGACGACGTTGCTCGCCGTGGTGCTGGACCTCGTCCTGGCAGGCGTCCAGCGGGCGCTGGTACCCAAGGGAGTACGGCTGGCGCAGGCCGCGAGCGGGAAGAAGGCGAAGGTATGAGTGCCGGTAGGCGGAGCTGCGGGTGCACCGGGAAAAGTGACCAGATGCGTGAACCCCGATCGCGGTCGCGGGTTCACCAGCAGGCTATGAGGCGGACGGTGGCGGCTCTGTTCGCCGGGATCGCTTTGCTGGCGACGGGTTGCGGTAACCCGCTGGCAGGCGGCGCCGAGGGCGGCGCGACCGGCGACATCATCATCGGCGCTTCCGACGTCGGGGAAAGCCTTCTGCTGGCCCAGATCTACGCCGGCGCGCTGCGCAACGCGGGTGCGGAGAACGTGACCGTCCGGCCGCCGGTCGGCAGTCGCGAGGTCGTCGTCAAGGCATTGCAGGACAAGTCGCTTTCGGTGGTTCCGGATTACAGCGGGAACCTGTTGCGCTACTTCGACAAAGAGACGCAGGCGACCACGTCGCAGGACGTCTACGCGCAGTTGAAGCAAAAGCTGCCGTCCGGCTTCGAGGTGCTCGAACAAGCGCCCGCCGAGGACAAGGATCTTCTGGTGGTGCGCAAGGAACTCGCCGATTCCGGAGTGAAGACCTTTTCCGATCTCGGCAAGCGCTGCAAGGAACTCGTGCTCGGCGGCCCCGGCCAGTGGAGCAGCCGCTGGAAGGAAAAGATCAAGACGCTCTACGGCTGTGAGTTCGCCGAGATCCGCACGACCGACACCGGCGGCCCGGTCACGGTCGCCGCGCTGAAGTCCGGCGCGATCCAGGTCGCCGACCTGTTCAGCACGTCGTCGACGATCGCCGCGAACGGGTTCGTGCCGCTCGTGGACGACAAGAACATGTTCCCCGCGCAGAACATCGTGCCCCTGGTCGCGAAGGGGACGCTGTCCCCGAAGGAGGTCGAGGCGCTGAACCGGGTCTCGGCGGCGCTCACGACCGATCAGCTGACCGAACTGAACGTCCAGTTCAGTGAGGAGAAGCGCAACCCGCTCGACGTCGCCGAGGAGTTCCTGCGCCGGAACAACCTCCTCGCGCCCTCCTGACCCCCGCAATTCGGCACCTGGTTGCGATAGTTCGGCTAACGAACTATCGCAACCAGGTGCCGAATTGCGGTGTGGGTCAGAGGCGGTCGAAGGCGGGCGAGTAGCGGAAGTCGCCTCGGAGATCTTCGGTGTACGCGCGGAGTGTGCGGACCTGGAAATGCGGCGACCATTCCGCGACCGGCGGCGTGATCCCGAGGGGTTCGGCGAGTACGAAGCCGAAGCGGGAGTAGTAGTTCGGGTCGCCCAGCAGGACGACGGCGCCGTAGCCGAGCGCGTCGGCCGCGCCGAGTACCGCGTGCACGAGAGCCGAGCCGACGCCGGACTTGTGGTGCGAGGGCAGGACACCGAGCGGGCCGAGGCCGACCGTCGACTTCTCGTCGGAGCCGAGCCGGGCCGGGCTGCAACAGACGTGTCCGACGACTTCGCCGTCGCGTTCGGCCACGATGGACAGTGCGCCGGGCAGATCGCCGTCCTCGCGGAGTTCGTCGACGAGTTTCGCCTCGACCACCGGGACACTGTGTTTCGCGAACGCGGCCAGATGGACGGCGTGGATCGCCTCGCGGTCGGCCGGGGTTTCCTGTCGGAGCAGCATGCGCCGAGTGTGCTCCATCCGAAGGTAGGATGGAAATCGATTTCCAGCCCGCCCGTTCGAGACTTTAGTAGGCGGCCATCCGTGTGTACTTTCACGGCGGTGAAACGACCGGCGGACGGGAAAGCGACCACCAGATGTGCGGATCCCCAATTCTTCGTGGGCCGTACGGGCGCAAAACGCGACTAAAGGCGGGGGCTGAACGGGGCTCGAGCTGCGTCGACGTGACGTCCATTACTACCGAGATGTCCGTAATGCAAGGTCTTCCTTGGGGTGAATCCGCGACTTAGTCTCAGCCTGCGCTCCTAAGTGGAACGCACTTCACCTCTGAGCACACCCCTAACGATCCGGCGGGCCGCGTCATGTCCGTGGGTCGACCCTGCCTGGGAGGAATATCTTGAACAATTCCCTGGGAACCCTGAAGAGACGACTGCCCGCTTTCGGTGTGGCGGCGGCTGTCGCCGTGCTGACCGCGCTCGGCGGCGCCACCGTCGCTTCGGCCGCGGAAGGCTCGATCGTCAATGCCGGTAGTGCCAAGGCGATCAAGGACAGCTACATCGTCGTGCTGAAGGACGGCACGTCGGTCGAAGCCGCCTCGAAGAGCCTGACGAGCCGCCACGGCGGCACGGTCGAGAAGACCTTCGCGTCTTCGGTCCGCGGCTTTTCCGGCGCACTGACCGAAAAGCAGGCGAAGCGCGTCGCCGCCGACCCCGCGGTGGCCTACGTGGAGCAGAACCAGACGGTCTCGATCTCGGCGGACCAGCTGAACCCGCCGTCGTGGGGCCTGGACCGGGTCGACCAGCAAAGCCTTCCGCTGGACCAGAAGTACAGCTACAGCACCACGGCGTCGAACGTCACCGCGTACGTCGTCGACACCGGCATCCTCACCACGCACCCCGACTTCGGCGGGCGCGCGACCCACGGCCGTGACACCGTCGACAACGACAACGACGCCACGGACTGCCAGGGCCACGGCACCCACGTCGCCGGCACCATCGGTGGTACGGCGCACGGTCTGGCCAAGGGCGTCAAGCTCGTCGCCGTCCGCGTGCTGAACTGCTCCGGTTCCGGGACGACCGCCGGTGTCATCGCCGGTGTCGACTGGGTGACCGCGAACGCCGTCAAGCCGGCCGTCGCGAACATGAGCCTCGGCGGTGGCGCTTCGGCGACCCTCGACCAGGCCGTCCAGCGGTCGATCGCGGCGGGCGTCACCTACGGTGTCGCTGCCGGTAACGACACCGGTGCCAACGCGTGCAACACGTCGCCCGCCCGTACCCCCGAGGCGATCACCGTCGGCTCGACCACGAACACCGACGCCCGGTCCAGCTTCTCCAACATCGGCACCTGCCTCGACATCTTCGCGCCGGGCAGCGGCATCACGTCGACGTGGCTGAACAACGGCACCAACACCATCAGCGGTACCTCGATGGCGACCCCGCACGTCGTCGGTGCGGCGGCCCTGTACGCCTCCGCCAACCCGTCGGCCACGCCGAAGCAGGTCCGTGACGCGCTGGTCGCCAACGGCACCAAGGACAAGGTGACCAACCCGGGCACCGGTTCGCCGAACGTGCTGCTCTACACCGGTACCGGCGGTGGCCCCGGCCCCGAGCCCACGCCCTGTGGCACGCAGACCAGCAGCGGCGCCGTCGCCATCCCCGACGCCGGTGCCGCGGTGACCAGCACGGTCACCGTCGCGAACTGCGCCCGCAACGCCTCGGCCACCACCAAGGTCGCGGTGAACATCACGCACACCTACGTCGGTGACCTGGTCATCGACCTGGTCGCGCCGGACGGCACCTCGTACCGCCTGAAGGGTTCGAGCAACGACTCGTCCGACAACATCAACACCACGTACACCGTCAACGCCGCGGCCGAGGCCGCGAACGGCGCCTGGAAACTGAAGGTGCAGGACGTGTACCGGGTCGACACCGGCACGCTCAACAGCTGGTCGCTGACCCTCTGATCCGCCCCTGAGAACGCGAAGGCCCCCTTCCTCCTGCTGGGAAGGGGGCCTCCCCGTGTCCAGCGGGATAACACGCGTGCTTGAGCGGAGATCTCGCGTGATCAGGCGGCGATCACACGAGATCGCCATCCAGACATGTGGCACCGGTTGCGGCGTTCGTCCACTAAGGACCGTCGCGAGGCTCTAGCCTCTGGGGTATGCAGCCCGGACCGCCCTATCAGCAGGGACCTCAGCAGCCGTATCCACCGCAGGGTTATCCGCAGCAGGGCTACCCGGGCTACCCGCAGCCCGGGTACGGCCCGCCGCCGCCGAAGAAGTCGAACACCGGCCTCGTCATCGGGATCGTGATCGGTGCGGTGGTGTTGCTCGGTGGCGGCGGAGTCGGCGCCTTCTTCCTGTTCTCCGGCGATTCGAGTTCGAGCGCGGCGCCGACGGCGTCCAAGAAGTCCGGGCCACCGGACAAGTACACCGCCATGCCCGGTTGCGAGAAGATCGGGACCGGCGTGAAGAACCTGCCGCCACTCGAAACCCCGAAGGGCGAAGAGCCGGCGAGTACTTCGAACAACGAGATCGTCTACACGCGCTCGTTCTGCACCTGGCGGGAACCTGACGCGCCTTCGGCCATGGTGGGCATGTACCTGTCCAAGTCCAAGGAGCCGGGTTCGGGCGCAGGGGAGGACTGGGCCAAGGCCTCGATCGAGAACGCCGTCAACGCCGGCGGCGTGCTCATCCCCACCATGGCCAAGGCGACCAAGGCCGTGTACGCGAAGCTCGATTCCGCGAGCCAGTGCCAGATCAAGTTCCAGCAGGGCAACGTCGAGGCGGAGATCATCGTGACCGGCCCCGATCCTTCCGGGACGGTCAACCAGACGAAGTGCAAGGAGAACGCCCTGAAGGTCGCGAAGGCGACCTCCGAGGCGATCGGCTAGCCGACTTCTACGACCTGGACCTGTCCCGTCGGTCCGTCGCCGAACGGGTTGTCCCAGCCGTGCCATTCGGCGGCGAGGATGTAGAGCGAACCTCCGTCCTCGCCGCCGAGCGTGCAGGCGAAGCAGCCTCGATCGGTTTCGACCTTCTGAAGTACTTCGCCACCTTCGCGGACCCGGACGCAGTGCTTGCTCGCCACGTCCGCGTACCAGACGGCGCCCTCGGCATCGAGGCAGATGCCGTCGGGGTGATCGCCGCCGAGTTCGGCCCACACCCGCCGTCCGGACAGGGAACCGTCCTCGGCGATGTCGAAAGCGGTGAGCCGGTTGCCGTACGACTCGGCGACGATCAGCGTCGAGTCGTCGGGCGTGACGGCCATGCCGTTGCCGAAGAGGATGCCGTCGGCGACCTGGCGGGCTTCGCCGTCCGGGGTGACGACGGCGATGACGCCGGGCGCCTGGAGGTCGTGGAAGCCGTTGACGAAGGCGTTGCCACGGCTGTCGACGACGAGTTCGTTCCAGAGCGCCGCGACGGGGGACAGATCGGCGTAGGTGCTCAGGTCCGCGTTGAGCAGGCGGGCTTCGGGGCCGGAGATGATCAGGAGACGGCCGTCGGGGAGCCAGTCGATCGAGAACGGCATCGTGGTCGGCACGTTCGCGATGACCTCGCTTTCGCCGTCCGGGGTGACGGCGAGGATCTGTCCGGTGCCCCAGTTCGCCAGCCAGAGACGGCCGTCGTGCCAGCGGGCGGATTCGGGGAGCTTGAGGCCGTCGAGCAGGGTCTTCATGGTGTCTCCTTCGGTTGTTTACCCCTATACGAACGGGGTCCGCCGGTTTCGACACCTAAGTACATGAAGGCCCCCTTCCTTGCGCCAGGCGCAAGGAAGGGGGCCTTCATGTACTTCTAGGCGATCAGTCGAACGCCCGCGCGATCAGCGCCTTCTGCTCGACCTCGTGCACCTTGGACGAACCAGCCGACGGGGCGGCCATCGGCCGGCGCGACACGACGTCCAGGTTGGAGAACACCTCCGGGAGCTTCCGGGGCAGGTTCAGGCCGAAGAACGGCCACGCGCCCTGGTTCTCCGGCTCCTCCTGGACCCAGACCGCGGGAGCGCCGTTGTAGCGCTCGAGCGCCGCGAGCAGCTTCTTCTTCGGCAGCGGGTAGTACTGCTCGACGCGGACGATCGCGATGTCGTTCGCCTCGCGCTTCGTCCGCTCGGCCACCAGTTCCCAGTACAGCTTGCCCGACGTCAGCAGGACCTTGCGCACCTTCGACGGGTCGACGACGGCGTCGTCGATGACCGACATGAACTTCGTCTGGCCGGTGAAGTCCTCGACCGCCGAGGTGGCGGCCTTGTTGCGCAGCATCGACTTGGGGGTGAAGACCACCAGCGGGCGGTTCACTCCGTCGAGGGCGTGACGGCGGAGGAGGTGGAAGTAGTTCGCCGGGGTCGACGGCACCGACACGGTCATCGAGCCTTCGGCGCACAGCGAGAGGAAGCGCTCGATGCGGCCGGAGGTGTGGTCCGGGCCCTGGCCTTCGTGGCCGTGCGGCAGCAGCAGCACGACGTCGGAAAGCTGGCCCCACTTGGCCTCGCCGGAGGAGATGTACTCGTCGATGACGGTCTGCGCGCCGTTGACGAAGTCACCGAACTGCGCTTCCCACATGACCAGCGCTTCGGAGTTGGCCACGGAGTAGCCGTACTCGAAGCCGACGGCCGCGTACTCGGACAGCGCCGAGTCGTAGATCATGACGCGGCCCTGGCCCTCGGCCAGGCTCGCCAGCGGGGAGTATTCCTGGCCGGTCTTGCGGTCGATCAGCACCGAGTGGCGCTGGGTGAAGGTGCCGCGGCGGGAGTCCTGGCCGGAGAGCCGCACCAGGCGGCCTTCCATGGCCAGCGAACCGAAGGCGAGCAGTTCGCCGTACGCCCAGTCGATGCCGCCTTCGCGGGACATCTTGTGGCGGCGTTCCATGACCGGCTTGACCCGCGGGTGCGGGGTGAAGCCCTCGGGCACGTTGAGGAACGCGTCACCGATGTGCTCGATGACCTCGGTGGTGGTCGCCGTGGGCACCTTGGCCGGGACCTGCTGCTCCTCCTCGACCGAGGGGCTGGCCTTCACCGCGTGCTTCTCCAGCTCACGGACCTCGTTGAACACGTGCTCCAGCTGGCTGGAGAAGTCGCGCAACGCGGCCTCGGCCTCTTCGACGGAGATGTCGCCGCGGCCGATCAGCGATTCGGTGTAGGTCTTCCGGACCGAACGCTTCGTGTCGATGATGTCGTACATCGCCGGCTGGGTCATCGAAGGGTCGTCGCCCTCGTTGTGGCCGCGGCGGCGGTAGCAGATCAGGTCGATCACGACGTCCTTGTGGAACGCCTGGCGGTACTCGACGGCCAGCTTGGCCACCCAGTGCGCGGCTTCGGGGTCGTCACCGTTCACGTGGAAGATCGGCGAACCGATCATCTTCGCGACGTCGGTGGCGTACTCGCTCGAACGCGAGTGCTCGGGCGCGGTGGTGAAGCCGACCTGGTTGTTGACGATGACGTGCACGGTGCCGCCGGTGCGGTAGCCGCGCAGCAGCGCCAGGTTCAGCGTCTCGGCCACGACACCCTGGCCCGCGAAGGCCGCGTCGCCGTGCATCAGGACCGGGAGGACCGTGAAGCCCTCGCCACCCTTGTCGAGGATGTCCTGCTTCGCGCGGACGATGCCTTCGAGCACCGGGTCGACGGTCTCCAGGTGCGACGGGTTCGCGGTCAGCGACACCTTGGTCTCGCCGTCGCCGAACATGCGGAAGTACTTGCCCTCGGCGCCGAGGTGGTACTTCACGTCACCGGAACCGTGCGCCTGGCCCGGGTCGAGGTTGCCCTCGAACTCCTGGAAGATCTGCGCGATCGGCTTGCCGACGATGTTCGCGAGCACGTTCAGGCGGCCGCGGTGCGGCATGCCGATGACGACCTCGTCGAGTTCGTGCTCGGCGGCCTTGTCCAGCAGCGTGTCGAGCAGCGGGATCGCCGTCTCGCCGCCTTCGAGGGAGAACCGCTTCTGTCCGACGTACTTGGTCTGCAGGAAGGTCTCGAACGCCTCGGCGGCGTTGAGCTTCGAGAGCACGTACTTCTGGACGGCGGGGTCCGGCTTCTCGTGCGGGACCTCGACGCGGTCCTGGATCCAGCGGCGCTCCTCGGGATCGAGGATGTGCGTGTACTCGATGCCGACGGTGCGGCAGTACGAGTTGCGCAGGACACCGAGGATGTCGCGCAGCTTCATCCGCTCCTGGCCGGCGAAACCGCCGACCGGGAACTCGCGGTCCAGATCCCACAGGGTCAGGCCGTGGGAGAGGACGTCGAGGTCGGCGTGGCTGCGCTGCCGGTAGTTCAGCGGGTCGGTGTCGGCCATCAGGTGACCGCGCATGCGGAAGGCGTCGATCAGCTCGATCACGCGCGCGGTCTTGTCGACCGGGCCGTCCGGGATGTCGGCGACCCAGCGGATCGGCTCGTACGGCAGGCGCAGGCTGGTGAAGACGTCGTCGTAGAAGCCGTCCTCGCCGAGCAGCAGCTCGTGGATGCGCTTGAGGAACTCGCCCGACTCCGCACCCTGGATGATGCGGTGGTCGTAGGTCGAGGTCAGCGTCATGATCTTCGACACGCCGAGGTCGACGAGGGCCTTCTCGCTGGTGCCCTCGAAGTGCGCCGGGTACTGCATGGCGCCGACGCCGATGATCGCGCCCTGGCCGGCCTGGAGCCGCGGCACCGAGTGGTTGGTGCCGATGCCGCCGGGGTTGGTCAGCGAGATCGTGGTGCCCGCGAAGTCGTCGGCGGTCAGCTTGCCGTTGCGGGCCTTCTTGACGATCTCCTCGTAGGCCTGCCAGAACTGCATGAAGGTCATGTTCTCGGTGGCCTTGATGGAGGCCACGACGAGCGTGCGGGAGCCTTCCTTGCCCTTCATGTCGATCGCGAGACCGAAGTTCACGTGCTCCGGCGTGATCGCGAACGGCTTCCCGTCGATCAGCTGGTAGTGCCGGTTCATGTTCGGGAAGTTCTTCAGCGCCCGGACCATCGCGTAACCGATGAGGTGCGTGAAGGAGATCTTGCCGCCGCGCGTGCGCTTGAGGTGGTTGTTGATGACGATGCGGTTGTCGGCCATCAGCTTCGCCGGGACGGCACGCACACTCGTCGCCGTCGGCACGGACAGCGACGCGTCCATGTTCTTCGCGATCGCGGCGGCCGCGCCACGGAGCTGCTTCGACTCCGGCTCAGCGTCCTTCTCGACCGTCTTGGCGGGAGCCTTCGCAGCGGCCGCCTTGGGTGCGGCGGCCTTCGCTTCGGTCTTCGGGGCGGCCTTCGCCGGTGTGGCGGCCTTCGCCTCGGTCTTCGGAGCGCTCTGCTTCGCGGCGGACTCGGCGTTGCGGACCGTCTGCGGCGACGGCGTGGAGGCCTGACCGTTGTTGGCGCCCGAGCCCTCCTTGACGGTCTCCGTGGAGGTCTGACGTGCGTCGTCCGCCTTGGTCTGCGCGGCCTGCGTTGGCTTGAAGTCCGCGAAGAAGTCGTGCCAGGCGGCATCGACTGAGGTGGGGTCGGCGAGGAACTGGTCGTACATTTCCTCGACGACCCACTCGTTGGGGCCGAATTGTGACGCAGGGCTGCTGCTGGACACGGCTTGGACTCGCCTCTATCCGTCTCGAGATCTTGAACACCGCTGATGCGCCTACCAGGCTAACCCCCTCGGTGGCAGCCGTGTGATGGAACTGGCCTGTGTGAGGCGTGGCGCACTAGGTGATGGGTCACTGTCTCGATCAAGAGATCGAAAATGTACCACTCGCCGAAGCGGTCCGCGGCCGTTCGGGGGAGCGGGGGACCTTTGCTGTCGGTTCACGGTCTGTGCAGGTCAGGTCACTGTTTGGTCGGTAAAGGTTGGCGGAGTGGTCGTGCCGGGACAGCCTGGAGTTCACGTCGGGGGGCTTTGCTGGGTGGAGGATGCGGCCGGTGTCGTGCCGGCCGCCGATCACCCGCGAGGCGGTGGCAGACGATGTGGCTGGACGAGTGTCCGTCGTTCTGGGACGAGGGGCGTGTGCGCCCGGTGGTCACCGAGTCCGGCAAGGTCGTCCTGAGGTGCGACTCGTGCGCCGCGGTCTGGCCGACGCTCTCCGACTTCAAGGAGATGGAGCACGTCGAGCCCGACGAGCCGGACTGGGCCGTGGCGGCCGGGGTGCACGTCCGGCCCGGGACCTTCCGGTGGGCGTCGGCCCGGGACCTGGAGGTCGCCGGGATGAGCGGCCTCTCGTGGCGCTCCTAAGCGGGGTACGGACGCTCCGATCGATTTGTCGACATGGTGACCTGTGACCGACATTCTCGTGTCCGCCGGGGCGGGAGGTTCCCAATGTCGCATTTGAGACGCTCAGCGTCGCCAATGTCGCATTGGGGACATCGGGGTGCGGCGGTCCGCAAGTAGTCGGCTAGTCGCGGTGGCTAGCCCAGGGACCACAGGCGTGCGTAGTGGCCGTTCGCGGACAGGAGTTCCGCGTGCGTGCCTTGCTCGATGATCCGGCCGTGGTCCAGTACCACGATCCGGTCCGCTTTGGCGGCGGTGGCGAGGCGGTGCGCGACCACGAAGGTCGTGCGGCGGCGCGCGAGTTGTTCGGTCGCGCGCAGGACGGCGGCTTCGGTGGACGGGTCGAGGGCCGCGGTCGCCTCGTCGAGCAGGAGGACGTCCGGGTCCACGAGTTCGGCGCGGGCCAGGGCGACGAGTTGCCGTTGTCCCGCCGAAAGTGAACGTCCGCGTTCGCCGACGGGCTGGTGGAAACCGGCGGGGAGCGCGGCGACACCGTCGAGCGCGCCGACGGACCGGACAGCCTCCTCGACCTCCGCGTCGGTCGCGGAAGGCCTGCCGTAGCGCACATTGTCCGCGACGGTTCCCGAGAACAGATGCGCTTCCTGTGGCACCACACCCATTCGCGCGCGCAGCGCGGCCAGGTCGTACTCGCGGATGTCGGTTCCGTCGATCCGGACCACGCCGCCTGTCGCGTCGTAGAAGCGCGCGACGAGCTTCACCGCTGTCGACTTCCCGGCGCCCGTCGCGCCGACCAAAGCGACGGTCTCCCCGGCCGGGACTTCCAGCAAAAGCTGCGTCAAGGCGGGCTCGTCCGTTGAGGTGTAAGCGAAATCGACATCCTTGAACGAGACCTCGCCTCGCAGCCGCTCCGGGACCGCGACCGGTTTCTCCGCCTCGGGAACGGAACTCGGCGTGCGCAACAGCTCGCCGATGCGGACCAGGCCGACCCGCGCCTGCTGGTAACCGTCGAAAACCGAAGACAGTTGCTGGATCGGCGAGAAGAACTGACCCAGGTACAGCAGGAACGCCACCAGTACCCCCGCCGACAGCGTGCCCGCCGCGACCCGGTTCGCGCCGACGATCAGCACGACCACCTCGGCCAGTCCGGAAAGCATTGCCGCGAAAGGGAAGTACGTGGCGACGAGACGTTGCGCGCGCAAGCGCGAACGCCGGTACTCGTCGCTGCGGGAAGCGAACTTCTCCGCCGTCCGCTCTTCGCGCGTGTACGCCTGCGCGACCCGCAGCCCGTTCACGTTCTCCTGCATGTCCGCGTTGACGACGCTGACGCGTTCCCGCGCCTCGGTGTACGCCTTGGACGAGGCGCGGCGGAAGATCACCGTCGCCACGACGAGGATCGGCAGTACCGCGAGCGCGTACGCCGCCAGCCCGATGTCGGTGATCATCAGCGCCGCCGCGATCCCGACCAGTGTCAGCGCGCTGACCACGGCCTGTGCGACACCGGTTTGCAGGAACGTCGAGAGAGCGTCGACGTCGGTCGTCATCCGGGTCATGATCTTCCCGGACAGTTCGCGTTCGTAGAAGTCGAGCCCGAGTCGTTGCAGATGCGCGTAACTGCGTACGCGCAGCGAATACAGCACCGTTTCGCCGACCCGCGCCGTCATCTTGGTCTGGAGGTAGATCGCGAGCCAGTCCACGACGATCACCAGCGCGCCGATCCCGGCGGCCAGCCAGATCACCGCTTCCAGCCCGGTGCGCACGCCGCTGTCGATGCCGTACTGGTACAGCGCGGGCATCGCGATGGTGGCCAGCGCGTCCGCCGCGACCAGGCCGATCACCACGGCGAGCGGGCGACGCACGGGTTTCAGCAGGCGGCCGAGGCGGAACTTCGGTTCGGCCGCGGTGATGTCCGTGCCAGGGAGCTTCGGCGTGTCCGTGGCGGGCGGCAGCTTCCGGACGCCTTCCAGAAGTTCGCCGGTCGGCGGCAGGTCGACGTCCCATTCGCCGCCGGAGCCCTTGCGCTCACTCGCCAGCTCGTCGGCCTTGTCCTGCTCCGGCCACAGGGCGGGGGTGATTCCCGCGGGGCCGCAGTCGAGGCCTTCGCAGCGGTGCGGTTCCTCGACGTCGTCACCCGGTCCCGCGACGAGTTCGCGGAACAGCGGGCAGCGCGCCAGCAGTTCCTCTTCGGTGCCGACGTCGACGACGCGGCCCTTGTCCAGCACGGCGATCCGGTCGGCGAGGGCGAGGGTGGAGCGGCGATGCGCGATCAGCAGGGTCGTCCGGCTCGCGGTGACCGAGCGCAGCGTGTCGTGGATCGCCGCCTCGGTGACCGTGTCGATGGCGGACGTCGCGTCGTCGAGGACGAGCACGCGCGGGTCGGTCATCAGCGCCCTGGCCAGGCCGAGCCGCTGCCGCTGGCCGCCTGACAACGTGAGGCCGCGTTCGCCGACGAGCGTGTCGTAGCCGTCGGGAAGGCGCTGGATGAACTCGTCCGCTTCGGCCGCTCTCGCTGCCGCGCGGATCTCCTCGTCGCTCGCGTCCGGCCTGCCGTAGGCGATGTTGTCGCGCACCGACGAGGAGAACAGGAACGCTTCCTCGAAGACGACGCCGATCGTGCTGCGCAGGTCGTGCTGCCGGACGTCGCGGACGTCGAGGTCGCCGACCTGGACCGAACCACTGTGGACGTCGTAGAACCGGGGCAGCAGCAAGGAGATCGTCGACTTACCGGAGCCGGCGGTGCCGACCAGGGCGAGTGTTTCCCCTGGCCTGGCTTCGAGGGTGAGCCCGTCGAGGACCGGATCCGACCGCGTGTAGCCGAAGGAGACGTCCTCCAGCCGGACACCGAGCGGGCCTTCGGGCAGCGGCCGCGCGTCCGGGCTGTCGACGACGTCCGGCTGCGCGTCGATCAGCTCGTTGACCCGTTCCGCGCCCGCGCGGGTCAGCTGGGCCTGCACGACGAGGCTCGAGATCATCCTGGCCGGGCCGATCAGGATGGACAGATAGGTGGCGAAGGCCAGGAAGGTGCCCAGGCTGACTTCGCCCTTCAACGCGAGCACACCGCCGACCGCCAGCACCGCGACCTGACCGGCCGCGGGCAGCGCCGCCGTCGTGGCCGTGGGCAACGAGGACAAGCGGGCCGCGCGCATGCGTTCGGCGAAGAGCTTCTTCGCTGTCTTCTCCAGCTTCGCGACTTCGCGCGCCTCCTGGCCGAAGCCCTTCACGACGCGTACGCCGGTGACGGTCTCCTCGACCTGCTGCGCGACGTCGGCCGCGCGCTGCTGGGCCGCCCATGTCGCGGGGAAGAGCCGCTTCCGGCTCACGGCCATGATGATCGCGATCGCCGGGGCGACGACCATCGCGATCAGGGTCAGCGTCGGCGACATCCACAGCATCGCGCCGAGGGACAGCAGCGCGAAGATCACCGAGCCCGCCGAAAGCGGCACCTGCATCAGGACCGACGTGACCAGCTGGAGATCCGAGATCGCGCGCGAGGCGACCTGCCCGGTGCGCAGCGCGTCCTGCTTGCCGCCGTCGAGCCGGGAGACCGCGTTGAACACCTGCCTGCGCAGGTCGTGCTGGACGTCGAGGGCCAGCCGCCCGCCGACGTACCGGCGGGCGAACGCGTTCCCGAAGGTCAGTACCTGGAGTACCGCCATCACGGCGGCGAGCACGCCGAGACGGGAGGTGTCGCCGGCGACGGCGCCGTCGAGCGCCTCGCGGATCAAAAGGGGGCCGGCGGCCTGGAGTCCGACGCCGATGATCGCCGCGCCCAGCGACAGCACGACCAGCCAGGGGTGTTTCCAGCACGAAGCGGCCAGACGGCGGATCCAGCCTCCGGTGGGTGCGGGGGTGGTCTCACGTGCCGGACTGGCTTGACGCGGACGAGGTGGAGCAGTAGTCACCCCGCCAGCCTATGCGGCACCACCGACAACCCCGGCCGGTTCGCGCAGAGAAGTGACCCACGTCGGCGCCACCGAACGGTCTCCCAAAGGGCGCTCTGCGCCCGACGGAGACTTCACCCGTCGCGCGCCCTCTTTTGGGCCGAAGGCCCACGGAAACGTGATGAAGGGGCGCCTCCTCGCCCAACCTGAGGTTGAAGCGGGTCGGCGCCCCTTCGGCACGTTTACGTCAGCGCGCGATAGAAATACAGCGCGCGATAAAGATCAAGTAATGTCCTTCTTCTGGTTCACGGCCCAGCCGGCGAGGAAGAAGATCATCGTCCAGCCGAAGAAGATGAGCGCGGAGGCCCACCACGAGAAGGCGCCGGGGGCACCGGCCGCGTACTGCAGCGCCCACGCCGTCTCGTCTTCCAGCGCCGGCACCTTCACACCGGCGGCGCCGAACGCCTCCGCGCCGATGGCGCCCACGATGCCGTTGACCGTGCCGTTCGGCAGGACACCGCCAAGCCAGGTGATGTCCGCCGCACCGAACATGACGAACACCAGGACGTTCTCGACGACGAGCATCCAGATGGTCAGCGTGATGATGCTGCCGACCACGCTGCGCCAGACCGCGCCGACACCGATGCCGAACAGGGTCGCCAGGATCGTCGCGAGCACGCCCGCGCCGAGCACGCCCAGCCACTGGCCCGCCGTCGGCAGGCGCGCGCTGTCGACCGTGATCACGGTGCCGAGGCTCGCCGCGCCCACGATGATCACGCCGTAGATGGCGCCCCACGCGATGTAGGTGATCATCTTCGCGCTCAGCGCCGAAACCCGGTTCGGGGCGGTGAGGAACGTCGTGGTGATCGTCTTCTTCGTGTACTCGCCCGCCAGCGCGAAGACACCGAAGATGATCGGGATCATCGTGCCGATGTTGATGCCGTGCCCGAGGGCGAGCAGGCCGACGGGCAGCTCACCGGTCGAGATGCCGAGCGCTTCGGTCAGCTCACGGGTGTCCGAACGGCCGAGGAAGTCGCTGAAGTCGTTGGTGATCATGCCCCAGAACAGGGCGAACGCGAAAGCGAAGACCACCGCGGGGATCATCAGCGCCCACCACGCCTTGAGCGTGAGCGTCTTGCGGAACTCCGCCTTGATCAGGTTGCCCATCAGCCCTGGCCTCCCCAGCCCTCGTTCTGGCCCTGCTGCTGCGCCTGCTGCTGAGGCGGCGCCTGCTGGTACTGCTGTTGCTGCGGCGCCTGCTGCTGGAACTGCTGCTGCGGCGGCGCGAACCCGGGAGCCGGGGTGTTCGGCGGCGCGAACCCGGGCGGCGGCGTGTTCTGCGGCGCATAACCGGGCGGCGGACCCTGATAGCCGGGCGGCGGGCCCTGATAACCCGGGGGCGGGCCCTGGTAGCCGGGCGGCGGACCCTGCTGGAAACCGGGCTGCGGCGCCGCGTACTGGCCCTGGGTCAGCTGGAAGAACATCCGCTCCAGATCCGCGGTCTCCTCCTGCATGCCGTAGACCGCGATGCCCGACTTCGCCGAGACGTCACCGATCTGCTGCACCGTCGCACCGGAAACCGCGACCCGGCCGTCCGGCATCGGCGAGACCTGCGTGATGCCCGCCTCCTGCAACGCGGTGACGAGGCCGTTCGCGTCGGCGGACTGCACCAGCACCCGCGACTGGTTGCTCTTGCGCAACTGGTCGAGCGAGCCGTTGTAGCGCGTCATGCCCTGGCTGATGATGATGACCTGGTCGATCGTCTGCTCCACCTCGTTCAGGAGGTGGCTCGAGACCAGCACCGTGCGCCCCTCACGCGCGTACGCGCGCAGGAAGTTCCGAAGCCACAGGATGCCTTCGGGGTCGAGACCGTTCGTCGGCTCGTCCAGCACCAGCACCTGCGGATCACCCAGCAACGCCGTCGCCAGCGCCAGCCGCTGCCGCATACCGAGCGAGAACCCGCCCGCCTTGCGGTCCGCCGCCGACGAAAGGCCGACCAGGCCGAGGACCTCGCCCACCCGCTGATCCGGCATCCCGATCGCCGCCGAGTACACGCGCAGGTGATTCCGCGCCGTACGTCCCGGATGGAAGCCCTCGTTCTCCAGCACCGAACCGACGACCCGCGCCGGATTGCCCAGCTGGTCGTGCGGGCGCCCGTTGATGGTCGCCGTGCCGTTCGTGGGCGTCACCAGGCCGAGCAGCATCCGGAGCGTCGTGGTCTTCCCCGCACCGTTGGGCCCGAGGAACCCGGTCACCGAACCCGGCTCCACCGTGAAACTCAGATTCTGGACCGCGTTGACCGCACCGAACTGCTTGCTCAGATTTTGCACCGCGATGCGGCCACTGCCGTCGTGCATACCGTCCCCTTTTGTTGACGAAGGCCGATCACGCGACATCCTGCCTCACCGGGTGAGCCCGCACCCGCGGAAGGGGTCAATCCACCGAAAGCGACCTTCGTCACGTTCAGTGCGGTGACGGTTCCATCCCCCAGCGCAGTCGCCGCTGGGCCGAATGGCCGCTGACTACCGGATACGCGACGTAGAGCGCGGAAAATCACCGACTGCGAAGGAGGTCTGTGAAGAAATAATTCCGAAGACATGGCAACCCCATGCAGCGCGACGGCGACTTATTACCTACGATGTAGGAGGCGGCCCGCTCCCAGTGACCCCCAGGCTGGTCGAGCGGGCCGCCCTCAGCCCCTGTGCCCCACTTCGGTCGACGCTGGCGCGTCTTCCCGAAGGTGGGGCTTCGTCGTATCACCCGGCGGCCGAGCCCCCGGAGCCCCCACGGTGCGTGAAGCGGCGGTTGGCGGGTGGGGGTCCTACGCGGGCCTGGCGGCCCGGCGTGGACATGACCAACGCGCCGCCCTGCTCGTACCGGCGCCCTGGTCGCTTGAAGTCCGTGAAGGTCCCCTTCATTGCGTCTAGCGCAGTGAAGGGGGCCTCCATGTACTGGGGAGTGGGGTGTGAGGGCCGAGTTTCCTCGGCTGAGCCGAGGGAAGGGGACCTTCGCGCGCTGTCGTTGTGGCTGGTGAGGAGACTCGCTTGAAGTCCGTGAAGTCCTCCTTCCCTACCTTCAGAGTGGGGAAGGAGGCCTTCACGGACCGGACCCGCGACCAGTCGAAGCCGCGAAAGGAGCGAGGGACCTTTGCACTGGGGTGGCAAAGGTCCCTCGCGTGGGAGTGTGGCTTGGGGGTCAGGCCAGGACGTCGGCCAGGTCCGTGGCGGGCAGGCCGTGCGCGGCCGCGACGGGGGCGTTCGTGAGGGCACCGGCGTGCGTGTTGAGGCCCTTCGCGAGCGAAGCGTCCGCTTGCAGCGCCTTCTGCCAGCCGAGCTCCGCGAGCTGGACGGCGTACGGCAGCGTCACGTTGGTCAGGCCGTAGGTCGACGTACGCGGGACAGCGCCCGGCATGTTCGCGACGCAGTAGAACACCGACTCGTGGACCTTGTAGGTCGGCTCGTCGTGCGTGGTCGGGCGCGAGTCGGCGAAGCAGCCGCCCTGGTCGATCGCGATGTCCACCAGCACGCTGCCCGGGCGCATCCGCGAAACGAGGTCGTTAGAGACCAGCTTCGGCGCCTTCGCGCCGGGCACGAGCACCGCGCCGATGACCATGTCGGCCTCCAGCACGGACTGCTCGACCGACAGCGCGTTCGAAGTCACCGTGCGGATGCGGCCGCCGAAGTCGTTGTCGATCTGGCGGAGGCGGTCGACGTTGGTGTCGAGGATCTCGACGTCCGAGCCGAGGCCGAGCGCGACCCGCGCGGCGTTGAGACCGGCGACACCGCCACCGATCACGACCACGCGCGCCGGGTGGACACCGGGGATGCCACCGGGCAGCACACCGCGGCCACCGCTCGGCTTCATCAGGGAGTACGCGCCCACCTGCGGCGCCAGCCTGCCCGCGACCTCGGACATCGGCGCGAGCAGCGGCAGCGCGCGGTTCGGGGTCTGCACCGTCTCGTACGCGATCGCGGTGGTGCCCGCGGCCAACAGCGCGTCGGTCAGCGGGCGGTCCGCGGCGATGTGCAGGTAGGTGAACAGCACCTGGTCGGCGCGCAGCCGCGGGTACTCCTCGGCGATCGGCTCCTTGACCTTGAGCACGAGTTCGCCCTCGGACCAGGTCTCGTCCGCCGTCGCGAGGATCTTCGCACCCGCGGCGAGGTACTCCTCGTCGGTGATGGACGAGCCGAGGCCGGCGCCGGTTTCGACGAACACGTCGTGGCCGCGCCCGGTCAGTTCGTGCACGCCCGCCGGGGTGAGTGCCACCCGGTATTCGTGCCTCTTGATTTCACGGGGGACGGCGATACGCACGGAGTGCCTCCTGCGGCGGGTCTACGACAAAGGTGCTGCCACTCACGGTGAGCCACCCGGACGGCGGTGTCATCGTGCGCTCACGACAAGATCGAGAGGCGAACATGGTCCTTCCAGCACAATCGCTTGACCTCCAGTCAGCTGGAGCTTGCACCTTGGGTCACATGAGAGCCGTGTGGTTGAAAGAGTTCGGCGGGCCCGAAGTGCTCGTCGCGGGCGACGCCCCCGATCCGGTGCCCGCCGCCGGGCAGGCCCTGATCGAGGTGGCGTTCGCCAACATCACGTTCGTCGAGACCCAGTTCCGAGCCGGCGGCGGCGGGCCGTTCCGCGCCGAACTGCCGATGATCCCCGGCAACGGCGTCGGCGGCGTGATCAGCGCGGTCGGTGAAGGAGTCGACCTCGGCCTGGTCGGGAAGCGGGTCGTGACCTCCACCGGCGGATCCGGGGCGTACGCGCAGCGGGTCGCGGTCACCGCCGACGCCGTCTTCGAGGTGCCGGACGCGCTGGCCCTCGACGCCGCGGTCGCGATCCTCGCCGACGGCCGCACGGCGACGGCGCTGGTGACCGCCGCGCGCCTTCAGCCGGGAGAGCGGGTGCTGGTCGAGGCCGCGGCGGGCGGTGTCGGTGGCCTGGTCGTCCAGCTCGCCAAGGCCGCGGGCGCGGAGGTCGTCGGCGCGGCGGGCGGCCCGGAGAAGGTCGAACACGTCCGGGAGCACGGCGCCGATCTGGCGGTCGACTACCGCGAACCGGATTGGGCGGCGAAGGCGGGCGAGGTCGACGTCGTCTTCGACGGGGTCGGCGGCGAGATCGGGACGACGTCGTTCGGGCTGCTGAAGCCGGGCGGCCGGATGCTGATCTACGGGCTGTCGAGTGGCTCGTGGACAGAGGTGTCCGAAGAGGACGCCGCCGCGCGCGGGGTCACGGTGATCCAGAACCTCGGCGGGCAGGCGGAGATGCGGGCGTTCACCGAGTCCGCGCTCGCCGAAGCCGCCGCCGGACGGCTGACACCCGTGGTCGGCCAACGATTCCCCCTCGAACGCGCGGCGGACGCGCACGCGGTCATGCAGTCGCGTGGCGCGATCGGCAAGACGCTGCTCGAGGTCTGATGTTCGACGTCGACGAGTTCCTCGCCGGACCGCTCACGGCCAGGGTCGCCGCTGCCGGGCCGACCGTGCGCCCGACCTGGTACCTCTGGGAGAAGCAGGCCTTCTCCGATCCTCACCGGACCGTGGGCGAGGCTGGCCGGTCTCGTCCGCGAATCGCCGTCGATCGCGGTGACCGTCGACGTCTGTGACGTCGGCACCGGCCTGGTGAGACAGGTGCTCGCGCGAGGCGAGGCGGAGGTACTCCCGTTCGACGTCCCCCGTGGACGGCGGCTGCTGAGCAGGTATCTCGGGCCGGAAGAGATCAATTGGGATGCGCGATTTCGTTCCTACCTGCACGATGATCCCGAGGTGAAAGGGACCGTCTGGGTCCGGATGGTGCCGAAGCGCTTCGTCGCCGAAGACCTCGGTTATCGGGTATGACGCACGGCCGCGTTCGCTGGGGGTGGGCGCGGCCGTGCAACCTGCGAATCGGTAAATGCAGCACGATCGAGTCAAGATGTTGATCTTACTGGCCGGTAAGCTGCCATTCTGTTGCGCATGACAAATCAGGACTGGCGGCGGGAGCGGCGTGTCCGCACCGTCGACACCGAGGGCAATCCGGCCGATGTCATCGTCGGCCTTGTCGAAACTCCGGGGCATGGTTACGAAGCCGCGCTGCGGGTCGACGGTGGCCCCGGTGTGCTTCTGCCGCTTTACCCCGGCGCCGATCTGCTCGCCGCGGTACGGCAGACCATTGAGGACGGATATCGCGCCAGCGCGCACTAGCCGCTGGATGTAGTGAAAGGGTCTTTCCTGACAGAAAACGTCTTGAAAGACCCTTTCATGACGTCTGCGCGCGGTTTTGTCGCACGACAAGGTGTTCGTTATTGAACAGAATGAAGTGGAATCCCGGGTCAGCTCCACCGCAGGGAAACGAGTTGCGTGATCAACGCCAGCCGGACATCCGGATCATCGAGATCCAGCGGGACGAGATCGAGCAGCCGCCGCATGCGGTACCGCAGGGTGTTGGGATGGATCCGGAGTTCCTTCGCGGCGGCGCGCGGGTCGCCGGGATGCCGCAGCCATTGGTAGAGCGTGTCGACGTAGCCGCTCTCGTGGGCTTCGTCGTGCGCGTGCAGCAGACCGAGCGGGCCGAGTTCGGCCACCTTCGCGGTACTCGCGGCAGTGGCTCCGCGATGCAGTGAAAGGGCGGTCCACGCCTCGTCGAACACCACGACACGACCGGGGACGAGCTTGGCGCGCAGCAGGCCCAGCGCTTCGTCGGCCTGGGCCCGTGACGTCGCGAGTTCCCCGATTTCGCAGGCCGAACCCGCGGCCGCCCGCGGGGTTCCGCCCCGCCTCGGCGTCGGCAGGGCTTCGAGCGCGGCCCGGAGTTCGTCCCAGCCGTCGCCGTCCGGGACGACGGCGTAGAGCACGCCGCCGAGTTCGGTGGCCACCGGCCGTCTGCCGACGCCTTGGGAGATCCGTTCGAGGAGGGCGAGCCGCAGCCCTTCGTCGTCACGGCCGTCACCGCCGGAGACCTCGATGACGACGACGCGGTGCGGCTCCTCCGACAGGTCGAGTTCCGCGATCGCCTTGCGCGGGCTGGCCTTCCCTTCGAGCACGGCACGCAGGAGTTCAGCCGAGACGCGGCGCTGGGAGTCGGTGTGCGCGCGGCGGCGCAGCAGGTGCAGCGCGACGACGGGCGCCGCGTCGGCGAACGCGGCCGCGCGTTCGTCGGAGACCGGGCCCGCGACGACCGCCCACATCGAACCGAGCAGTTCGCCGCCCATCCGGATCGGCACGATGAGCCGGGGCAGGGTGCCGTCGCGCTGCGCGGGCACGAAGATCGTTTGCCGCCCACGGGAAAGCTCGCGGAACACACCTCGAGAACGGAACCGCGCGAGCACGTCGTCAGGGATGCGACGGCCCATGATCGTGGACACGCGCGCCGAGTCGGTCAGGTCCTGCCGGGCCGAGTAGGCGAGCACCCGCGAGTTGGTGTCCTCGATGGTGACGGGCGCGTCGACGACCGAAGCGACCGCGTCGGCGAGCCGGAAAAGATCGCCGGAACCGGGCCCGCCGCCGTCCTCCAGTGCGTCGGACTCGTCGGCGAGCGCGTCGAGGACGGTCCTGAGCAGCCAGACGAGCTGGGCCCACGACGTCGCCGAACGCACTTCGATCAACGCGATGTCCGCCGACTTCGCCGCCCGCTTCACCGACGGTTTGGCCGCGAGCGGCGGCTTCAGCAGGATGGCGGCCGCGCCTTTCGACGCGCCGGCCTTGACCAGTTCCGCGGCGTCCGACGTCTCGGTGATGGCGACGCCGAGCACGAGGTCGCCCGCGGCGAGGGTGGTGCCGGGTTCGGCGATGACGACGTCGCCGACGGCCGGGGACTCTTCGGGCACTTGGAGGGCGTGCAGCAGCGTCGGACCCACCCGGTCGACGACGCTGCGCACGGAAACCATGGTGCGATTGTCCAGCAGGTGGGAGCCCGGCACACGTCAGACCTCGGGTGGCGTCCTGGCATCGATGTCTTCGGGCGTGAACCGCTCCCGTTTGGTCGTCAGCGCCCACCGGTGCCCGTCGGGATCGACGATTCGGCCGTACCGCTCGCCGAAGAACATCTCCTCGACCGGCGCCTCCACCCGCGCGCCCGCGAACACCGCCCGCCGCACGAGGTCGTCGGGGTCCTCGGTCTCCAGGGTCAGCAGCATCGGCGTGCCGCCGAGGGTCGCGGGCGCGAGCGCGTCCAGCTGCGGGATCTCCTGGCTCACCAGCAGCCGCGCGTCGCCGACGGCGAGTTCCACGAACAGCACGACACCGTTCGGCAGCACGTTGCGGAACAGTTCCACGGCCCCGAACGCCTTGCCGTAGAAGGAAAGCGACGTGCTCACGTCCTTGACGAACAGATGCGGGACGAGCCCGAGAGCCCGGCTCACGCCGACTCCGCCCGCTTCAGCAGCCCCGCCTGACCGGCCACGGCGACCAGCCTGCTCAGGAACTCCGCCTCGCGCGCGGCGACGTCCCGGCCGGCGCGGGTCAGCCGGTAGTAGCGGCGGCGCGAGTCGTGCGGTTGGTCTTCGCTCGCGTCGGGAGCCTCCTCGACCAGGCCGTCGGCGGCGAGCCTGGCCAGCGTCCGGTACAGCGTGCCCGGACCGAGCCGGTCGGCGCCGCCGCTCATCTCGTCGACGAAACCCATGATCGCGTATCCGTGCGCGCGGCCGCCGTCGCCGTTCGCGAGCGCCAGCAGGGTCTGGAACGCCGCGGGGGTGAGCTGGGGGTTGCCGTCGGCCATCCGGAAAGCATACGCTCCGGATTAGTTATATCCATGATGGATACAAAGGAGCCGGAAGTGGCGATTCAGGGAGTCAACAAGATCGTCGTCGGAGTGCGGGACCAGGAACGGGCGAAGCGGTTCTGGTCGGAGGTCGTCGGATTCGAGGTCACCACCGACGCGCCCTATGACGACAAGGGGAATCGGTGGGTCGAGGTCACCACCGCCGACGGCGAGACGGCACTCGTCCTGAGTACTTCGCCGGAGGACCTCAAACGCTTCGAGGTACGTGACGAGATCCCGACGGCCAACTTCTTCTTCTACGCCGACGACATCGAAAAGACGTACGAGGAGCTCTCGGCGAAGGGTGTCGAGTTCCCGGCCCGTCCGGAGAAGCAGCCGTGGGGCTGGTGGGCGATGTTCGTCGACTCCGAGGGCAACAGGTTCGCCCTTCAGGAAAGGAATCCCACCTCCTGAGAGCGGTTGGGTGCCCCGTTCGGCGGAGCTAGCTTCGGTGGCAACAGGCCGAAACCCTTGAACCGCTAGGAGAATCGCGATGAGCGCGGACGGATGGTCGTTCGAGACCAAGCAGATCCACGCGGGTGCGGCGCCGGACACCGCCACCGGCGCGCGGGCCACCCCGATCTACCAGACCACCTCGTACGTGTTCCGTGACAGCCAGCACGGCGCCGACCTGTTCAGCCTCGCCGAGCCCGGCAACATCTACACGCGGATCAACAACCCCACGCAGGACGTGCTGGAGCAGCGTCTCGCCGCGCTCGAAGGCGGCGTCGCGGCGCTGGCGTTCGCCTCCGGGACCGCGGCCACGACGGCGGCCATCCTCAACCTGGCCAACGCGGGCGACCACTTCGTCTCCAGCCCGTCGCTCTACGGCGGCACTTACAACCTTTTCCACTACACGCTGCCGAAGCTGGGCATCGAGGTCTCGTTCGTCGATGACCAGGACGACATCGAGCAGTGGAAGGCCGCGGTCCGCCCAACACCAAACTGTTCTTCGCCGAGACGCTGGCCAACCCGGGCAGCAACGTCCTCGACATCCGCGCGGTCGCCGACGCCGCGCACGAGTCCGGTGTCCCGCTGGTCGTGGACAACACCGTGCCGACCCCGTATCTCGTTCGCCCGATCGAGTACGGCGCCGACATCGTGGTCCATTCCGCGACCAAGTACCTCGGCGGCCACGGCACCACGGTCGCCGGTGTGCTGGTCGACGGCGGCACCTTCGACTTCGGCAAGGACCCGGCGCGCTTCCCCGGGTTCAATGAGGCGGACCCGAGCTACAACGGTCTCAAGTACTGGGAGGCCCTCGGCCCGGGCGCGTACGCCGCCAAGGCCCGCGTCCAGATCCTGCGCGACACCGGTGCCGCCATCGCGCCGCTGAACAGTTTCCTGATCCTGCAAGGGATCGAGACACTGTCGCTGCGTCTGGAGCGGCACGTATCCAACGCGCAGGCGCTGGCCGAATGGCTGGAACAGCGCGACGAGGTCGAGAAGGTGTACTACGCCGGGCTGCCGTCGAGCCCGTACTACGAGGCCGCGAAGAAGTACCTGCCGAAGGGTGCGGGCGCGGTTCTTTCGTTCGACCTGCGTGGCGGTGTCGACGCCGGACGGGCCTTTGTGGACGGTACGGAACTGCACAGCCAGCTGGTCAACATCGGCGACGTGCGCAGCCTGATCGTGCACCCCGCTTCGACGACGCACAGCCAGCTTTCGCCAGAGGAGCAGGTTTCCAGCGGTGTCACGCCGGGGCTCGTGCGGCTCGCCGTCGGGCTGGAAGGGATCGAGGATCTCAAGGCCGACCTCGAGGCGGGATTCCGGGCGGCCAAGGCGACTCTGTGACCCAGGCTCACGATCTCCCTCCTGTCATCGGTGTGTGGCGGGAGGGAGATCCGCTGGGGCGGCGCCGGTTCGTCACCGGCGTCCAAGTGCTCGAAACCGGGCAGGAGTTGCCTTTCAGGATCGCTTACGAGACTTGGGGGGCGCTGAATTCCAGTGCCTCCAACGCTGTTCTCGTCGAGCACGCGCTGACCGGTGACAGTCACGCCGTCGGCCCGGCCGAGGAGGGCCACGTCAGCCCTGGCTGGTGGGACGGCCTGATCGGCCCCGGCAAGGCGATCGACACGGACGCGTTCTTCGTCGTGGTCCCGAACGTACTCGGCGGCTGCCAGGGATCGACCGGTCCGTCGTCTCCGCATCCGGGCGGAAGTCCTTGGGGCAGCAGGTTTCCCGCTGTCACCGTAAGGGATCAGGTGGCCGCCGAGGTCACGCTCGCCGACGCGCTGGGCATCGACCGCTGGGCCGCGGTGCTCGGTGGTTCCATGGGCGGGATGCGCGCGCTGGAATGGGCGGTGAGCGAGCCGGACAGGGTCGCGGCGCTGCTCGTCCTCGTCTCGACGGCGCAGGCGTCGGCCGACCAGATCGCCTGGGCCGCACCGCAACTGCACGCCATCCGGTCCGATCCGGGCTGGCACGGCGGTGACTACCACGACATCCCCGGCGGTGGTCCCCACGCCGGTCTCGGCATCGCGCGCCGGATCGCGTACGTCACCTATCGCAGCGAAGGTGAACTGTCGCAACGGTTCGGCCGCCGGTATCAGGACGGCGAGGACCCGTTGAGCGGCGGCCGGTTCGCCATCGAGTCCTATTTGGACCATCACGCCGGGAAGCTGTCCCGCCGGTTCGACGCCGGCAGCTACGTGGTGCTCACCGAATCGATGAACACCCACGACGTCGGCCGCGGCCGGGGCGGCGTCGCGAACGCGCTGGGCCGGATCACCGCCCGCACGGTCGCCGCCGGAGTGGACAGTGACCGGCTCTACCCGCTGTACCAGTCGCAGGCGATCGCGGACGCCGTCACGGGCGCGGAATTCGCCGTCATCAACTCGCCGTACGGGCACGACTCGTTCCTGATCGAGACCGAGCAGATCGCGAAACTGGTCCGGCTGCTGCTCGGCTGAGGCCGCGTGCCTGGCGGGCGTGTCGCGAAAGCCACTTTCGGGACATCAGGTGTCGCGAAAGTGGCTTTCACGACACCCGGCCTTTGCCCGGCGGAGCCATCCTCGCCTAGTCGGCGACGGCGTCCGAGATCCAGGGCGCCACCGGCAGGTCCCGGTCGAGGCATTCCGCCGACAGCCGGATCGTCCAGCGCAGGGCCTGCAGCACCAGGCTGTCGACCTCGTCCGGCGCGGCGTTGGCGAGGGCGATCTCGACCTGTTCCTGCGCGGCCTCGCTGTTGCCGTGCACTTCGGCCAGCAGTGTGCGCACGGCTGTCCGCACGGGCGGATCCGCCTGGTCGATGGAGACCTCTTCTCCGTCCTCGTCGAACACCTGGACCTTGACCGGCGCGCTGCCGCCGTCACCCAAAGTCGACACCATGGCGCTGCATTCGCCGAAGAGCATCATCACGAGTTCTTTGGTCTCTTCGGAGCGGGCCTGCGGCTCGGCGGCGGTCGGCGTGAGCTCGTCGAGCGCCTCGGCGTCGTCCCCGAGGCTGATCGCCACGAGCGCACGCTGCGCCTTTTCGACGAGCCTCCGCTCGTACTCGCTCCTGTCCGGCTCCACGTGCCTATCAAACACCAGAGGACGGAAAAGTGGGGATAGGCCGAAACCCGGACGTGGTCACTTCGCGGCGCGTAGTGCACCCAGCGCGAGGCGGCAGAGCATTTCGGCGAGTTCGCTGTCACCGAGATGGCGGTTGTACGGCGTCGAGTTGATCAACCCGAAGACCGCGTGCGCCGCCGACCGCGCCTGCCGCTCGCCGATCCCGGGGACGGCGTCACTGATCGCGCGCACCCAGACCTCGACGTACTGCCGCTGCATGGCCCGGACCTGCTTGCGGTCACTGTCGGTGAGGTTGGCGAGGTTGCGCTCCTGGACTGTGATCAGCGCGGGATGCGCGAGAGCGAAGTCCACATGAAAATCCACCAGTGCTTCGAGAACCTCACCCGGCTCGTCCCGCTGGCTCGCCCTCGCCGTCCCGCCGTCGAGGAGGTAGCGGCTGATCGAGTTCAGCATCTCGCCGAGAATGGCGTCCTTGCTGCGGAAATGCCGGTACAGCGCCGGACCGGAGATGCCGACCGCCGCGCCGATGTCATCGATGCCGACGCCGTGGAAACCGTGGTGGGCGAAGAGTTCGGCGGCGGCGGCCATGATCTGTTCGCGCCTGTTCGCCTTCTCGCCGTTCACGAGTGGGGTGGGGTTCGCCGGCATCTGGCCATATTAAGGCCGCGTGTTAGCGAGCGCTAACACGCGGCCGTACTTCCAGCCTGGGCCAAGCGGGTTACCTGGGGAAATGACCCTTTTGCGTGGAGCTACCACCTGGTAATGCTGTGTCTCGTTAACTTGTCACGAAGGAGTGACCATGGCCGTCCCTGCTCGGATCAAAGCGTTTTCCTTCACTCGTTCAGTCGCGGCCCTGGGGGTCGCTGTCCTTACCACTTTCGGTCTCGCCGGCACCGCTCAAGCGGCGACCAACTATGTGGCGCTCGGTGACTCGTACTCGTCCGGCGTCGGTGCCGGCAGTTACGGGAACTCGGGCGACTGCATGCGCAGCGCCAACGCCTACCCCCAGCTGTGGGCCAACGCCCACGCCGGGACCACCTTCAAGTTCGTCGCGTGCTCGGGGGCGCGCACCGGCGACGTCCTCAACCAGATCGCGAACGTCACCTCCAGCACCACGCTGGTGACGGTGTCGGTCGGCGGCAACGACGCCGGGTTCGCCGACGTCATGACCACCTGCACCACCGGCAGCGACCAGACGTGCATCAACCGGGTCAACACCGCGAAGACCTACGCCAACAACACGCTGCCCGGGCTGTTGAACAACGTCTACAGCAAGATCAAGTCGAAGGCGCCGGGTGCGAAGCTGGTCGTCCTCGGGTACCCGCGCTTCTACACGGTGCCGGGTTCGTGCTCGGTCGGCCTGTCCGACACCAAGCGGTCCGCGATCAACTCGGGCTCCGACACGCTGGCCGCGGTGCTCTCGGCGCGGGCTTCCGCCCACGGTGCGAAGTTCGTGGACGTGCGGAGTGCCTTCACCGGGCACAACATCTGCTCGTCGGCCAACGACTACTTGCACAGCCTCACCTGGCCGATCGTGAACTCGTACCACCCGACGGCCACCGGCCAGCGCGGCGGCTACTACGCCCCGCTGGTCTCCGCCATCGGCTGACGTTTTGCGCGTTAAGGCCCCCTTCCCTCGGTTGAGCCGGGCGAATTCTCGGGGTCCTCGCAACACCTGATGGCTTATGTGGCTGCCAGTAGATCACGCAGGCGCTCGGCTGGTTTGTTCCAGCCGAGCGTTTTGCGTGGCCGGCCGTTGAGTTGCTGGGC
>NZ_JADNQM010000049.1:0-57284 GCF_046269425.1 Amycolatopsis sp. cmx-11-12 | reverse complement strand
AAACCATCTTCACGGCCTCGTCCTTGAACTCAGGCGAGAACTTCCGTCGACGCTGCGACACTCAATCTCTCCGTCCAGTCTCTCCCACCTTAGTGGGTCAACTGTCCGGAAAGAGCGAGGCATCTCACACCGTCAGACCCCAAACGACGACACCAACGAACCCACGTCCACAAGCGGACACCCTCGAGCGAGAACTCGCCGAATCGATGCCCTGAGGTTCGAGCCAACGTCATGATCAGCATGAGGACGTTACGACAACCAAATTGAACAAGAACCAGCAGTATGATCTTCAAAGGACCAGGTCAGTTAGTGTCGTCCCCGCGCGAGCGGGGTTGGTCCCTCGCGACGTTCGCCGACACCGTCCGGCATGTGGCCGTCCCCGCGCGAGCGGGTTGGTCCTTAGAAGGCACAAGCCGCCCCCGGAAGGGCCAGACCGATCCCTAAACACAAAAGCCAAGGCCGGGAGGCGCGGGCTTTGCGACCCCGCTCGGACTCGAACCAAGAACCCTCCGGTTAACTGGTTCGAGTCCTTTTCAGTCGGTCTCAGTCGATCTAGCTGGGATGTTTGCGATCGCTCATGCTCTCAGTCGGTGTCGGTCGGCCTCGTTCGACCTGCAATTTCGCCATTAAATCGTCCCTAGTTCCTGACGAACCAGCCAGCCCAACGCAAGCCGGACCACCTGATCAAGCATTGTGATCCGACGCGACGGCAACCAAACTGAATGAAATTCACCAGTACGATCTTCAAACAACCAGGTCAATTAGCAATCGCAGCGACGGCAAGCGCTGTAGGGACAACGGTCTTCTTCACGAAGTTCATGGGTAGCGAACCGGCTTTCCCTGAAAGTACCTGCCGAATATCGGCACGCTGCGATCTTTCAATCCGAGCGACAGGATGTCGATTCCCTGACAGCGTGATCACCCCGCACGCCAGAGTGACGACCAAGTGCAGGCGATAGATGGCCTGAACAACAAGCGATAGTCGGCACGGCTGACGGCGCCGTCCGTTGAGCGTCGTCGCCGCGACACACGCGGCGGGCCAATGGATTGAGATCGGCTGTGCTGGACGCGGTCCCCCGGCGGTCGGGCGTGAACTGCGGGCCGATGCGCCGGGGCTATAAGGCCGGGTGCCTGGAAGCACGCCAGCCGATGTTGATCATTACATTGCAGAACGTACGCGACTCGTAACGGATAGCAGCCGAAGGGTTTGACCGCCTCAGGTACTCGGTCAGCAGGGTGAGCACGTGTCGCCTCCATGCCAACTACTGGCTGTAGTCATAGTCTGCCGACGCCAAGGCCGTCGGTATGGGCACTCTCCGACGTCCCCACTTGTGCTTCTGAAATCCCCCAGGTTGAGGGTGTCTTGTCGGCGCGCCGTTTGCGTTGGTCAGGGCCGTCCGGGCGGCGGTTCTCGGTGTTGATCACTGCGGCTCGTCGCTAAAGGGCTGGATGCGCTCGTTGGAGGAAGACACGGAAGTTCAGGTGCTGGCGATCAAGGGGCGATCTCGGCCATCACCCAGCATCTCGGACGCGACCGCAAGACGATTCGCGGCTACCTGTCCGGCGAGCGCCAACCTGGCCGACGGAAGCCAGCTAGCCAGGACCCATTCAAGCCGGCCGTCGCCTACTGCCACGCCCGGTTAGCCGACGATCCGAATCCGTGAGCCTCGACGCTGCTCGACGAGGTCACCGAGGTGGATGCTCGACGTTACCCAGGTGGTACGCCGCCATGAGCTGCGGCCGCTCTGCGAGCCCTGCCAGGTCACCCGTGGCCGCGACGTGGCGATCATCGCGCTCCCGCCGGGCGTGGGAACCAGTTCGACTGGCTAGAGCTGCAAGACCGCCGGATACTGGCCCGGCCTGACACGACCGGGTCAATGCTCTGAACGGCTTCCGCATGGTGTATCGCTCTTGATTAATCAGCGCAAAATGCCACGCGCCTACCAATCGCGGCCGGGCGCATGGCCAGCATCGATAGAGGAACCCGGATGGACCCCGCTTAGATCGCCGGCGCCGCAGCGGTAATCAGCTCCGGCGCCGCAATCTGGACCGCCACCAACGGCAACCGCACTCTAAAACGCTCCGATCGCGACAGCCAGGCGCGCACCAGGCCGATGGGGCACCGACGCCAAGCCCACGGAAACCGAGTAGAGCCGGGCCCCGGGACACGCCACCACAGCTAGGCGACCTCCAACTCCGTGCTCGTCGCGCCCTGCCGACCACACTCCGACCGGACTTTCGCCACCAGAGCCCGCGATGTCGTCGCACCAACCCTGAGCTGCCTGCGAAGAGTCTCCGCGGATATCGGACGCTGATAACGTCGCCAGTGTTCGGCATCGGCGAGACGAGCCCGCTCAACGAGTTCCTCGTCGAGATCACCGGGCCGGCCGTGCGCCGCGTCCACCTGCTGATCAGGGCGCAAGGACCTTGGCCCGCGCACCTCCAGCTCGGCGCCGTTGTCCTTCGACGCTGTGGAGTTGGACTGCTCTCCTCATCCAGGACTATTTACCGCACTCAGAGCGCGGAGCAGGCCAGGGCACGTCTCAGCCCATCCGATCAACAGGAGTGGGCCGACCGCGTCGAACGCCGCCTTACCCCATGGACCAGCGCATACCGGGTCAGCAACGTTCAGCAGCAGAGTCACCGCGCTCGCCGCCAGCAGCAGTCGTCGCGCTGACCGCAACACGTCATCGCTGGCCCCGAACAACGCCAGATGCCGCGTACCGACGAGCAACCCCAGCACCGTCAAATCAACAGCCTGCACCACCAGCGGCGCCACGAACACCGGTACCTGCAGCTTCAGTGCCAAGTTCAACACATTCCCGAACCCAAACAGGAACACGAGACCAATGACAAGGACCATCATGACCGTGACAAACCGAGCTACAGCGGTGAAGGCACCGAACAGCGGACCGAGCCACAGCAAACTCGCCTGGTGGGTGGTGAAGGCGTAGATGGGCTGCTGCTCGGCTTCCTGCACTACATGGAGGACGTCGAGTACTTCGGGAAGCACGTGCTGCCGATGATCCGGGCCAAGGAGGCGGACCTGGACCGGGGCGCCGCCACTCCGGAACCCCTGGTCACCTCGGCCCCTTGGCCCCCTCACCCTCACCCCCGCCGCATTTAAGTCCTCTCGTTGCGCTCCATGCACACGCAACTCCGCGTTTAGAGGACGGGCCTTCGACACGTCATATCCAGGCGTGATCCGCGCCACATTCCCGGCTAGGACAGATGCGAGATGTCGTTCACCAACCGCACCGACGCGTTGCCGTCCGGATAGAACTCGACGATCGAGAGCGACGCCAGGTCGAGGTGCAGGCGGAACAGCAGCGACGGCCCGGCGTCCAGGCCCATCCTCAGCAGGGCCTTGATCGGCGTGACATGGCTGACCAGCACGAGCGTCCGCCCGCCGTACTTCGCGATCAGTTCGTCGCGGGCCTTGCGGACCCGCCGGTGCACGCCGTCGAAGCTTTCGCCGCCCGGCGCGCGATCGAGGTATCGGAAAGCCAGCTGGTCTGGAATTCGGGGTCGCGCTCCATCGCCTCTGTGAAGGTGAGGCCTTCCCAGTCGCCGAAGTCGGTCTCGATCAGCCCCGGGTGGGTCTCGACCCGGCCAGGCCCTCCATCGCGCCGAGGCGTTTCGCGGCGGCGGCAGCCTGCTGTTTGCCGTGCTCGGTGAGGGGCACGTCGCCGCGGCCGGAGTAGCGCTTCTCGACCGACATCGCCGTCTGGCCGTGCCGCACGAGGAGCAGCTTGGTCGGCGTCCCGGTCGCGCCGGTCCAGCCGACCGGGCCGACCCTGTCCTTGAGCGCCGTGGGACTTGGCTCCGATCTCCCTGGCAGTGGTGCTTTTGCCGGGCAATGATCCGCTCGACGATGTCCGGATCACCCGAAAGGCACGCGAACCTCGGCCACAGCCTCGACCTGCCAACCCAGCAGTGTCTGCGCGTGGAGAGCGCGTTCGAGGCAAGCCGCATGCGCTGTACGGTGGAAGGCGTGCTCTGGCGCAAGAGCACCTACTCCGGCGAGGACGTCAACAAGACGGACTGCGTCGAACCGGGCAGGAGGCCAGGCAGCCGCGTTACCTATGTGCGGGACAACGGCGATCCGGAAGGAGGCACGTTCCTCCTTTCCCCGGAAGCGTGGAACGGCCTTCTCGAGACCGTCCGACGTGACGACAACTAGCACGCAAACTGATCCAGCGATGGCGAGGCCTGGCTACGAGACCATGCCAGGTCCCGCCATCGCTGAAGGTTGGCATTCATGACAGACCAACTCGATGACGCGAGGGGAAGTATGAGCAGACCACTCGACAACAAGGTCCACGTGCGCCCTGAGGTGGACCTGAGCACAGCGGCGTGGACCAAGACGAGCTTGAAGGCCACTTACACCGTGGTGCGCCAACCCTCGAATGCGGATGGCCAGCCCCTCGTGTTTCACGCCGTCGAGTCGGACGCGTTCGCAAAAGGTGTCCATGCTGGAGAATTCGATCTTCTCGCCTAACAGCGACGAGTACCAAGGTCTCTCACAAGGTTCAGCTGTCAGACTTCTTCTTCCGCGGAGCCCGCTTACGCACCGGCTTCACCGGCGCCTCCTCGACCGGCTCCGCTTCGACGTCGACAGGCTGCGAGACAGCTGACTCGGCGTCGTTGAACGCTTCGTAGATCTCGCTCGGGATCCGGCCGCGGTCAGCGATCGCGTAGCCGTTCTCAGCCGCCCAGGCGCGCACCTGCTGGTTGCGCTCACGGTCGACTGGCGCCGCCGGACGGCCGGTTCCCGTCGTCGTGGACTGACCGATGGCGACGCGGATCTTACGGCCGCCGGTACGCGTGCCTGCCTCGACATACTGCTCGAATACGGCGCGCAGGGCATGGGCATTCTCGTCGGACAGGTCGATCTCGTACTGGACACCATCGAGTGCGAAGGGCACGGTCTGCGTGGCTTCACCGCCATCGAGGTCATCGACAATTTCGACAAGAACCTTCTGAGCCATGGAGAGAGCCTTTCACCAAGTCGAGCGAAAGCGCTGCGCCAGCGCAGTACTGATGACCTTACCGATCGTTTACCCGATCGGCGGCATGACTACCCCTTGCGCACGACGTGTTGACAAGGCGACCGTCCAATCAACACGACCCGCCCAGGTATTTACCCTCAGACCTGCCTCGACGAGACGAGGTCGATCGAGCATGTTACGGGCCGCTGACGCGCGGCGGGTCAGGGAGCGCCCGTTGGGACTCCACTATCTCAACGCCGACGGGGCGATGTCGCGGAGGGCAGCAGCGTCGCCGATCGAGACGCCAAGTGGATCGCTCATCGGTCCATTTGACGTCAAGCTGACTTGAGGATTAAGTTCGAAGGTATAGTTAGGCGACCTTAGTTAGATGTTTCGGAGTGGCTGGCCACGGAGCCTGGGCTGCGAACCCGTGACGACGACGGCAGCGCCAGAATGAGCCAGACTGAGTACGACAACAGACACACGCGTGCACTCCACGCCAGAGTTCTACCCGGATACCGGGCTTGTCGAGCCTGGGGCTCTGGCACGACTGTCGCTCCCATCCGGTCGCGCCTGATCGTTTGCGGCGTGTTGCCAGCGCGGTAGCGTGTTCGAGTGACTTGGACCTCGGCGGCGTAACGCATCATGCCTCCTACGCAAAACCTCCCGATCCAGGAGTACATCCTCGTCGCCCTCACCGCGGCGGCCGTTACCTTCCTGCTCACCGGAGTCGTGCGGCGGTTCGCCATCCGGATCGGCGCGATCGCGAACCCGCGGGCCCGCGACGTCCACGTCACCCCGATCCCGCGGATGGGCGGCATCGGCATCTTCCTCGGCGTCGCCGCCGCGATGGGGCTCGCGCACCAGCTGCCCGCGCTGAGCCGCGGCTTCGACTTCTCCTTCGACTCGCTGGGCGTCCTGCTCGCCGCGGGCGTGATCTCCCTGATCGGCGCGCTCGACGACCGGTTCGAACTGGACGCCTGGACGAAGCTGGCGGGCCAGGTCATGTGCGCCGGGATCCTGGTGATCTTCGGCGTGCAGTGGGTGTCGTTCTGGGTGCCGTGGGGAGGCGGCGACGGATCCTTCGGCCAGGTGCTCGTGCTGGACAAGAACCAGGGCGCGCTGCTGACCGTCGTGCTGGTGGTCGTCATGGTCAACGCGATGAACTTCGTCGACGGACTCGACGGGCTCGCCGGCGGCCTCGGCTTCATCGCCGCCGCGGCGACCTGCTCCTTCTCCCTCGGCCTGCTCGACTCCTCAGGCGGCGACGTCGGCGCGTACCCGCCCGCGCTCATCGCGGCCACGCTCGCCGGGGCCTGTCTGGGTTTCCTGCCGTACAACTTCCAGCCCGCGAAGATCTTCATGGGCGACTCGGGTTCGATGATGATCGGGCTCATGCTGGCCGGCGCGACGACGTCCGCGTCGGGCCGCGTGCCGTACCCGCAGTTCAGCGGTAAGGACGCGCTCGCGCTGCTCTCGCCGCTCGTCGTGGTCGCCGCCGTCCTTTTCGTACCGCTGCTCGACCTGATCATGGCGGTCATCCGCCGCACCCGGCGAGGCGAGAGCCCGTTCGCCGCGGACAAGATGCACCTGCACCACCGCCTGCTGGAGATCGGCCACTCCCAGCGCCGCGCGGTACTGCTCATCTACTTGTGGGCCGGCCTGCTCGCGTTCGGCGCCGTCTCGGTGACGTTGTTCGACAGCGCCGCGGTTTTCTGGATCGTCGGCTTCGGCTTCCTGCTGGCGACACTGGTGTCGGTCATCCCCAGACTGCGTTCGCGGAACCGGACTGCCTGAAACCCGGGAACGGGACGGGCCTACACTGGCGGGCTGAGACGACCAGGGAGTTTTCTGTGAGCGAGACCGAGAAGACCGTCGAGGCGGAGGAAAACCCCCACGCCAAGTGGTCGCCCGACACGCGCTTGGTCCGCTGATCGACCGAGTCGGCAGCAAGCGGTTCGGCCGCTACCGTGGCTGGCTGATCGACACGCCAGTCGCCCTTGTGGTGGTCCTCGCCGCGTATGCGGCCTGGGATCCACAGAGGCATCTCGCCGCAGTGTCGGTCGCGATAACCGTGGTACTGGCCATGTCGGCGTTGCACGACACAGCGATCAACTGGTTGGCGCCGTCCTGCTGCGGCAGGACGAGCGCGGGATCGCCAACGGCCTCCAGGCCGGCGCGGCCAGCGTCTCCGTCGTCATCGGCTCCGGTGCGGCGCTGCTGGTCTATGCTGCCTTCGGTTGAGCATCCACTCTGCTGATGCAGAGCGCGGTGTATCTAATCCCGCTGGCCGCGGTCGCCCACTCCACTAGCCGGCCGTACCGGCGACGCGCGAACGCCTCTCCCGGTGGGCCGAGTTCGCTGGCTTCTTCGCCGCCGGGGATCGGCTGCGCTGGACGATAGCCGTTGGCCCGGTCTTCACCCTCGCGGTGATGCTGGCCAATGCCGGAGCAGAATGACGTAACGGGTCGGCCCTGCCCCGGTCAGCCCGTCGCAGCAGGTGATCAGGATGCCCCGCGGGCCACGGTTGCGCAGGTCGGTGGCGACCTTGGCCCAGAACTTCGCGGCTTCATTGTCGGCGATCGACAGGCCGAGGGCGTGCTTGCGGCCGTCGACGTCCACGCCGACGAGCCAGGGAGGTGGCCTTGGTGGTCACCACGCCCTTATCCTTGATCCGCAGGCGGATGCCGTCGACCTAGAGAATCGAGAATACCCTCGTCCAGCGGCCGCGTCTGCCGCAGTGCGATCTTGTCGGCGACCACCTCGGTGACAGTAAGAATCAGGGCCAATAGGGGAGCCGGAGGCGAAGGTGGCGGGGAGCCCGGCCCCGCTCCCCCGCCGGCTCCCGACTTCAATTGCCGCGCCAGTTCCCCGTTGACGGCGAAGGACGTCACAAAGCAACGCGGCAAAGCTGGCCTCCCCGGCGCCGTCGGGCCCCAACAAGCCATACCATCGGCGCAGCTACCTATGCTTTCGGGGCAGGCAGAAAGGGTGGTGACGGCGGCACGCGGGGCAGTAGCGGCACCAGTTGCACGCTCGACCGCCAAGGCAAGCCCGGCAAAGTCGGCGCCCACGGACAAGACGGCAAGGACGGCGCCGTCGTAATCCAGGAACTCCGTGATCCCTCGGACGAATCACACGTCCGCGGTCCTCACCCACCTCCGGGAAGCCCGAGAATGCCCTTCCCAAACCGGGCTCAAGCACTGGCCGCCCGTCACGGGTCCGGGACAGACTCCCAGCAGACTGGACTGAGGGCCCGGCGCACCTACCAACCACATACTCCGGCGCAGAAGTCCACCGAGGGTCGCAGCCATCAACGGGCAAGACATCGACGTGGACACGGCTAGAGTCGCACGTACGAACCATGGTCAGCAGATGAGTCGACGTAGGGCTTCACTGGGCGCACAACCGTGACCGCGGGCGAGTTTGGGCGTGATTTTATCACGACTTCGCCATGACTGTGGTGACTAATGGAGTAACCCAGGGGATAGTGATTGTATTCACGGCAACAATCCACTGAAGATCCAGGAAGGTGACTGCGCGCGAATTTCGAATAAATGATTTGGCGCGCGACACAGCGGCGTTTTATCGGCGACTACGCGAATAATTGTATTGGGGGCTGCGAAAGTGATCCGACATCGCAATCGTCGACCCGAAGGAGACTTACGATGCCGCACTCTCCAACCTCGGACTCTCCTTCCTCCCGCAAGACGGCACCGTCCGCGCCCCGGTGAAATTCACCAGCACCACGATGCCTGCAGGGACGCGGCGGCCTCTGTACTACCGAGTGCGACGTAACCACGCGCGTCGGTAGCGGCTCACGGAGGCGGTTAGTGATACAGGCGTTCCGAGCGTGAGGTTGTAGAACCATGGCAAAGTCAAGTAGATATTCTCACCCAGCGCGGTTACTCGCCTTGTTTGCGCTGATCGTGGTGGTGTTGTACGCGCTGGTGTTCTTCACCGGCGGCGGCAAGCCGGTTCCGCGGCTAGGTATCGATCTGCAGGGTGGCACGCGGGTGACATTGACGGCACGCGTCGCGGAGGGGACTCCGGAGAAAAGCTCGTTGGAGTTGGCGCGCCAGATGATTGACCAGCGCGCGAAGGGAATCGGTGTAAGCGGTACAGAGGTGGTCCTCGACGGCAACAACATTGTCATCACCGTTCCAGGAGAGCAGGGCGCCGAGGCGAAGAACCTGGCGCAGCAGGCGAAGCTCAGTTTTCGCAAGGTCGTGGCGTCGCAGCCGGTGGCACAGCAGCCGGGCCAGCTGCCCGCTTCGCGGCCGGGCGAGCCCCCGGCGTCGGGCGCGCCCTCCTCGAACGCGACCCCGCCGCCCGCTTCGGGCGGCGCCCCGAGCACCAAGCCCGGTGGGGGCGGCACTGTCGGAGCCCCCGCGCGGCAGCAGAGCTCCACGCCGGCCCCGCCACCGTCGTCGCAGGCACCCGCGCCGCAGCAGCCCGACGGATCGATCGACGCACAGGCCGCGAAGGAGATCCAGGAAGCCAAGGCGATCCGGCAGAACCCTGCGCTGGCCCCCGCCAACCCCAGCGACCCGGCCGCACAGGCCGCACGGAAGGCCGCGGTGGAGAAAGCGTTCGCCTCACTGAACTGCACGCCGAACGCGAAGGACCCGCTCGTCGGCAACGACGACCCGAAACTGCCACTGGTCGCCTGTGGTGACAAGGACACGAACAAGTACCTGCTAGAGCCAGAATTCCTCCCCGGCACCGAGATCTCCAACGCGTCCTCCGGCTACGACCAGCAGCGCGGCCAGTGGGTCGTGAACCTCTCGTTCAAGGGCGAGGGCACCAAGGTCTGGGCCGACTTCACGTCGAAGAACACCAATCAGCAGGCGGCGTTCGTGCTCGACACCAACGTCGTGTCGGCGCCGAACATCCAGGTCGCGATACTCGACGGCAACACCCAGATCACCGGCAAGTTCACCCAGACCGAGGCGAAACAGCTGTCCGACATCCTCAAGTACGGCTCGCTGCCGCTGTCGTTCGCCTCCTCGGACGCAACGACCGTGTCGGCAACGCTCGGCCTCGCCTCGCTGCAGGCCGGCCTGACCGCGGGCGGCATCGGCCTGCTGGTGGTGTTCATCTACTGCCTGTTCTACTACCGGCTGCTCGGCATCCTCACGATCCTTTCGCTCGGCCTGTCCGGTTTGCTGGTCTACGCGGTGCTGGTGCTGCTGGGCCGCTGGATCGGCTACACCCTCGACCTCGCGGGCGTCGCCGGCCTGATCATCGCCATCGGGATCACGGCGGACTCGTTCGTCATCTACTTCGAACGACTAAAGGACGAGATCCGCGAAGGCAGAACATTCCGTTCCGCCGTGCCACGAGGCTGGGCCCGCGCGCGGCGCACGATCCTGGCCTCCGACGGTGTGAGCTTCCTGGCGGCGGCGATCCTGTACATGATCGCGGTCGGCGACGTGCAGGGCTTCGCCTTCACCCTCGGTATGTCTACCGTGCTCGACCTCGTGGTGGTCTACCTCGTCACGCATCCGCTGGTCGCGATGGTTTCGACATCGAAATCGAAGTTTCTGTCCAACCCGAAGCACCTCGGCCTCGGTGCCGTGCAGCAGCTGGGTTCGCAGCGAAAGCCGACCCGCGTCGGTCGCGCGCACGTGAAGGAGGCCTGACGTGGACGTTGACGATCTGGGCACGGACGCCGAGGCCACCAAGCCCGCGTCGGCCAAGAAGGACAGCATCTTCCACCGGCTCCACGTCGGCACCGGCGCCTTCGACGTCGTCGGCGTGCGCAAGCGCTGGTACATTTTCTTCATCGCGCTGATGCTGGTGAGCATCGGGTCGATGGCGATCCGCGGCTTCAACCTCGGCATCGAGTTCGAGGGAGGGACGCAGATCCAGCTGCCTGCCCACGGCACGCACGGCCCGATCACCGAAAACCAGGCGCAGGCAGTGTTTCACTCCGCACTCCAGAATTCGTCTGATCAACCAAAGGTACAGCGGGTCGGCACCGGTGCCGCGACGACGATCCAGATCCGGTCCGAGACGCTCGACGCCGCCCAGGTGTACAAGGTCAAGCAGGAGATCACGAAGCACCTGGCGCCGATCGGCAGCAACGGCAAGGCCGACGCGCAGGCCATCAGCGACAGTGCGGTGAGCGCGTCCTGGGGTGGTGAGATCTCGCAGCAGGCCCTGATCGCGCTCGCGGTGTTCCTCGTCGCGGTCACGATCTTCCTGGCGGTCTACTTCGACCTGCGGATGGCCGCAGCGGCACTGCTCTCGCTGCTGCACGACATCGTGGTCACGGCCGGGGTGTACTCGCTGGTCGGCTTCGAGGTCACGCCCGCGACCGTGATCGGCCTGCTGACGATTCTCGGATTCTCGCTCTACGACACGGTGGTGGTGTTCGACAAGGTCCGCGAGAACACCCGCGGCCTGCTCGGGCTCACCCGCCGCACCTACGGCGAGGCGGCCAACCTGTCGCTGAACCAGACCCTGATGCGGTCAATCAACACCGCGGTCATCGCGATGCTGCCGATCCTTGGCCTGCTCATCGTCGGCTTCCTGCTGCTGGGTTCGGGCACGCTCCAGGACCTGGCGCTGGTGCAGCTGACCGGCACCAGCGTCGGCGTGCTGTCCTCGCTCGCGCTGGCCACCCCGCTGCTGGTCGACTTCAAGATGCGGGACCCGAAGTACCGGCAGCAGGCCGGCCGTGTCGAAGCGCGCCGCAAGAACGAGGCGCTGTCGGCGGAGCTGCGCAAGCAGAAGACGTACGCGGCCGCGGCGAGCGTCCCCGCCCGGCACCCGACGCAGACGCCGCGAAGGGCAAGCCGTCCGGCAACCGGAAGCACTGAGCAGGACACGTTGCAATGACGTGCGACGAGCGGTGGTGTGGACACTGTGCTCAGGCGGGAGGAAGCCGATCGCGAGTAATGGCCGTCGCCCGTGCGCGGCAGACGTCGACCTGCCGCAGCAAATTCCTCGCACGTGCTATCAACTTCGTCGTGGTTACTGCGGTGACCAGCGGTGTGCTGCCGACCAAGTCGGCGCAGGAGCAGCCTTAGAGGTGTTAGCAGAATCTGTCGAGGTGGGGGTGGCAGATGTTGCAGGTGGCGAGGGTGCGGAAGGTTTCGTGGATGTTGTCGCGGCGTTTCCAGCGGACATATAGCTGTTTCATTCCGTGGTACCACGGAATGGCGCGTTCCACGACCCCGGCGGGTTCGGCCGAGTCCGGAGCTGTGGGGATTTCCACGGCGGGCGGTTCGGGTGGCGATTTCCTTGGCACGCAAGCGTCTGCGGTACTTGTCGTGGTCGTAGGCACGGTCGACATAGATCGTCTTCGGACGCCGGCGGGACGCCCACGTCGGCCCACACCGTCGACACCGCCTCGCGCAGCGGTTCCAGCTGGGTAATGTCGTGGCGGTTGCCGCCGGTCAGCATGGCCGCCAGCGGGATTCCGCCGCCCTCGGTCAGCATGTGGTGCTTGGCGACCGGTCGGGCACGGTCGACCGGGGCGTGTCTGATGTTCTGTGTATGGGATCGACTTGTGTCGATTGAGGGAGTACACAGTTGTTCGTGACTGACGAGAACGTCGAGCCGGCCAGATGGGCGGTCAGCGACATGGTCGATGCCGGCCTTCTGGATCACCTCATGTCCAAGTGGATAGTGGCGTTGACCGGGGAGGGCGGGTTGCGGCCTGAGCTGGTGAAAGCTGTCCTCGAGCGTGGCCTGCAGGCTGAGCTCACGGGTCATTTGGGTATGAGAAAGGGGATCCGGCTGGTCGGTTGACCGGCAACTCGCGTATTGGATCGACGCCGAAGGCGGTGTCGACCGAGGTCGGCGACGTGGAGCTGGCCACTCCTCGGGACCGGTGGCATGACGGTCCGCGATATCAGCCATCATCTGGCGCGGACGCTGGGCACGGGGCTCTCCCATGGCGCGATCTCGGAGATCACCGATGCTGTGTTCGACGAGGCTGAGGCAGGGCAGACGCGGCCGCAGGACGAGATCTACTCGATCGTCTGCCTCGACGCCCTGGTCGTGAAGGTCCGCGATGACCACGCCGTGCGCAACACGACCGCTCACATCGCCGTCGGTGTCGATCTGGACGGCGTGAGGCATGTGCTGGGGGTCTGGGTCCAGGCCACCGAGGGGGCGAAGTTCTGGGCCGGGGTCGGCGCCGAGCTGCGCAACCGCGGAATCGCCGGACGTGTTGATCGTGTGCTGCGACGACCTCACCGGATTCCCCTAGGCCATCGAGGTGATCTGGTCGCAGGCGATCGTGAAGAACTGCACGGTCCACCTGATCCGCGCGGCGATGCGGTTCGTGTCCTACACCGACCGCAGAAAGATCGCCGCCGCACTGAACCGATCTACACCGCGCCCACCGTCGAGGCCGCCCGCCTCGAGCTCGACGCGTTCGCCGCGTCCGATCTCGGGAACCGCTACCCCGCGGCGGTCATGACCTAGTGTCGTGCGTCTGAATTTCGGGTGTTAAGTCGTAGGGTGCTGGTTATGGCTCGGACTGGTCGCCCGAAGGCGGAGTTGGTGTTGTCGGAGGAGGAGCGGGCGCAGTTGGTGGCGTGGTCGCGGCGGCGGTCGTCGTCGCAGGCGTTGGCGTTGCGGTCGCGGATTGTGCTGGCGTGTGCGACGGGAGCGACGAACAAGCAGGTCGCGGTCGAGTTGGGCGTGGTGGAGAACACGGTGTCCAAGTGGCGGGCGCGGTTTCGGCGGTTGCGGTTGGATGGTCTGGTCGATGAGCCGCGGCCGGGCCGTCCACCGTCGATATTGCTGGACAAGGTCGAGGAGATCGTGACCGCGACGCTGGAGGAAACGCCGAAGGACGCCACGCATTGGTCGCGGCGGTCGATGGCGGCGCGGGCCGGGGTGTCGGAGTCGACGGTCGGGCGGATCTGGCGCCGGTTCGAGCTGAAACCGCACCGTAGTGACGGGTTCAAGCTGTCAACGGATCCGATGTTCGTGGAGAAGGTCGTCGATGTCGTGGGGCTGTATCACCATCCGCCGGAGAAGGCGGTGGTGCTCTGTGTCGACGAGAAAAGCCAGATGCAGGCCCTGGACCGGTCCCAGCCGGTGCTGCCGATGACCGTGGGTGCGCCCGAACGGCGCACCCACGACTACGAGCCTGTCACGTTTTTTGTGTAAGCCAGAGGTGATTGCTTACGTTTGAAGGTTATCAGAAAAGTATGCGCCCGGCAAAGATGTTGATCAGTGTGTTGAGTGCCACTTTCCAGCCGTGTGTTCCAGTCCCGGAATCGCCTCCTCGTTGACTGGATATGTTGCGGAGTCCGAGATAGAGCAGCTTCATGGCAGCATCCTTGTCTGGGAAGTGTCCACGGTTCTTCGTGATTTTGCGGAGTTGGAAGTTGATAGATTCGATGGCGTTGGTGGTGTAGACGATTTTGCGGAGTTCGGGCGGGTAGTCCAGGAATGGGATGAACTCGTCCCACGCGTTGCGCCACACGTCGATCGCGCCCGGGTATTGCGTGCCGAATTGCCTGTCGAATTCTGCCAGTCCGAGTTCGGCGGCTTCGAGGGTGGGTGCGGTGTAGATTTCTTTCATCGCCCTGACGATTTTCTTGCGGTCACTGTAGGACACGAATCGCATCGCGTTGCGGATGACGTGCACGACGCAGGTCTGCACGACGGTGTCCGGGAAGATCGCGTGAATCGCGTCAGGCAGGCCGGTCAGGCCGTCGCAGCAGGCGATGAGGATGTCCTTGACGCCTCGATTACGCAGATCGGACAGGATCTTCTGCCAGAACTTCGCGCCCTCGGTGTCCTGAATCCAGCAGCCCAAAGCGTGCTTGCGGCCGTCCACGTCGACGCCGATGGCCAGGTAGGCGACCTTGGTGGTGACGACTCCGTTGTCCTTCACCCGGATCCGGATTCCGTCGACATAGAGGATCGGATACACCTCGTCCAACGGACGTGATTGCCACGCCTTGATCTCATCGACCACCACCTCGGTGACATTCGAGATCAATTCCCGGGACGCGTTCACGCCATACACTTCACGCAGATGCGCCTCGATATCACGGGTCGTCATCCCCCGCGAATAGAGCGACAGGATCATGTCATCGATATTGCCGATCCGCCGTGACCGTTTCGGCACGATCGCCGGCTCAAACGAGCCATTCCGGTCACGCGGCACCTCGATATCGACCGGGCCGTTCGTGGTCGACACCGTTTTCCGGGACTTTCCGTTACGGGAATTGCCGGACCCCTGACCGGCGGGGTCACCGGCGTCATAGCCCAAATGGTCGGTCAACTCGGCCTGCAAAGCGCGTTCCAGCACAGCCTTGGTCATCTGATTCAGCAGGCCGTCCACGCCATCGATCGGCGTGCCAGCGGATTTCGCGTCCTTCAGCAACGCGTCAATCGTGGACGGCGAGAACGCGTCCGCGAGCCGCCGCGATGCCGCCTCGTCACCCCGACGAGACGATGTGTCCTGTGTCACTCGATGTCCTTCCCGGCCGCCAAACCAGCGAGTCGATCTTGGTACACCTCTGGCTTACACAGTTGCCGTGACACGCCTCATGTCTGATCACCTATGATTTGTTCACCCAAACTACTGGTGGTCAGATATTTGAAGATGATGCCCTCAGTGCGGCCAATTATGTTTGGTACTCGCCAGATAACCTGTCAGGCAGCCTGCCGGGTTGGCAAATATTATTCAGCCAACGTTGATCTTAGGCGCCTGTTCGCCAAAGGGGGTCAACCGGTACGTCGAACTCATCATCAATACACTCTGCTCCAGGAGCGCCAGGTGGAGCAAAATAATTCCTAGGCGGCGGCCCTGCCTGCCCACAGTGACCACCGTTCCACAACCCCGACGACACGTGACTCCAACTCGAAGGCCACATGCTAGACCACCCTCAGCCTCGAGGATGGCCATCCCCAAGTCCGCCCGTATGACGGTTCAGACCATGTCCTGGAGGGGTTCATGCGAACGGGTTCGGTTCCCGCGTGAGGACGACCGCCGACTCGGCCTTGCGCTTGGCCACGTCCTCGAACGTGCCGACGAGGTCCCATACGTCCCTCATTTTCCACCGTTTCGCCACCGGCTGTGTACTCCAGATACGTGATGTCGGGATCTTCTTCGCCGTCGAAGCTGAGGATCGCTGACGGGCTGATCGCCCATCCGCCCCTGTCGAACGGAAGAACCTGGATCTTCACGCTGTGCCGTCTGCTCCATGCCAAGGAGGTGTTGATGCTGCTCAACATGACGTCCTTGCCGCCAGCATGCTGACGGAGCAGTGCTTCACCGAGGATGACATGCAGGTCATAATAAGCGGGCACACTCGGTCAAGAAGCCGTTGGCGGCTACGGCGTTCCTCCGCTGCGCGCTGCATCTGTACTTCACCGTTGATGAACCGGCGCATCACCGCGGCCTGAGCATCGGCGTACAGCGCCGTTTGCAACAGGCCTGAGGAGCAGAGATTCACCATAGGCTCGATCGGCGCTCGACTTTTGGAGCGAGGACGACGTCCTCCAAGAGCAAGTCGAACAGATCGCCGTTCGTCTGGTCGTCGGCGGCATCGAGGCGCTCGCCACCGACACTGCGATCAACCTCGCCACACCGCCGGGCTAGATAGACGGGCTGCTGCGAGCAGTGCGCCGGTCACGTCCACCGGGTACGCATCCTTGCCAGTGGCCCGGTGGCACGGACTGTCCCGACGGTGGGTAACTCGACCCGGGAAGGATGTTCCGGATCGTGCAGGATCTGGTGCTCGACCGGGACTGAGGTGGTGACCTTTCCAGCCGGTTCGCCGCTGCCGGGATTACGAGAATACAGCGGGTGCGCTCCGCCGGAAATCTGGAGTCGCATCCGATGACCGCGGGCGAAGGTATTAGCCGTAGGCGATAGCGTGATAGTGAGCGGGAAAGCTCCATTGTCTTGCCGGTCGATTTCCGTCGGGGTCACCCGGACCACGGCGTCGCAGAGGTTCGTCGACCGGCCGTTCGGTGCCACGTCGCACAGCCGCACGAAAAAGTCCGTGTAGTCCACAGTAGTGGTCACGTACAGGACGGCGCGGACCTGGCCTATCACCGTGAGATCTTCAATTAGTGCGTCCGTGGTGTAGGTCAGTACGTCCGGGCGCGCTTCCAAGCGGCGATTGTCCTTCGGACCCGCGAGAGGAAGGTCCAGCGACCGTCCGCCGACCGACGGGGTCGGGGCGGCAGGGTCGTAGCGGTGCCGCCCCGCCCGCCCTGGCTTCGATGGTTCTAGCGAGAGCACTCCCTCGGTGTGCAGATGCCAGGCGACGCTATCGGCCGGTGGGGGCCAGTCCGGCAGATCCACCCACCGGCGAGCTCCCATAACGAACACCCGAACGCGGGTACCGCGCTCCCGGGCGTGTTCTTCCTCGTTCAGGTGGATGTCCGCCCAGTCCAGCGCGTCCCGGAAAGTGGCGGCGATGGTACCGGCGGATGCGTGCTTCCACGGACCAACGGTAAGGCGGGCTTGCCGACCGGCTGTCCGCAACGCCTCGAACTCGGCGAGTTGTTCGATGACAAAGATGTCGTACCAGCCGGCGACCATGCTCACCGGCGGCATTGAGTCCAAGTCCCGACCGAAGTCGATCTCGCTCCACCACGGATCGTCCGGGCTGTCGTGGACCAGCCAGTCCTGAAACCAGTCGACTCGGTGCCCTACGGCGGCCTCATCCACGGTGTCAAGCGACAACGTGGCGTACGCTGCAGCCTTACGACGGCGCATGCGTTGGGCCGCCACCCAGCGCGCGAGAAGCCCGCGTTCTTGGTGTTCGAGGCCGTACAGCCACGTGGTCGCCGATTCGAGCGCGAGCAGCCCTGCCGAGGGAAACACGAACCGGCCGAAGTTAGCCGACGTGACCGCGAGTGCCATCGACCGCACCCATGACGGCGTTTGCCCTGCCACCGCCCACTGCGTAAGGCCGAAGTAACTCGCACCGAACAGCCCGACCCTGCCGGAAAACCACGGCTGGGCCGACAGCCAGTCGAACACGGCCACTCCGTCGGCACGCTCATTTCGGAACGGTACCCACTCCCCACCGGATCCGAACGTACCCCGGCAGCTCACGATCAGCACCTGGTAACCACGCTCGGCATAGATCCTGCCCACGAGCCCCATGAGGCCGCCGCGGCCGTAAGGCAGCCTGGTCAGAAGGATAGGGGCGCGGTTACCGGCCACGTTGTCCGGAAACCAGCGATCAGCGCGCAGCACTGTCCCGTCAGGCATAGGGATACGCAGTCCACGCACCACGCCGACATGCCGATTTCGCGTCGGCGGGAGCCCGGCCATTGCGCCGAGTAGCCGGCTGAGCACGGTCACGATCGCCCCTCCGCCCGGAACCGGCGATGATGCCCGCGTACGGGCCCGACCGCCGAAACGACGGGTAGTTCGATCCGTGACGCCCGCGCGGGGTCGTGGAAAACCTCCTGGTCCGCCGCGACCAAGGTGGTCGCCTTCCCGAGTGGTTCGCCGCTGCCGGTGTTGCGCGCATACAGCGGATGTGCGCCGCTCGACACTTGCAGACGGATCCGATGGCCGCGCAGGAATGTATTCGCCGTCGGAAACAGTCGGACTCGCACTCGCAGCGACCCGTCTCCCCGTTTCTCCACGCTTTTCGGCGTCAGCCGCACGATACCGTCACACAGGTTGCTCGAACGTCCGCTCGGCGCCACATCGCAGAGCCGGACGAAGAAATCCGTGTGCTCCAGGCTCGACCGGACATATAGTTCCGCGGTAACGTCGCCGATCACTGTGAGGTCCTCGGCCAAGCTGCCGGTGGTGTAGGTCAGCACATCAGGGCGCGCCTCGAGGCGGCGATTGTCCTTGCACCCGCCAGTGGCGGCATTCAGCGATGGGCCACCGACCGAGGGTGTCGGATCAGCAGGGTCGTAGCGGTACCGGTCCGGTGCCGACTCCGGCGGTGGTTCGGTGGACAGGCGACCATCCGGATGCAGATGCCAGTGCGTCGTTTCAGCCGTCGGAGGCCAGTCAGGCAGGTCCACCCAGCAGCGCGCCCCCAGCACGAAAACCCGGACCCGGCTGGATGCGGAGCGTGCCGACCTGGTGCCTCGCAAATGTTCTCCCATCCAGTCGAATGTGTCGCGCAATCCCGCAGCCCCGTTGCCGGGGCTGTTGTGCGTCCACGGCCCTACGGTCAGCCGCACACACCGACCGGCCGCCTTGAGCCGTCGGAAATCATCGAGTTGCGCGGCCAGGAACAGGTCGTACCAGCCGGCAACCATACTCGCCGGCGGCGTGGTCTCGACGGCGCGGGAACCGTCGATCTCGACCCACCAGTGATCGTCCTGAGTATCGTGGACGAGCCAGTCCTGAAACCACGGCACCTGCCTGCCGACCATGGCGAGATCGACCTCGAACAGCGGGAGCCTGTCGGCGGCGGCACGAACTCCTCTCATGGTGTGTACCGCGTGCATGACCGCTTGCGGCAGCGGCCTCTCCTGATGCTCAAGACCACCGAGCCAGGTCAAGGCGGATTCCAACGCGAAGGCGCCAGCGCTGGGATAGGCCATGCGCTGCATGTTCCCGGTCGTGACCGCGGGCGCCATCGCCTGCAACCACGACGGCGGCTCCTTGGCGACCGCCCATTGGGTGAAACCGAGATAGCTGCCGCCGACCGTGCCAACCCTGCCGGAAAACCACGGTTGCTCAGACAGCCAGTCGAGCACCGCTGCTCCATCGGCTTGCGCATCGCGAAAGGGAACCCATTGCCCGCCGGACCCAAAGGAACCACGAGCACTCACTATCAGCGCCTGGTACCCGCGCTCCGCACCGAGTCGACCGTACGGCACCTTCACGTCCGATCGACCATACGGCGACATCGCGAGGAGAATGGGGGCCCGATCGCCTCCGGCCTCATCTGGAAACCAGCGATCAGCACGCAACACCACACCATCTGGCATCGGTATCGCAATACCGCGCTCTACACCGACTCGACGGCTCGTCGCTGGTGACAAGCCCGCCAACAGCGCGTACGCCCGACTGACAATGGTCATCTCCGAATCCTCACTTAACGCCGAAGCGTGTCTCGTAGTCATTCCCGGAAGTGGGCAAGCGGCCGCTGGTAGCGACGTGGCCGAGCAGTTCAGCTGAAGCGCGCGGCCGCCGAGCGCGGTCAAAAATACCGAAGGGCACCTCGAAGCCGTGCTGCCATTCGTAGTTGTCAACGCCGGTCCAGTGGAAGAACCCACGCAGATCCATGCCGCGGTTCACCCGATCGGCGACAATCCTGAGCGAATCGTGCAGAATCTCGCAGCGCCACGCATCATCGTCGGTTCCCACACCATGCTCGGCGACAAGGAAAGCCCTGCCTGGCAACTCCCAGGTGAGCCGGTCGAGCACGAGCCCGAGGCCGTCACTCCATGGCGCGTAGCTCAGTGGGCCGACTCTGGCACCAGGCGGATAAGGAACAAGGCGGGGCCCTGACGCAAGCCCAACAGCCGAATAGTACGAGAACCCGATCAGGTCGAACGCCTCCACGAACGCGGGCACCGCCACGGGCGGCCGACCGGGAACCGTCAGGACTCCTTCACGTAACGCACGCAACCAGCACCCCCAGGCCGCCTCCTCCACGAAATCGACGACCGCCGCACTGTCCTCGCTGTCGTCTGCCGGGAAGACAGGTGCGAGGGCTTGGACGGTCGCGACAGGCTTCGCTGTCTGCCGCAACACCCCGGCCGCCTCCGCGCTTGCCAGATACGCGCCCTCCAGCGCGACGCCGGCAAGGTTCTGGTCACGCGCACCGGGCGGAAACACTCCATCCAGGAACCCATTGATCGCGTAGTTGAGCGGTTCGTTCACCGGCTGCCAGCCGAACACCAAGCTGCCGTAGGTCTCGGCGACAAACTCCACATGCCGACGCCAGTAATAGGTACGCGCCCGCTCGTCACAAAACCCCGAACCGTCCTCGGTCAGCCAGACCGGAAGTGTGAAATGGTGCAGGCACACCCACGGTTCTATGCCGGTTTCACGGGCGGCCTCCAGTACCGCGCGGTAGTGCTCCACCGCCTCCGGATCGCGCCGACCGGCCTCCGGCTCGATCCGTGCCCATTCGATACCCAGCCGGTAGTGCCTGAGGCCATATTCCGCGCAACGGCGAAAATCCTCAGCGTACGTTGTAGCAAAGCCGTTGCCCGCCCCGCTCGGTGGCACCTTCTCGGCGAGTTCCCACGCCCGCCAGTCCGAGGCCGGTGCGGCACCCTCACCCTGCGGCGAGGAAGCTGCGATACCCCACCAGAACGTCTCAGGGAAATGCGTTGTCATCCCACCGTCCACCAGGCCCGTCCATCCCACTGCTTACGTTTACGGTATCGTAAGTATATTGGAGACCGCACTCTCCTTGTCAAGAGTTCACCGTGGCGGCAGCACGGAGGCCTGCTACCCGATTCGCCCGGTTGTTAGCCGACTCGAACGGGATGGCGTTCGCGTCTTCGACCCGAATGACTCCATCATCGCGTTGTCGTAGCCGTCACCGACTGTCCCGAGCGAGGCATTAGCCCGGCCTGTTGGAAGCGGTTAGTGAACGTCCAGGAGGCGAACTGTACGTCGTGGTCGGCCTGAAAGCGGTGCCAGGCTGCGGGGTCGCAGCTGCCGAGCGCCATCTTCCGGGCGTTGGCAACGAGGTTGGTGTTCTGGCTGGTCTCGATGGACCAGCCACGATCAAGCGCCGTGAACGCGTCCAAGACCTCGCTGCGGCTACGGTTGCCTGTCCGGCTGGGATGGTCGGTGACGTCGCATACCCAGAGCAGATTGGGTTGGGTACACAGGAAATTGTGGTTGACCAGGTGCTCACTGCAGGCCTCGATCTGCGGGTGCGGTCCACTACCGTGGAATCCCTGCCGCCTGCATGAGCTTGGCGACCGTCTTGCTCCCATGATGCCCATCCTCAGGCACAGTTCGACGTGCACGCGCGGTGCTTCGTAGGTGCCACGGGAGCGGGCATCGTTCTAAGTAGCCGCCAGCCGCGCCCGCCACTCTCGACGCAGCGCCGCGGGCGAGATCGACTTCAAGCGCCCCTCGGCAGCAAAGCCTTGCTCGACCGGTCGCGCGCGATCGTGGACAGCACCTCGTACGGACCAAAAGAAGGGGGCCCTGACCGGCCCCAGCCCGGCAGATCGGGCAAACTCCGCTCGAAGATCCACTTGCTGTCCGAACGCGACAGCCTGCCCCTGACCCCTCGCGATATCGGCGGCGAACACCAACGTGCCCCAGAGCCACATGCCGACGTGCGAGTGCTGCATGTTGACATTCGCGTAGTGCGAGTGTGTCACCCGTGCGGGTGTCCGCACTCTTCTATCGGGTAGATAGGAGTGAGGCGGGCGTGGCAGTTGCGCATTCTCAGATACGGGGGACCGAGTCGTGGATAGGAGTAGCGATGAAGGCCAGTGTTCTGGTGGCGATGCTGCAAGTCGTGGCACTGTCGGCTGCGGTACCGCCGCAGGCGTCATCAAAGCCGATGGAGGGTTGCGCACCGACGCCTTTCGGGCTCGCACCTCAGGCCGAGGTCGTGGAGATCACCAACAGCGAAACGGTAAGGGTAATCGACGGGCGGCTGCAGAGGCTTGACCTGCATACGGGCGAGAAGCGGGGTGACCTCGGTCCGGTCGGGCCCGGCGGTCCGCGCGACCTGGTCGCCCCGGCGGCGAGCATGTCGAGTCGCTGCGGGGACCCGGAACTCGACGGTGAAGCCGCCATGGATCACTCGCAGAAGAACATTCAACAGTTCTCCACGACCTGGACAGTCCCCTCCCCGCCTATCGATCGGGACTGTGGTTGGTCCAAGAAGAGTATGCCTTTCTCGATCTGGAATGCTGTGACTGGCGGCAACGACGGCATCCTGCAGCCGGTGCTGGGATGGTGCTGGTTCAATGAGCCGAAATACACCCTCGCGAACTGGGGCGAGATCGGCGGGAAGTATGTGCACGGCAAGATCGTCGAGGTCGCGCCCGGCACATCGGTGACCGGTGTCATCGACTTCATGGGGAAGAACAAGGATGGCTACGCCTACCGTGTGTCGTTCGTCGGCTACCCGGACGCGGACCTCACCTATACGCGACCCAGCGCGGCCGAGGGGATCATGGAGTATATTGAGAAACGCGACTTCCCTGGCCCTGATACCACGTTGCCTGCAGAGGGGGAACACGTCGCCTTCACGGACATCAAGCTCACCCTGCAGCCGTGCCACGAGGCGCCGAAGGTAATCAACTGGACGACCAACAACACCAGCTATCCAAAATATCCCACGAATTCTGGGTATAACACCCTTATCGTGGATGACAGCAGCACCCACGGCCACGTCGAAATCTACTACCGTTGACCCGACTAACGGGGTCATCATGGCGAGCGTCGGGGTCAAATGACCACATCATCCTGAGACACTTTTCCTGACCGTGTTCATTCTTCTGCCTCTTCTGGGACAGATGGGCCTGCCCCGTGATCGGTATTTTCCGGCGTTGTTGATCTGTGGGTTTCGGCTCCCGACCAGCGAGTACCGAAGGTGATGGCGAAGGCGTTAAGCACAGGTTTCCAGCGCATCGCCCATCGGGCGCGGCCCGTCCCGGTCGAGTCCATACTACGGGTCACAAGGTACGGGCACTTAATCGTGGCCAGTTCGGTCGGGAAATGTTTTCGCGCGCGGATTGCCTGCCAGTAGCGGGCATTCAATGATTCGATCGGGTTGGTGGAGCAGATCATGCGCCTGATCTCGATGTCTCGATCGAGGAAGGGCACGAACTCGCCGCATCTCGGTCCCGAGGAGAAGCGATCCGGAAAGTGTTGCGGGTCAAATGGAAGATGCACGTTTGGACGATGGTGTGCGGCCGCGCGTTCGTCGCAGCTTCGGGCAGACCTTTGAGGCCGTCGCAGGCGAGGAAGAACACGTCCCGAACACTGCGGTCCTTGAGATCGATCAGCACGCTCATCCAGAATTTTGCGCCTTCACCGCCAGCGCCCATCCATAGTCCGAGCACGTCCTTCCACCCGAGCACGGTAACGCCGATAGCGGCATAGACAGGCCGGTTCGCCACCTGTCCGTCGCGGACCTTGACGTGAATCGCGTCGATGAACACGGCCACGTACACCGCGTCGAGCGGCCGGCTGACCCAGTCCTGTATCTCGGCGATGACCTCGTCGGTGATCCGCGAGATCGTCTTTGCTGACCGAAGTTCCGTAGATCTCGGAGATATGCGCCGAGATATAGCCGGTTGCCATTCCCTTCGCATACAACGACAACATGATCTCATCCACCTCAGTAAGCCGGCGTTGCCGCTTCTTCGCGATGTGAAGCTCGAACGTACTTTCTCGATCCCGTGGCACGTTGATAACAACGTCGCCCGCAGCATCCGAAACCACCACTTTAGGTCGAGTGCCGTTCCGCACATTCGTCGACTCACGATCCGGCTCGGCCTGGTTCTTCTCATGACCGAGGTGCTAGGTCATCTCCTCATTCAGCGCGGTTTCCAGCACATTCTTGGTGAACAGCTTCAGCAGGTCGTCCGGCCGGTCATGCCAAACCCCGCGCCTTCGCTTCGGCCTCCCTCGCCGCTGCGGCAACCTGCTCCGGCGACAGCTCACGCGCCGGCCTGGACTCACTCTTGTGCGGACTTACAAGGTCCGATGTCATCACATTTCTCACCCACCAGCAGATCGAGCGACTCGACGTCGAGATCACCGAACTCGGTGGCAATCGCGCCACATGATGGAGGACGATAGGATGCAGCAGAATGACCGTGGCCGCATGTTCCGCGAGGCCTGGATCGCCGGAGTCATCAAGCACTACCCCGGCGAGCCCAAGCCCGGCTACATCACTCCGTGGGACGAGATCCCGGACTGGGAACGCGGGCCCTGTCATGATTTCCGTGTAAGCCACGGATGATTGTGTGGTTATTTTAGTGGATTGGTAGGCGTCCGGGGAAGAGTGCGACGAGTGTGTTGAGGGCTTGTTTCCATCCCAGGTTCCGGTTCCTGATGGTCCTCCGCGGTGGCTGGTGATGTTCCGGAGTCCGAGGTAGAGGAGTTTTATGGCGGCGGCGTCGCTGTCGAAGTGACCGCGGTTCTTGGTGAGTTTTCGGAGCTGGAAGTTGATGTTCTCGATGAGGTTTGTCGTGTAGACAACTCGGCGCAGCTCGGCTGGGTAGTCCAGGAATGGGGTGAATTCGTTCCATGCGTGCTGCCAGACTTGGACTGCGGCGGGGTATTGGGTGCCGAATTCTTTGTCGAAGTTCTTGAGTGCGGTCTCGGCGGCCTCGAGTGTGGGTGCGGTGTAAATGGATCGCATTCCGGCGGCGACTTTCTTGCGGTCACCGTAGGAGACGAACCGCATCGCGTTTCTGATCACGTGGACCACGCACGTTTGGACCACGGTGTCGGGGAAGACGCCGCGGATCGCGTCAGGCAGTCCGGTCAGCCCGTCGCAGCAGGCGATCAGGATGTCCCGCAGGCCCCGATTGCGCAGGTCGGTGACGACCTTGGCCCAGAACTTCGCGGCTTCGCTGTCGGCGATCCATAAGCCGAGGGCATGCTTGCGGCCTTCGACGTCCACGCCGACGGCCAGGTGGGCGACCTTCGTGGTCACCATGCCCTTGTCCTTGATCCGCAGGCGGATGCCGTCGACGTAGAGAATCGGGTAGACCTCGTCCAGCGGACGCGTCTGCCACAGTGCGATCTCGTCGGCAACCACCTCGGTGACGTTGGAAATCAGTTGTCGTGAGGCGTTCACGCCATAAACTTCATAAAGGTGTGATTCGATATCGCGGGTCGTCATTCCACGGGAATACAGCGACAGGATCACCTCGTCGATATTCCCCAGGCGACGCGCGCGTTTCGGCACGATCGCCGGCTCGAACGAACCGTTTCGATCGCGGGGCACCGCCAGCTCGACCGGCCCATTGGTCGTGGACACCGTTTTCGTCGACCGGCCGTTCCGGGAGTTCCCACTGCCGTTTCCGGCGGGATCTCCTTTCTCATATCCGAGATGATGGGTCATTTCGGTATCCAGCGCACGTTCGAGCACTGCTTTTGTCATCTGGTTCAGCAATTCCTGCACACCCAAGAACCGCCGCTCGCGTGCGCTTCTTTGACCAGCGCGTCCAATACCTCCGGCGGAAGCGCTCCGGCAAACACTTCAGCCGACGACGAGCCGGCCGGGCAGGGTGTGTTCTCCGTCACAGAAAGGGCCTTCCCGGATCGCCAACGACGATCCGATCTTGGTCCATCCGCGGCTTACACGGTTGTCATGACACGGCCGGAACGCGACGCCGCGACCGCCGTGTACGACCAAGTCCTCGCCTTCATCGAGGCCACCGGCGGCGCCACCGCCAAACTCACCCCGGACCAGAAACGGCGCTTCGTCCGCTGTGCTGGATCGGCCAGATTTACAAGCACCTTCCCAACACGAAGCCATCCTACGTAGCGAATTGGGGCGACCTGCCCGACTGGCAGAAGGCAACGGATATCGAAATCTCTGAACGCATCGAACAACACGCTTGTGCATTTGACAGCACGAACAGACATTCGGCGTGGCTTACTCGCCAACCAGGCTGGTGGCTGAATCAGGCAGCGAGGTAGGCAGTATGGGCTCCAACCGGGAGGCGTTCGCGGCTCGACGTCCAGTGTGACTAATGATGATCGGGAGGAGTTGCGGCTGCAGGCGGAGTCAAGCGGCTGCGTGAGTCAACGAGGTGCTCAAGTCCGCGACGATTTTCTCCGCAAGCGAACTCGACACCGAAACGGATGATCGTCGCGTTCGTCGATCAGTTGCGGGCTGGTGGTTATGCCGTCGGATCGATTCCTTGCTGCCCTGAACGCGCTGGGTCGCGGCCCCGAACCGTCACCGACGCCCTGCTCAAGGACTCCGTCCGCTCGGCGGCGTTCGCCGCCAGCCGAGCCGGGTGAGCGTGTGCAGGCTCCGGGGGACTGTATGGGCGCCGGGAAGTGCTGGCTCTTCTCCGCCGGACAGTGCTGCCGGAAGCTGGGTTCGGCACGGTGACCGGGCCATGCGCTCGCCCAGCGCCTGACCGGCGTCCTCCGAAGTAAGAAGTACCGGACCACGATCCCGGACCCGGTCGCCCCGCGAGCCGCGGGCCTGCTCGAGCGCAACTTCGCTTCAGATGCTGCTTGCGCCATTCGGGCTGCTCATGGCCGTCACCGAGCCTTTGCGCTGGTGATGCTCGATCACCAGCGGTGGCAGAGATCCGAAGCCTACGAGTGGTGTTTGCTTGCAATCGCGCCGGAAACATGCTCGCCGCGCTACAGCGGCCATCGCACTATCGGGCGTAGAACGGACTCTTGAGCGGCATTGCCTCCCAGAGTCAGAATGAGGATCCGCTGCTTGGCATGAGCAACGCAATCTCTTGGGAGCGTCTCGGAGAGCAGATTCTGGGTTCTCCAACGAGCAACCATAAAAGTGTTGCCTGGCTCACTGGGGTGGCATCCACCAGTCAATCCTTCTGTGCCCGCTTACGACGCGAGCTTCGCAGCAACAGAAATGCTGTAGTGACAAGGAGGATTACCGCAAGGATCAAGATGCATACTCGTAGCCAAGCTGGGTCCGTGACGGCGTTACTGATGGGTATTAGAGCCACGGCGATCACCAGGAGACCCAAGAGCCGTTTGGTACTCGCATCGAAACTATTCTGAGTCATTCGTACATCATATCGAATGGGCGCTCCCCTTGCTGTGCTCAGCGGCGTGACACTCGACGCTTGAGAGATGGGATCGCTCCGTTTTGACGGACGGGGTTGTTGAGGGTTGTGGTTAGGCTACTTGTGTGTGGTTGTGGAGGGTTTCCCAGCTTGCTGGGCTGTGGTAGTCGAGGCTGGAGTGTCGTCGGTGGGTGTTGTACCAGCCTTCGATGTAGGTGAAGATTGCCTTGTGTGTCAAGGCTTTGGTGGGCCAGGCTTGCCGGTCGAGTAGTTCGGTTTTGATGGTGGCGAAGAATGATTCGGCGACGGCGTTGTCCCAGCATTCGCCTTTGCGTCCCACCGACAGGCGGACGTTGAGCTCGCGTGCGAGGCGTGTGTACTGGCTGGAGGTGTATTGGCATCCTCGGTCGGAGTGGAAGATCACTCCGGGGCGGGGTCGGCGTTGGGTGACCGCGCTGCGTAGTGCCTGGTCGATGAGGTCGGTGCGCAGGTTGTCCGCGGTCGCCCAGCCGACGACACGGCGGGAGGAGATGTCGATTACCGTCGCCAGGTAGAGCCAGCCTTCCCAGGTGTGGATGTAGGTGATGTCGCCGCACCAGCGCTGGTTGACGGTGGAGCCGGGGGTGAAGTCGCGGTGGATGAGGTCCTGTGCGGGTCCGGCCCCGGGATCGGGGATCGTGGTGGTGCGCCAGCGTCGAGCCATCCGGCCGCGCAGGCCTTGGGCGCGCATGAGCCGGGCGATCCGTTTCCGTCCGTGACGGTCCCCGCCCGCGGCCAGTTCCGCGTGGATTCGCGGGGCGCCGTAGGTGCCGGTGGAGCGGGCGTGGATCTCGGTGATCTTCCGCGAGAGGGTGGTGTCGTCGCGGTCGTGCCGGGACCCGGAGGTGGTGCGGTGGGCGTAGTAGGCGGCTCGGGAGACCTGAAGTAGCTCACAGGAACGTTTCACGTTGCCGGTGGGGCCGGCGTTCTCCGCCTCGATGAACGGATACACGTTCACCGGGTCTCGTTCGCGAAGAAAGCCGTGGCTCGTTTCAGGATCTCGACGTCCCCACGAAGCCGGCGGTTCTCGGCCTTCAACGCCGCCAGCTCGTCCAGCTCGCTGCTGGTCGGGCCGTCGGTCCGGGCCCCGGCGTCGATCTCGGCCTGCTTGATCCACTTCCGTACCGCGGAATCGGTCAACTCGAAATCGTGCACCACCTGCGGTATCGACCGCTCACCACGCTGGCATATCCCCACGATCTCGGCCTTGAACTCCGGTGTGAACACCCGCCGAGCCCGCTGAGGCCTCTTCTTGCCCATGGACACCATGATGAACATCCTTCCCAAAGACGCTACCCGCGCCCCTGATCCGAGATGTCCGTCAAAACGGGTCAAGCCCAAGAACAAAGAAAGCCCGGAGGAAGTGAGGGTCACTCCTCCGGAGCCTCCTTTGTATCACGTCGCCGCAAGGAGGAGTCCTCCAAACGCGAAGGCCGTTCCCATGCCAGCAAGGAAGCTGCTGACATCTGGAGTTGTGATTTCTTCCAGTTCGATGATCGATAGATCGATCATCGAACTGGCCTCGTCGCTCGAGTTGCCCAGGATGGCGTCGTACACGAATTCACCCCCTCTTGCGTAGCTGGTTTGCTAGTTCGCCTCGGCTAGGTTCCGATGACGAGTAAGGTACTTACGAGAGCAAGGCCGAGTGCGCCGCCCAGGGACGCGTCGCACGCATTCTGGCTGACGTTTCCGCCGCAGCGAGGACCCACCATGACCTCAAGTTCCTGGACAGACAGGTCCAGGCCTCGTGCGACCTCGTCTTGCGTCTCAACAAACATTTCCGCTCCGAACATTTCACCTCCCTATGTCAGCTAGCAAAATCATGCAGCGGGTTGACGTGTGCCACGGCACTCGTTCGAGGCTGGGCCAGCGTGCCCCTGCCGCCCGTTTCGATCTTGAAACTCTGAAGCTCGCGCGTAGGTGAACCGAGATGAGCGGCGGTGCTGTGTGGCACGTTCGCCGCGTCTACTGCGGAACTTGATGTTTCGAAGCGGTTCGGTTCACGTCGTGAGTGTGGCGGCCAGTTCGTTTCACTGCAAGGTATCGCAATGAACATCCCCCCGGCGGGTGACGATAGAACGAATTCCTGTGAATGACCACAAGATTGATTGTGATTTATTCAAATTTGCTTACTTGCCGAGTTTGCGTAGACTTGCTTTGAGCCAGGTGGCGAAGTGTCAATTTTGATGTAGGTCAGATCTGCCAGCGAACGGGGCACTGCGCTGACGTTGCGAGGAAACACGAGGTAATGGATAATTTTGAACACCCGCCGGTATCTGCGGTCGACTCTGAGGTTCGGCATGATGTCCGGACAACATTCGCCGATGTCTTGCAGTTGCGCGTTGGCACGCCCTTTATGACTGACGACTTCGGGCGAGTTGTATTCCTGGAATCGGCGAACCACCTTGACTATGCCCTGCGCCTCAGCAGTGGCCAGGGTTCCGTGTTCAGCCCAGCACCAGCAGGCGGGGTTCGGAACGTAGTGGTGTACGAAGGTGGGGTGTCCACCCCCGGTGACGAGCTCCTGATCGGCGATGGATTGCTTGTCTCCTCTCAGGATTACCTTTCAACCCCGTTCGTCGTCGCGACCGGGGCGACGATCGTGCTGGTTACCGGAGCGGAGGACTACGACGCCTATCTCCAGGACGCTGATCTGGCTCGTCGCACAGGAGTCTTTGTCGATCAACTCTTGCAGCCAGGCGTGTTTCTCGCGGATCAATGTGCCTTGGGAAGTACCCATCCCTGCGCAGGTGCGGCACGCTTATATGTGGCCACAAGCGGCGACGTGTACACGGCCCCAGGAGGGCAACGGCTCGGGACGGTGGAGTCCGATGTGGATCACCTCATCGAAGCAGCGGTTGCGCCAACCTCGGGCGATCTCTGCCTAAACGGCGTGGTGGCCGCGGAGAGCGTGGATCGAGCTCGAGCGGAGCGACCATGGCTCTCCCGCTATCTGCGAGCCCTTGACGTGTTGGGGGGCCTGGGTACGACCGGCCGAACGGGCTACAGAGTTTCCGGCTTCGGCGGGCGCCTCACCGCAGGGCTTCCCACTGCCCTGGACGAGCCGACTGATGCTCCGCTAGTGCTGTGGAACGACGACGAACATCTCATCTGCGACCCAGGCCAGGGACGCGTGTTCCAGCTTGGCCAAGACGCAGCCAGGCTCGTCGAACTCCTGCTGATCACGGGGTCCATCGAGGGCTCTTGCACACTGGCCACAGTCCATTTGGGGCTGGATCGCGTTACCGCACGCGCAGCAATTGAGGTTCTCACTACGAGACTCGCGGACGCCGGTGTGCTGCTGTGCGAGGTTGTGGCATGACGGCTGTTCCAGGTACTGCGGGGCGGCTGATGGAGCTGTACGGCTTGCGAGCCGAGCCGCTGTACGGTCCTGCGGGCGGCGCGGTCTATGACAGGACATGTGGCCAGGATACGACGGAGATCAGTGAGGTGCTTAGGCTTGCGCACGGCATCACCGGCCCGGTATTGGAGCTGGCCTGCGGTGCCGGCCGGCTGACTCTTCCACTCGGCGCGCGAGGCCGTCAGGTCGTCGCCGTGGACAACTCACCGTCGCTGCTGAGCTTGCTGAAGTCTCGTCTACGTAACGAACGCATCAGTCTGGTCGAGGCCGACATGACCGACTTCTCTCTCGGTCGCTCTTTCGCGCTGATCGTACTGGCTGCATTCTCGGTAACCCTGCTCGATACGCGGCAGCGCGCGAGTCTCTTCCTGCGGGTGCGGCAGCACCTCGCCGCTGGCGGCGTGTTCTATGTCAGCGGGATTGATCATGCCGAGACGTTGACTTCGGGGATGCGTCCCGCCGAACGTGTCGCGGTGGTCGTCGACGACGACTCAGTGATCACGTTCTATCTGCACTTCGACGGCCGCCGCAGGATACTCACAACCAGCGTTCTTCAGGAAGAGGTCAACAGTCAGGTCACCGCGCACCGTGCGCTTTTCACGAGTGTTCGGCACATGATCAGCTCGAAGGAGCTGGCCGACGAAGTCAGAGCAGCCGGGCTGGAGGTCGTCGAGATTCGGCGCGGCGAACCTGGCGAACAGGTGCAGTTCCAGCTGATCTGCCGCCGTGCTGGAGCAGCTGATGAGTGAGCGATATCCGGTATGGGAGTCACTGATCCCACCCAGCCAGTACGGACAGCCCGACAAACATGCAGTGGCCGCGATCGGCAGTCGAGTCCGGTTCGTCGACGGCACATGGTCGTTGTGCGCGACAAGTGGGTTGTGGAATGCCAACCTCGGGTATGGCAACAAAGCGATTGCCGACGCGGTGGCACTCTCGCTCACCGAGGCTTCTTACATGACGCTCTTCAGGGGAGGCCACAATCTCGCCGTTGAAGCGGCGACGACCCTGCTGGGAGTGTGCGGCCCGCAGCACTTTGGTCGTGTCCTGTTCTCTACCTCGGGTGGGGCCGCGAACGACGCGACAATGAAGCTGGTCCGGCACTACCAGGCGCTGCGGGGAGACGAACGACGATGGATCGTGGTTGGCTTGAAAGGCAGTTACCACGGGCTGACCTACGGAAGTTTCGCGCTCACAGGAGAGCCCCTTGGTCAGCAGCTTTATGGCATCGATCATCGATTGGTGCGGCACGTTGATCATCGCGACGAGACTGAGCTTGAGGCATTGCTGAGGAGAGAAGGACATCGGGTCGCCGCGGTGGTGGTGGAACCGGTGCTTGGTTCAGGCGCTCACCCCGTGCGTGAACGATTCATCAACGCGCTTGATCGGCTCCGCGCGGAGCATGGTTTCCTGCTGGTTGCAGATGAGGTGGCGACCGGGTTCGGCCGGACAGGCTCATACTTCGCCTCACAGACCTGGCCGACACGGCCGGATGTCCTCATCACTTCCAAGGGCCTTACCAATGGAACCTGTGCAGCCGCGGCCGTCGTCGTCTCACATCAGGTCTGCGACGTATTCGAGAATGCTGACTCGGTACTGGTCCACGGGGAGACCCAAGCTGGCACCCCAAGCAGCTGCGCTGCAATCCTCGCGACCATCGGAGAGATGGCATCGCTCGACGCGTGTACCCGGGCGGCGGAGAACAGCGCCCTGCTGGACAGCATTCTCCATCGGCTGTCGGCGCACCCATTGGTACTCGGACATCGTGGGGCGGGCTGCTTCCGCGCACTGAACCTGGGAGCACACTCGGTCGCGGTTGCGGCAGCCGCTCGGCGAGCCGGCCTGCTGCTGCAACTCGGCCCCGACTGCGTCCAACTGATTCCCGCTCTCACATACACCTCTGATGACTTCGACGAGCTGGAGACACTGCTGATGGTTGCTTTGGACCAGGCGGCGTCATGATGCTGCGGCGAGTTTCATCCACACCGGTGCAGGCAGGGGCAGGGGCTTGGCAGGAGGCGCGACGAGCCTGTGGCCAGAAGTCCCTGGTCATCACGGACTCCGCAGTCGCCATCGACCAGCCGGCGATACAAATCGACGCACATGAGGCCGACTGGCGGACCGTGCAAGGGTTAGCGCGGCACATTGCGGAGAAGGCGCCGTCCACCGTGATCGGTATTGGCGGCGGCAGTGTCCTGGACGTCGTGAAACTCGCTTGCCTGGTCCACGCGGATCCGCGAAATGTCGATTTGCTGCAGGGCTGGGGGCAACGCGCAGGCGCGATCATCGTGCCTGGCGTGAGGAATACCTTGGTACGCCGTGTGTTCGTTTCCACCACCGTTGGCACCGGTGTGGAGGTAAGCCCGGTTGCCTGCGTGCGGATGGATGGGCGGAAGCGGCTCGTCGTCGGCGCTGCGCTGCGACCTGACCTTGCGGTGCTTGACCCTGAGCTCACGGCCTCGTTGCCCGAGTACTTGCTTCTCGAAGGTGTTTTCGAGGCATTGCTTCGCATCATCGGCGCGGTTGCCGGAAGCGCCCATGTCGGTGGTTTACCTGACGCCGAGGCAGCGATGCTTGCGAAACATCTGCTGGACACAGGAAACCGGATCGCAGCAGGCGATACGGGATCGGATGTCCGATTGACCGCGGCAATGCTCAGCGCCGCGACGCACACGGGATGGACACTGACCGGGCGTGCTCCCTATGCACCCAAGCATTGGTACTTAGCCAATGAACTGTCCACCACCCTGGGGCTGCGGAAGATGGTCGCCACCGCTTGTGTGCTCCCTGGTGTCTGGACCCGGATCGTGCGCGGCGACACCCGCTACGGCAACGTTGCCCAACTCGTAGAAGCTTGGACCTGGCTGAACGAATCCGAACCGGTGACTGGTCTCGGTGAACTGCTGCAACGCTGGCGAATCGAACACTCCGTCACCGCCTCCTCCGCTTCGGTCGCCGAGGCCGCCGAGCGCGCTGTCGCATCCTGGGGCGGTAGGCTGCCCATGCTGGCAGGACTCACCACCCCCGAGATTCACAAGCTGTACACAGAATCCGTAATGGTGCGGACCACAACCCCTGCCATGAACATGGCGGCGGCGTCGAAGAAACACATCACATGACCTCTATCGATCTGACGCATCCGCGGCTAGCGCCGTGGGTCATCGTGCACCACCCTATGGAGGACGGTGCGCCATGGATCGTGGAAAGGCAGGGGAGCAACCCGCTGCGTGTCAGCGATGACATCGGAGCCCTGCTGGCGACCATCGACGGCGAACGAGATGCGCAAGCCCTCGCGGCCATGCTGGGACCACAGTGGACACCGGATCTCGTGACAGTCGCGGTGCACAGGTTCCATGCACTCGGGCTGCTGACGGAGCCGGGCACCACTGGACCGAAACCGGAACGCCGTTTCGTTGCGGTCTCGTGGATGAACCTGCAACTGCGATTGATCCAAGCCTACCGGGTGCTGGAACCTGCGCGGCCCATGCTCACCCGGCTTCGCGGGTCCTTTGTCCTGCCTGCCACGCTGCTTGTGAGCTTCGTTGGCATTCTCGCGTTGATCGCGCAGCACAGGATCGTGAGTGCGACCCTCGGCGAGCCGCTACCGTTTACCTCGATGGCAGTGGTCTGGCTCGGCCTGGGCGTTTCCACGATCTTCCACGAGCTTAGCCACGGCGCGACCTTGACCCACTACCGAGGAAGACCAGGCTGGCTAGGCATCATGCTGTTCTACCTTACCCCAGCGTGCTTCTGTGAGGTGACTGACGGCTGGCGATTGGCGAACTCACGCCAGCGTGTCATGGTGGCGATGGCCGGCGTTGCCGCCCAAGCAGTCATGAGCAGCGTCGCAGCACTGGTCGCGCTCGTCATGCCCAATGGTGACGGGCGGACAATGCTGGTTGGCTTCGCAATGGCCAGCTATCTCAGCGCAATCGTGAACCTGATCCCGTGGATCAAACTCGACGGCTACTTGGCCCTGATGTCCTATCTGGACATCCCTCATCTGCGCGAGAAGGTGATAGCCGACGCGCGTGGATGGCTCGACCGCAGGTTGTTCGGTATAGCATTCACCTGCGAGTTGCCGAAGCTGAGATGGGCAGTTCCCTTCGGCATGCTCTGCATCCTGTTCCCTGGGTTGGTGCTGGCGGCCGCCGCTAATCGGTGGGGATACCTACTGCTCAACATGGGCGTCGTAGGCGCCATCGCCCGGCTCCTTCTGATCGTATTCGTGGTGTACTGGCTCGCCCGCCGGGCAACCCTGGCACTACGCAACGCGAGACGGGGAGGAGCGAGCTACATCCGGATCACGGGGGCAGCACTGCTGGTTGGTCTGGTACTTGCCGCACCACTCAGTTTGATCAACATCCACGACGACGTCCACGGCGGATATACCCGCGACGGCTCAAGCGTCCGTTTGGCTTTGCCGATCGGTACGGACCCTTCCACCATACGCTCGGGCGACCGCGTCTGGCTGGAACGTCGCGGGCTGGTACTCAGCACCACGCAAGGGGTCGCGCGGGTGGGCGCTGCTCATCCAGTCCCGGCAACGGTGCCGATCGAGACCTTGGCTCCGGTTCAAGCGGACGCGACGATCGATGCGATCACCCTCCCACTCGAGGGGGTCTCGTCTGCGCAGTTGGACACCGCCGGCGGTGCCACCGTGCCAGGGTCGGCACAGCCCCTCGCGCGCTGGCTCTACGCGCAGGGGCAATCGGCCTGGAACGACGTATTCGGAGGGTAGGGCGAACATGGCAACAGCCGTCACATTCAGCGCATTCAGCAAACGCTACGGCAACGTGGCTGCTGTGGAAGATCTCAGTTTCGAAGTTCATTCCGGTCGCGTCGTGGGTTTGCTCGGCCCTAACGGGGCGGGCAAAAGCACGTCGTTGCGTGGGCTTCTCGGCTTGGTCCGGCCAACATCGGGCTATGCCACCGTGTTCGGCCAAACGTACGGCCGACTTGCGAACCCAGCCCGGCGGGTCGGGGTGCACATGGACGGCATCGGCTTCGAAACCGGTGTTACCGGTCGTCGGCACCTAGAGATCTGCGCTACCGCAGCTGGGGTGCCTCGCAGCCGCGTGGATCCCATATTGGACAAGGTCGGGTTGACAGGTGCCGCTCGGTATCGGCTGGGAAAATACTCTACCGGCATGACACAACGACTTGGCCTGGCCACTGCACTGATCGGCGACCCGGAACTCCTGGTCCTCGACGAGCCAGCCAATGGATTGGATCCGGCAGGAATCCGATGGCTTCGCACCTTCTTGCGGGGCTTCGCCGCCGACGGAGGCACTGTCCTGCTCTCCAGCCACCAACTCGCCGATGTCGCACAGACCGCCGACGAAGTAGTGATCATCAGCAAACGAGTGATGTTCGAGGGTTCCCTCGATGAGCTCACATCCGGTGGCACGCAGGACATCGAGGACCGATACTTCGATCTGGTCAACTCCGAGACCGGACCGCATGACCATGCGTGAGGCGACCCGAGCCGAACTTCTCAAGCTGAGCAGCGGGTTCCGGGCCCTTGCCGTGCTCGCCGTCGCTGTGGCACTTCCCTACTGCGCTTGGAACTTCGGCGGCAAAGGCGCCATTTCGGGTGCGGTCGATCCCGCAGCGGCGACCAAGGCCATGCTGGCTTATCTCGTCGCGTGTCCGGTCGCCGCAACCTATGCCGGTTGCTTCATTGTGACCCGGGACTACTACTATCAGTCCATCGAACGTGCGGTGCTGATAAACCGCAAGGACCACGTCTTCACAGGCAAGCTGATCACCGGCGCTGTAGTCGGACTCGTCGTCGGACTGGTTGGCGCCGCAGGGTGGAGCACCTTCACCGCCGTCGTCCTCAGTCAGCGGGATCAGGTATTCGACCTCGGCGACGATACCGGGCAGGCGCTTCTCGGCTGCATGATCGCGTCCGTTCTCGCCGGTGCCATCGGGGTCTCGATCGGTTGGATGCTGCCGAACTACTATATCGCTACGACAGTCTCCATGATGCTGCCGTTCACAGTCGAGCTGCCACTTTTCGATACAGCACCAGAAATCGCGCGCCTCCTGCCCTACAGCGCCCTCGCCGGTGTCATGCACGGGAACTGGTACTTTCCCAAGCTGTTCGGTGCGTGGCTCAGCGCGTTGATCGTGCTGCTATGGCTGGCGCTCGCAGTGTTTACCGGATGGCGAGTGTTCGAGCGCCGGGAGCTTACATGACCTTGCGGTTGCTGCGTGCAGAATTCATGCGCCTGCCTGTAGACTATGTTCTCTTCGGCTTCGCGGGGATGGCGCTGGCGCTATCGATCGGGCTGGCGTTTGATCGGTCAGTGGGCCAAGATGCCACACTGATTCAGGTTGTCGTCATTGCGATGATTTACGGGGCCACCCGATACGCGATCGATCGCCACCATCGCCTCGTTTCCCGCACCATCCTCGCAGGCCACCGGATGCCGGTCCTGGCTGCCTCAGGTGTTTCCACAGCGATCCGCGGAGCCTTGATCGGCGCGCTGGGCGGTGTCGCCTCGATGATCACATTTGAAGCCACTGTCGACAGCGGAGAGCTGCGCGCTCTTTTCACCGCAGTGTTGCTTTCCGCCGGCACCGCAGTGATGGGTTTGGGCATCGGCGTAGTGATACCCAGCTCGTTCCTTGCACCCATCGTGGTCTTCGCTGTTAACGTCGGGTCGGCTCTCATCCTGCAGGCGTGGCCGGAAGCCGGTCGATGGCTACCCCTAGGGTCAACCATCTCGATCATCTCAAGCGAGCCACATGACTTGCTTCCGTGGCCGCTCGATCTCACCGCACTATTGGGATGGTTCCTCATCTTGGGCGTGTTTACTCGCGAGGTCATGATGAGGCGCGACTTCAACTGAGATTGTGCTGGCAGTCCGGTCAGGTGGATTCTCAAACTATTACGTATCCTGTATCAACCATGGCGTCGCCGGATTCCCTGCGGTCAAAACGCGCGTCTGCTCGGCTCGACCTCCATTCCTCACCGTTGGGCGAGAACCGTCGACCGTGCGGACTATTTTGCTGCTGGCGTCGTCTGCCACGAGCATGGGACCACCTTGAAAAGCACCCGGCTGATCCTCGATGTGCACCTGCGGGCAGTCGTGCAGGCCAAGCTTGAGCTGGATTGTAGCCCCGAGCAGATCGCCAACTACCTGCGCACCGCGTTCCCGGACAGGCCGCGTCGGCACGTCTGCCACGAGACGATCTACCACGGCGGAAAGGGCGGCCTGAGCCGCACTCTCACCAAGAAGCTGCGGACCGTCGGGCGATGCGCAGACGACGTCGGCGGCCGGTCGAGCCAGGCAGCCGGTACGTCACGCCCGCCCTGCTGATCGACCACCGCCCACAGGTCGTCTGTCCCGCACCCGCATCGGTGACTGGGAAGGCGACCTGATCGTCGGGCGCGGCAACAAGTCTGCGGTCGCCACCGTGGTGGACCGCAACAGCCGCTACCTCAAGCTGGTCCACCTGCCTGGCGATCACAGAGCCGGGACCGTTCGCGACGCCCTCATCGCCGCATCTGGTGACCTGCTCCCCGGGTATCCAGCCTACCCAGGCCTGGCACCAGGGACCCGAGCTCGCACACCACAGCCAGATCGTGTCGACGATTCGTGAAGACTGACCCCCAGGCGATCTCTGAAAATTGACCCCCTCTGATGCTTGGAGGGTGCTGAACGTGGAGGACTGGGCTGAGATCCGCCGTCTGCATCGTGCGGAGGGTGTGCCCATCAAGGAGATCGCCAGGCGGCTGGGTGTGGCCCGTAATACCGTGCGGGCGGCGTTGAATTCGGATCGGCCGCCGAAGTATCAGCGAGCCGCTCGAGGTTCGGTGGTAGACGCGTTCGAGCCGCAGATCCGGGCGTTGCTGACCGAGTGGCCGAAGATGCCCGCTCCGGTGGTCGCGCAGAAGATCAGCTGGCCGCACTCGATATCACCGCTGAAGAAGCGGCTGGCGGTGATCCGGCCGGAGTATGTCGGTGTCGACCCGGTCGACCGAGTGGTCTACGAACCGGGCCAGATCACCCAATGCGACCTGTGGTTCCCAGAACCGAGGATCCCGGTCGCGTCAGGACAGGAGCGTGTGTTGCCGGTATTGGTGATGACCTTGGGATTCTCGCGGTTCCTGACCGCCACGATGATCCCCTCTCGGCAGGCCGGGGACATCTTGTCAGGGATGTGGCAGCTGATCCGCGAGATCGGCCGGGTGAGCAAGACCTTGGTCTGGGATCGCGAGTCCGCGATCGGCGGAACCGGCCGGGTCAGCGCACCCGCGGCGGCGTTCGCGGGGACGCTGGCGACGAAGATCCTGCTGGCGCCGCCACGGGATCCGGAGTTCAAGGGCATGGTCGAGCGGAACAACGGGTTCCTGGAGACCTCGTTCCTGCCAGGGCGGATCTTCACCTCGCCGGCGGACTTCAACATCCAGCTCGGCGAGTGGTTGACGCGCGCCAACGCTCGCACGGTCCGCGCGTTGCAGGGCCGGCCGGTGGATCTGCTGGAGACCGACTACCTCTCGATGCTTCCGCTGCCACCGGTGGCCCCGCCGATTGGGCTGAACAACCGCATCAGGCTCGGCCGGGACTACTACGTTCGCGTTGACACGGTCGACTACTCGGTCGACCCGCGGGTGATCGGCAAGTTCGTTGACGTCACCGCCGACGCGCGGGTGGTGACGGTGTTGTGCAACGGTGAGGTCGTCGCCCAGCACGAGCGGTCGTGGGCCAAGCACGGCGTGATCACCGATCCCGCTCACCAAGGTGTCGCGGCCAACTTGCGTAAACCCTTTGCCGAGCAACGGAAACAACGTGCGGCGACGGATCGTCAGCACGCCGACGGGCACGTCGTCGCGTTGCGGGCCCTGCCGGACTATGACGCCCTCTTCGGTGTCGATTTCTCTTCTCCCACAACGAAAGCGAGTAACACGTGAGCACGACCAGCGCGCTGAAACCCCAGACTTCGGGAGTAGCACCGAAAGACGGTTTGCCATCGATGATCTCCTATCTGACCCGGGTTCTGAAAACGCCGACGATCGCGACGTTCTGGGAACAGTTGGCCGAGCAGGCACGGGACGAGAATTGGTCGCACGAGGAGTATCTGGCCGCGTTGCTGCAACGCCAGGTCGCCGATCGTGAGTCCAAGGGCACCGTGATGCGGATCCGCACCGCGCATTTCCCGGCAGTTAAAACGTTGGAGGAGTTCAACCTGGACCATCTGCCTTCGCTACGGCGGGATCTGTTGGCGCACTTGGCAACGAGCACGTTTGTCGCGAAGGCGGAGAACGTCATCCTGCTCGGTCCACCCGGGCTTGGCAAGACGCACTTAGCGATCGGCCTGGGCGCCAAGGCGACCCAGGCGGGTCATTCGGTGCTGTTTGACACCGCCAGCAACTGGATCGCCCGCCTCGCCGCGGCCCACCAGGCCAATCGACTGGAGGCCGAGTTGAAGAAGATCCGTCGCTACAAGCTGATCATCATCGACGAGGTGGGATACATCCCGTTCGACCAGGACGCGGCGAACCTGTTCTTCCAACTCGTGGCTTCGCGCTATGAGCAGGGCTCGATCATGGTGACGTCGAACCTGCCCTTCGGACGCTGGGGAGAGACGTTCTCCGACGATGTAGTCGCCGCGGCCATGATCGACCGGCTTGTTCACCACGCCGAGGTGCTCACGCTTACGGGCGACTCCTACCGGACCCGCCAACGCCGCAACCTGCTGGCCCAAGACCAGCAAAACAACATGGGCCAGGACTGACCTCGAACCCGGGGGTCAAATTTCCGGGAACCTCAGAGGGTCAAATTTGAAGAAGCGTTGACAGATCGCCGCTCTGTTCCGCCAGGGCGTGTTCTTCGGTCACCCCGGCAAACCCTGGCAGCGCGGGACGTGCGAGAACACGAACGGCCTCGCTCGTCAGTATCCGCTCAAGCGCAGCGGCCTTTCAGTCCACACACCGGCCACCCCGCCGCCATCGAGCACCGGCTCAACACCCGACCACGCAAGAGAGTCGACTGGCGAACACCGCCCGAGGTCTTCCAAGCCGCACTGGCATCACAAAGATCGACACCGAGGTCCGTCCTGGATTCGGCAAGTCGAATTGGCCCCGGTTCGGCATTCTGAAGTGGCCCGGCGGCTGGGTCGCGGGATCGGTCGGCATCTTGATATGGCCCACCTGTTGTCGTTGGCGTAGGGGCGGCACTCTGATTTGGCCTCACCTCGTTCGGGTGTTTCCGCTGATCACGAGCGTGCTGGCTGGCGACGATGGCTTGGTGAGTGAAGGCGAGCCTGGTCCGGTGGTGGTGTCGCTGGTGTGGGCGCTGGACGAGGTGTTCACCGGGTTCGCGGGCCGACCGGTCGTGGTGGTCCGCGAGCAGCTGGAAGAGGCCTGCGAGGTGTGGGGCTGCCGCCTGGACGAGGACACGTTGGACGTGTTCGCGGCCGAGATCGCCGCCGGCGAGCGGGTCGAGGGAGTTGCCCGAACTTCCCCGCCGCTCGTCCACGTGCCCGACATTGCCTTGACACGCGAGGCGTGGCCTGACGTGACGATGGATGAGCAACGGGAGTTCGTGCGACTGTTCACCGCGAGTGACCGTGCACCCGGCGAATGTGCGAGAAGCAAGCGGTTCGCCCCGTCGCGGATCGAGATCACGTGGCAGCAGCGTCAGCCGTGTTCGAAGATCTGACCTGACGGACGTGCAGTACACGGTCCTGAAGCCGTTGCCGCCGGTCGGATCGCCCCCACGACGTCAGGCGTGGCGCGCTTCTCGATTACTGGTCGGTTGGCGTCTACCTAGGGTGACAATCACCGGCCCGGAATCCGCCAGTCAGGTTCTACACCCGGTAACCCGTTGACTATTCAACGTCCTCGCTGGGATGGTCGAAGGTCGGCGGGAGGTGTGATGGACACCTTGTGGGTCAATGGCTTACGGCTGGCGTACGACATCACCGGCACCGGGCCAGTGGTCGTCCTGGTATCGGGAGCACATCCGGCGGCGGTGTGGCATCGCCGCGCGGTTCCGCTGCTGGTCGACGCCGGGTACCAGGTGGTGACCTTCGATCACCGTGGAATACCACCGTCCGACGTGCCCGAGCCGCCGTACTCGATCGACGACCTCGCGGCCGACACCATCGGCGTGCTCGAGGGGCTTGACCTGCGCCGGTGCCACATCGTCGGTGCGTGCGCGGGCGCCGTCGCGGCGCAACGCGCCGCGCTGTCCCGGCCGGAACTGCTCCGGTCGGTGTCGTTTCTCGCGGGCGGCGGTAACATCGCTGCGGTCGGAAGGCAGATGCTCGATGCGTTGGTGGAGTTGTATTCGATGCCGTCGCCCGCGCCCGCGATCGAACGCACGTTATTCGGGAATCTGCTGATACCACCGACCGATTGGCCGGAGCCGGAACACGGCTTTGCCCGGGTCGAGCGCCTTGTCACCAGCTACCGGTCGCCCGTAGGCCTGCTAGGTCATGTGTCCGCGGTGCGGCAATGGGCGGATGAGGAGCATCGCGACGAGCTGGCCCGGCTAACTGTGCCCGCGCTGGCCGTGGCGGCGGAATGGGACCCGCTGTTCCAGTCGCAGGATGTCCGGGCGGCGATGGACGCGGTCCCGGACGGTCGTTATGCCGAACTGCCCGGTGCGCCGCACATGTTTCTGCCGCAGATCGACGTGGTGCTCGAAAAGTTCGTCATCGGGTTCCTGCGCGAACATGACGAGCCTGCGGACGTGGCCTGAGCGACCGACCTGCTCAGTGGCGCTCGCTCGGGGCGAGGTCGTCCGCTGTGGAGAGATCAGCAGATGGCGTTTCGCGGCCGGGCAGGACGATGGGCGCGATGACGGCGACATGGTCCAGGGCGAGTCCTGTAAGTGATCTAGCTACAGTTCGGTTGGATTGCGGGCGTGGTTGATCGTGGTGAGTTGACGGACAAGGCATGGGCGGTGATCGAGCCACTGCTGCCACCACGGCAAGGTGGTGGACGGCGGTGGCGGGATCACCGTCGGGTCATCAACGCGATCCTGTGGAAGCTGGCCCACTGGTGCGCCTTAGCGTGACCCGCCTGATCGTTACGGGCCCTGGAAGACAGCGCATGGACGGCTGCGGTTGTGGACCAAAGACGGCACCTGGGGCCGGATTCGAGACCAGGTGATCGTCAAAGACGACGCTGTCGGCGACCTCGAATGGATCGTTCCGTCGACTCGAGTGTGCTCCGGGCGCACCAGCACTCCGCTGGAGCTCGGAAGAAGGGGGACGTTGCAGGCAAGGTCGAAGCCCCCGCCGTCGCCGGGGAAGAACTCGGGCGCCCCGCGGCGGGCTGGGCCCTGTCATGATTTCCGTGTAAGCCACGGATGATTTCTTGTCTAATTCTAGTGGAGTGGTAGTCGGTCTGGGAAGAGTGCGGCGAGGGTGTTTAGTGCTTGTTTCCAGCCTCGGGTTCCGGTTCCTGATGGTCCGCCTCGGTTGCTGGTGATGTTGCGTAGTCCGAGGTAGATCAGTTTTGTCGCGGCGGTGTCGCTGTCGAAGTGTCCGCGGTTCTTGGTGATTTTCCGGAGTTGGAAGTTGATGTTCTCGATCAGGTTTGTCGTGTAGACGATCCTGCGGAGTTCGGGTGGGTAGTCGAGGAATGGGGTGAAGTCGTTCCAGGCGTGCCGCCAGACCTGGATCGCGGCCGGGTATTGCGTGCCGAAGTCTTTGTCGAATTGCGTGAGTGCGATCTCGGCCGCTTCGAGTGTCGGTGCGGTGTAGATTTCCCGCATGGCGGCGGTGACTTTCTTCCGGTCGCCATAGGAAATGAACCGCATGGCGTTGCGGATCACGTGCACGACGCAGGTTTGGACCACGGTGTCGGGGAACGCGCCGCGGATCGCGTCAGGCAGCCCGGTCAGGCCGTCGCAGCAGGCGATCAGGATGTCCTTCACGCCACGGTTGCGCAGGTCGGTGACGACCTTGGCCCAGAACTTCGCCGCTTCGGTGTCGGCGATCCAGAGCCCGAGGGCGTGTTTGCGGCCTTCCATGTCCACGCCGATGGCCAGGTAGGCGACCTTGGAGGTGACCACGCCCTTGTCCTTGACCCGCAGCCGCAGGCCGTCGACATAGAGGATCGGGTACATCTCGTCCAAGGACGGGATTGCCACAACGCGATCTCGTCGGTCACCACTTCGGTGACGTTGGAGATCAATTCCCGTGACACGTTCACACCATATACTTCACGCAAATGGGATTCGATGTCCCGGGTGGTCATGCCACGCGAATACAGCGACAGGATCGCCTCGTCGATATTACCCAGCCTGCGTGCGCGTTTCGGCACGATCGCCGGTTCGAACGAGCCATTCCGGTCGCGCGGCACGGCCAGCTCGACCGGGCCGTTCGAGGTGGACACGGTTTCGGGGACCTGCCGTTCCGAGAATTTCCGGACCCGTTCCCGGCGGGGTCTCCTTTCTCGTATCCGAGATGATGGGTCATTTCGGCGTCCAGTGCCCGTTCGAACACCGCCTTGGTCATCTCGTTCAGCAATTCTTGCGCACCCAGCGCCCCGCCATTCGCATACGCGTCTTTCACCAGCGCGTCAAGCGTCTCCGGCGGCAACACGCGAGCGAGCGCCTCGCCGGCCGCGGGACCCGCAGCCCGATCGGATGTGTTCTCGGTCACAGGTGGAGCCTTTCTGGGTCGCCGTCAGCGACCCGATCTTGGTCCATCCGTGGCTTACACGGTTGTCATGACACGGCCGCGGGCGAGCGCCAAGATCCATCTCGCCGTCGACGGACGGGGTTTGCCGAATGACTCCGCCTCACGACCACTTTCCAGGCTGAGGACCGGTTGGTGGCATGCGGTAGCCGCATGATCCGGGTGCTGGTACTTGCTGGAGACGAGAGCCCGCAGCGCGGTCGAGCGCATTGCGCCTTCCCTTCGCCGCCGCTCCGCGGAGAATGAAGTCACTCCGACCAAGGAGTGAAGAACTCTTGCCTGTTCGGTGCCCGCCAAGGCCGGTGAAGTGACGCTCCCCGCACAGGAATGGCGGACACCGCTGCTCCGGAGCCACTGCGATGTCGCAGACCAGTGGTCCTTCGTGGAGATGACCCAGTTGGCGACTTGTGGGCATGTCACGAGTCAAACCAGGAGACGGACCAGCTGTGGCCACGGCTCAGTCAGCATCGCACGAAACGAGGTTGGCGACTGCGTCGTGTTCCTCTACGACGAACCCGAACTCAACCGAAGGCACTCAAGCCACGGTGATCGCCGTTCACAGCCCGACGAGTTCGAGCTTCAGATCGCCGACGGCCGTTGCTTTACCGCACCTGATTCCTCGCTGGGTCCCTGCATCAGGCGACTGATCAGCACCTCCGCAAACAATCGGCACCGTAGGGCGGGCGCCTTGCTCTCACAGCGTGAGCGTCAAATCCACCCTGATTTCTCATCGGGCGAAACGGTCGCGGGCAACACGTCAGCGAGCGGCTGGGGTGAAGCCTGCCAGCATTGGGATGAGTCCGCACAGTAAAATGCCGACCGCGACGAGGCACGCCAGGCCGACTAACAAGACCGGCACCGTCGGCCAGACCCGCCGTTGACTGCGACTGACAATAGCGAGCCCGGTCACAGTGTTGGAAGCCTGCACCACCACGACACCGAGCGCTCCCAGACCAGACAGACTCCACATCAGACCGCACCACTCCAAGCCACAGACCGTGCCGAGCGCGACGAGAGCAGCAGCACCCAGAGCCAGGCACAGGCTCGCGTGCCAGTCCGTGGCCCGAAACCTCCGCTCACCGTCGCCTGTCAGCGAAAGCAATTGGCCATGGGCAAACAACCGCAACCACTGTATCGCTGCCCGCTGCAGCACACCGACTCCAGCGAGCAGGCCAGCACACAACGCAGCGACCGTCACGAAGAGCCCGGCCTTACCTAGGTGAGACAGCACCTGGACCGGCATTAGCAGGTAAGGCCGCAAACTTGCGAGCTCGCCCACCTGGTCGGCACCGACCGCCCCGATCACCAGCCAACTCGTCCCCGCAAGCAAGACCATCAGGGCAATAACCGCAACTGTTACCGCGCGCGCCGGCCCACACCGCACACGGCCCGCATGCATCGCCGCGGACTCGACACCGGCGAAGGCCAGGAACCCGAGAACCAGTCCAACACCAAGCGACGTGACCGAACTGTTCCCGAACACCGCGGCGCCGGGAAACGCATCTGGGCCGTGACTCACGACGACCGCCACCGCAAGCGCCACCAGCACAGCCAGTTGCAAGCACACCGCGACCAGCGCGAGAACCACCCGCACACCTTGGCGGAGCGCCCCCAGCACACCGGCGAGAGCTACCACCACTCCAGCTCCGGCGTGGGACACCCACCCCGCGCTGACAGGAATTTGCGCGAGGTAATACCCGACTAGTCCCGCCACGCCGGCCACGAGCGCCACGTACGTCAACACCGCGATCAGCGCGACGGCAGCCGCCGTTGTCCTACCCAGCCCGTAAGCGATGTAACCGTAGTACGGTGTCGTGTCCGGTAGCCGCCGCGCCATCGCGGCGTTCCCCGCAGCACCGCACAACACCACCAACCCCACCCCCGCATACACCAGTGGTGAGACCGCACCGGCGCCGAACGCAAAATTCCATGACAAAGGACCCATGACACTCAGAATCGGCATGACCGCCGCGAGTCCAAGAAGCCTGCTCACCATTGGGCTCACGACTGCTGACCCTGCGGTAGGTGCTGTCACAATCTGGCTTCCCATGTCATTCCATCCCGCTATGCATCCATGGAACTGCCTCGTCCAGAACAGGGAATATTCCACACCACAGCAGCACAATCACCGCGGCAACCATCACCATCGAGAGCACCGCGCGGACCCAGCTCGGCCCGGGAAGGCAACTCCATATCATCTTGAACAAGGTCACCTACCCACTAGCGCAGCAGGCTGGCCAACCGTCTTGTCCATTTCGGATTCAAGCCTTCCCACCACAATCAGCCGATAGCGGTCCGACCACTTCGGTGTGCACGTCTGTAAGACAATCGAGGCACCACCTGGTGTCATTCCAGGGTGGTCCGGCACGGGCGCAAGAACGCCGATATCGCTCGGCGGCACTGTCTCGATATAGTCGATCCGATAGACAAACCATCGATGCAAGGTCTCCACGACAATGGCGTCGCCGCGTCGCGTCTGATCCAAATCCCACAAGAGGCCCCGTTGGCGATGACCCGCGACTGCAAAATTGCCTCTAATACCGGGCATCTGCGTCTCGGAGTAATGCCCGAGACCGTTGCGTAACACGGCCTCGTCGGTTCCCTCCGCCACCGTCCACGTCATGCCCAGCCGCGGCAAGGTCAGCCGAGCGAACACCCGTCCGGTGAGTGGCGCTTCCGGCCGCGGTGAAGGGCGTGCCGACACCAGCGGCGCAGCAGGCCCTGCGACACCAGGCACAAGGGGAACACTGCTAGGTTGCGCGGGATACGGACTTGTCAATTTCGATACCGGCGCCTGCCACTGCTGATCCAACTGCCGCGACAGCTCCGCCTGCTCTCTCGTGATCTCGCCAGGCCGGCCCCATACCTGATATGCCGTAAACAGCAGTGTCACGAGCCCCAGAACGAAAAACACCTCAGCACACACCGCCGCTCTGCGTGCGATTCGCCGGCCACGGGGCACCGTGGTCACTACCCTGTCGTCAGCGTCGATTGGGCGCACCGGTGTCGACGTAGTCACGTTCGCCACTCCTGCCTCGAGACGAGCCCGCCCGCACGAACAACTGGCGCGCGAGCGGGCTCATGCCGACGGGACGATGGGCGCTATTCTCCGACCGCTTTCCGGCGAAACCAAAATGACGCAGCACCGCCCAGTACTGCCGCCCCGAAACCACCGATCCCCGCCGGAATCAACCAGTCGTCACCCGTCTTCGCCAAATCCTGACGACCCTGACTTACTGACGTTCCTGGCTGCGCTACCGGACCAGACGGCGTCTTGGGTGACACCGGGCTAGCCGATTTTGCCGGCTCCTGCGCGGTACCGCCCGCCAACCGCTGCTTTGCCTTCTCCTGCAGAGCGAGCACGACCCTAGGAAGGTTACGCTTGGCGTCCGCCTCGCTGACACCATCAGGAAGGGGTTTACCACTAAGCTTGTTATCCTTGACCATGCTCGGGATCAGCTGAGCCATGGTGGCGCCATTATCGACAAGCTGTTGCAAATCAGCTTTTGACGCGTTTGCGATGAACGGGTCGAGGCCGCTCAGATCATTTGGATTCTTCAGAGCATGGGTGATCACGGCAGTTGGATCGTCAGCCGAGGCGATCTGGGGCGAGGCGAAGATCAGCGCGCCCCCTGCCGCGACAACGCCAACCGCTCGAGCCAGCCGGCCAAGCAACCGACTGACCGTCGATGTTGCCTTCCTGTTCCGGGTCATACCGCGTCTCCTTTGACATCGGGTCTTCACTATCGGTTTCCCGAGCGAGAAGTAACCTTAGCTGTAACTTACGCTTCCGTCAACGTAATCCCAGTCGTCATGGTATCTTCGTGATTCGCCCGCGCACCCACCCCAAACACCCACAGATCGTGGCGCCGTGATGAGCACGCGGAGAGCGCCTCGAGCTCGTCCGCCGGGCCGTGTGCCACCGCTTTCGCGTCGCGTCCAAATCGGACCACAACATCACGTCGATCCAATCGATCGTCGCTCGATCACGACCCGCCTTGACTTTACCTGCTTGCACGACGACGGCGTCGGCAACGCTCGCGCCGGGGTTCCAGCCTTCCACCCCTGCGAATGCGGTCGAATACTCAACACGCTACGCGCTCACCCGCTTCTGACACGACCACGGCTTTGAAGATGACCCCAGAAGTGCGCTGAACCAAATCGGAACAAAGGCCAACATTCGTCCATTGGGCCCCACCCACAACGACCATTGGCACTCGATCTGTTGGGTTCCCACTGTTACCCGATCTCACTGGGACCATTGCAGCCAAACACCTGTTAGAATAGGTGACACCGCGTACCGGGTTCTCGGCTATGCTGGCGCTTCGCGCGCGGTCACTTCAAATGGCGGCCTCACAGGTCTGCGGACACGGTCACCCAGCACTCGCCAGCGCCGTATCGGGTTGGCTCCGATCGAACTCATGGCCACATCACAACGGATCAGGTCTCGTCGGCAGCCTTGACGGTTCGGGCGGAGGTGCCCTGACGACGGCATGCGATCGCGGCGCCGACTCCGATCAACGCCGCGCTCGCAACCCCAACTGGCCACCAATTCGCCTCGCTCGTCTGCGCCAGGCCGAGGGGCGCAGTCGCGGCAGCCACTGGCTCCCCGATCGATGGCACTGCGCCCGACTCAGGCGTTGCCCCCGGCACACCGGGGACAATCGACAGCGGCGCGAGCACCCCTGAGTCCCCACCCTTGAGGTCGCCCGGGGCCAGTGCCGCGGCTGCCGGGACACCGTCCGAGGACCCCACGGCGAGAGCACCCGGACTCAGCGCCGCCCCCACAGCCGGCCGCTTGTTGGCCGACGTCGCGTCCACACCAGGCGAGTTTCCCGGCATACCAGGGGCGGCCGACGGCACCTGCAGTGACGGCTGCGCGGCTTCCCGGCTGCCTCCGTCTGCGGGATTACCAGGTGGCTGAGGGGTTGTGCCCGCGACCGGCTCTGCAGAAGCACGAACTGACCCACCGGGCAGCAACTTGTCGATGATGCCGTGAATTTCCTGTGCCAACTTATCGACGTCACCGTGCATTTCCCGCCGCGCACGCGACACCAACGAGTCGAGGTCACGGAGAAGCAGAGGCACATTATTCAAGTATTTCTGCGCCACGGCATGACGATCTGGGTGATCATCAAGGAGAAGTGCGCCGAGCAACTGCCCAAGCTGCCAACGAGCATCTTGCTGCACGCCAGGCTTCAGCGATGAGCCCGATGGTGCAGGTTGCAACTCCGGCGCCCGGTCACACTTGTGCCATGTACCGCTCACCATCTCCCCCAGTTGCGTCACCAGATCGGCGTTAAGCCCAGGAAATTTGACGTGAAGAGAGTTCGCGATGGATTCCGACCCGTTGACCTTAATGAGGTGGGCCAGGAGTCCCGTCGCGTTGGACGGAAGACGTTTGACAGCTTCGTCAAGCTTACCCATTGACCCACAATCTGCGGGGTTCTTGATCGCTTGCTCTAGCGACTCCTTAAGGGCCGACAGCGGATCGGGCTGCTCGACAGCCGAGGCAGCCTGAGCGGTAGCCACAGCGAGCACCGCACCCGTGGCGAACAGGCCCGCGGCGCGCGTCAGCCGACCGGCCACTGAACGCCCGCGTGGAATCATTGATGTCCAAGTCATGGACGCCTCCTTTGCATTGATGCCTCTGCACAACGCGCTAATTAACGGTAGATTAGAACCCTTACGGTACTATTACACCGGACACATCGGCGTCACTGTGTCCGCGAAGTCCTCGCCACGGCCCAGTCCTGGCCGGAACCATCTACACAGTCCACTAAGGCGTGTCGGCATCGAACTGCGGAGAACCATAGTTATACCTTGTTGACGAGAAATCGTTATCAACGACCAGTTAGCGCATATCTCCTTCGCGCGGTGATTCGGTTCTGACGTAGTCGGAGGCTACAAATCGAGACGCGGACCTCATGATCAGGCCGGCCACAATCAGGTAGGGGCAGAGGGCAGGAAACATCCATTTGTAGCCTACGGTGTCGGCCAGGCTAGGTAGCTGCGGAAGCTGGTACAGCAGAAGGCCGCCGAGTACGGCAGGCAGGATGATTGCCGCGAAGGTGAAGCTTCGTATCCGGGCGGGCGCAAGCTGAGCAACCACTGCCATGTACGGGGCGATCGTCACACCGAGGATGAACTGTGTCGCGGCCAGAGCAAGGGTAGCACCGATGATCGATGGTACTAACGCGATGACCGCCAAGGGAGGGGCGGCAACAATCATTGCGATTCCGGCTCGCTGGAGTGGTTTGCCGCTTTCCTGCTCCGCCCAGCGCGTGCAGCGGCGCGCGCTCCACAACAATCCCGCCACGTTCGCGAGGCCGCCGATAGCCAGGACGATTCCCATCTCCAGAGGATCCAGATGGTAGGTGCCGCTCAGGAAGAGGGGAAGGATAGGCGCGAGCCCGAGGAACACCGGGCCAAAGACGAAGACGGCCAGCCCGATACGACGCAAGGTACGGATCTCCCAGAGTTGCCGTACGGCACTGCGGATAGTCGGCCTTCCGTCGCTGTCATTTTGAACAGGTCCCGCGAGGTCAGTGGCGCCGCGGCGAGGTTCACGGAGGAACGCCGCGATAACGACCATCACCGCCATCGGAATGAAGATGATGATGAACACTTGCCGCCACGACAGCAGGCGCCCGAGCACACCGGCGATGAGCGGCCCCGCCCCTGTGATTACCTGCACGACGCCCGTGTGTACTCCGATGGCCAACGGGCGCGCGGCGGGTGGGTAGTAATCAGTCAATAGTGACTTGTGCGCAGTGTTGTTTCCCGCCACTCCAATGCCTTTGCCCAGCCGCGCAACAGCGAGGACCAGCGCCGAGCCAGCAAACCCTACCAACAGAGCGCATCCGGCGACCAGGAGGGCGCTTACGACCACAATGGATGTGCGCCGGGCTCGGTCAGCCAAACGCGCAACGGGTATCAGCAGCGCAAACGCCAGGAACATTCCCGACATACTCAGGCTCGTAAATTCCTGTGTAGTAAGCCGGAAATGACTCTGAATGCTAGAGCTGAGAACGTTGAAGGCATGGTTGTCGAGTTCGTCGACGAAGTACACCAGGGACAGCACAATCAAGGGCCATGGGGACGCCCCCGCCAGCAGGGACTGCCGGCGCGGCTGCACGCCTTCCGAGGTGGTGCTCATCGGGACCTCCCGTCGAGCGGGTGCACACGGGTGTCCGCTCACCATCGAGCCGATGCCTGCCTCGCACAGACTGATTACGGCGCCGTAAGCGTAAATTCAGTCGCGGGCTCTCACAAGAGGAAATATTCACCAATCTTCTGTGCTACCCTCATCGCAACGATGACTGACTCAACCTCCTCTACTGCTCGGCGACGCGGCGCTGCGGCACGATCGGACCGTCTGAGCCGCGCGCAGCGACGCGACCAGCTCCTCGATTCGGCCGCTGCACTGTTCGACGAGCACGGCTTCGACGCGATCACCATGGAACGCGTGGCGCAGCGCGCGGGTGTCAGCAAGGCGCTGCCGTACTCCCATTTCGAGAACGCCGAGGACCTGGTCGCGTCGCTGCGAGATCGTGAACTGTCCGCATTGGCGCTACGGCTGGTGGAGTCGACAATGCGTGTCGAGGGATTCGAAGATCGGGTTCGGGTCGCGGTGCGCACCTGGTTCGAGGTGTTCGAGGAGCGCGGCCGCCTTCTGGCGTCGTTTCTACGATGGCTCCCCGACTTCGAGGTGGCCTCGGGGTCGCGGCCGTCTCGCGAGACTCCGTTCGACTGGTTTCTCGCAGAACTGTTCCAGCGTCAGCGAGGTCTTTCCCCCGCCGTGGCGCGAGTGACACAGCGTATTTTCGTCATGGGACTGGTTGGCGCGCTCGACGCCTGCTCCGAGGGACACCTTCCCCAGGAGCAGGTAGAGCAGATCGCCGTGTGCCTAGCCATCGGTGGTGTCGACGCGCTCAGCCACGATACCGCAGTTATGTCTGGTGCCGAAGAGGAAGACTCCGCGCTCTGAATAGCAGCCCACCCGCCACACCGCACTACATGACGCCGTGCTCGATAGCGGATACCACCGAACTGCGGCCGCCCAGGTCTACGACGGGAAGCTCGATCCGTGATGCGTGCTCCGGGCCATGCAGCACGTGGTGTTCGACCGCCTCAAGTGTGGTGGCGATAGCGGGTGCTTCGCCACTGCCGGGGTTGCGGGCATACAGCGGATGGGCGCCGCCAGACACCTGTAGCCGAATCCGGTGACCACGGACAAACGTGTTCGCAGTCGGCGACATCCGGATGGACACCGCGAACGAGTCATCCGACTGCCGATCGATGTCCTGGGGAGCCAGTCGTACGATGCCGTCACATACATTTGTCGACCGGCCGCCGGGTGCCACGTCACAGAGCCTAACGAAGAAGTCCGTGTGATCGAGCGTCGATCTCACATACAGGACGACGCGAATCTGACCAATCACCGTGACGTCGGCGGCCAGCGCGTGGGTCGTGTAGGTGAGCACGTCCGGGCGGGCTTCGAGCCGCCGGTTGTCCTTCGCCCCGTTGTGCCCCGTGACGAGTGAGTTCCCCCCGACCGAGGGCGTGGGATCGGTGGGATCGTAGCGGTACCACCGGGGCGGCTGCCCGGTCGCCGCAGGGGCCGGTGACAACACCGCGGTGGCGTGCAGGTGCCAGCGGACATACTTGGCTGGGGGCGGCCACTCCGGCAGGGAAACCCAGCGCCCGGAGCCCATGATGAACACTCGGACGCAGCTCCCGTCCGTCGTCGATCCCTCAGACCCGGCCAGGTGCTGGGTACTCCACGCCAGGGTGTCCCGGATGAACTCGGCGATCAAGCCAGGCGACGTGTGTGCCCAGGGTCCCACAGTCAGCCGGGCATGGCGGCCAGCCGCTCGGAGTGCTTGGTAGTCAGCTAGTTGGTCGGTGACGAACAGATCGTACCAGCCGGTCACCATGCTCACCGGTGGTCCGGTAGCCAAGTCTCGGCCGAAATTGATCTCGTCCCACCAGGTTTCATCCGGGTCAGGGTGGGCCAGGATGTCCTGGAACCAGTCGACTCGTCGTCCGACCGCAGCTACATCCGCCGTGGTCAGCGGGAGCGCGGCATGCGCAGCACGCGTTCGTCGCCTCGCGCGCAGCAGGGCTCGGCACTTCGCCAGAAGTCCGAGTTGCTGATGTTCGAGGCCATACATCCAGCTAATGATCGACTCTAACGCCAGCAGTCCGGGCGAGGGGAAGGCGAACCTTCCAATCTTCGGGGACTTAATCGCGGGTGCCATCGACACGACCCATGCCGGCAAATGTGCCGCGACCGCCCACTGTGTGTAGGCGTGGTAGCTAGCACCGTAGAGTCCGACCCTGCCGCTAAACCACGGCTGGACAGCCAGCCACTCCAAGACGTCCAGGCCGTCGGCTTGCTCGTAGCGCCATGGCACCCACGAGCCGCCAGACCCGAAGGTGCCTCGGCAGCTGACCACGACCACCTGATAGCCGCGTTCCGCGTAGAGCCGCGCTATCTGGCTGTCGATGCCGCCGCGGCCGTATGGCAGTCTGGTAAGCAGAATAGGAGCGCGGTCACCACCGGGCTGATCCGGGAACCACCGGTCCGCAAGCAACTCCACCCCATCGGCCATCGGGATACGAAGGTCACGATCCACCTCCACACTGGCCGACCGCACTGCGGGCAAGCCGACGAGGGCCCCGATAACACGACTTACAACCGACATCAGGATCGCTCCCCACTCCGAATTGCGATTTCTCCTGGGCTGTGCTGGAGCACAGCCACCACGGGCAGTTCGATGCGTGAGGCGTGCGCGGGGTCGTGTAACACTTCTTGGTCCGCCGCGACCGGTGTGGTTGCCTTAGCAAGTGGTTCACCGGCTCCGGGATTGCGCGCGTAGTGAGGGTACGCCCCGCTGGACACCTGCAGCCGGATCCGGTGCCCGTGCAGGAAGGTGTTCGCGGTGGGAACCAGGCGGATCCGCACCCGCACGGACCCATCTGGCCGCCTGTCGACTGACGCAGGCGTGAGCCGCACGACGCCGTCGCACAAGTTGGTCGAGCGGCCTCCGGGATTGACGTCGCACAGACGTACGAAGGAGTCCGTGTGCTCCAGGCTCGACCGCACGTAAAGTTCTGCGGCGATGTCTCCGATCACCGTAAGGTCGTCTTCGAGAGCTGTTGTCGTGTAGGCCAGCACGTCCGGGCGAGCTTCCAGTCGCCGGTTGTCCTTCGGCTTCCCGTTGCCTACCTTGAGCGACGGACCACCGACCGCAGGGCTGGGATCCGCAGGGTCGTAGCGGCACCGGTCCGGTTCCGACGCGGGCGGAGGTTCACATGAGAGTCCACCGCCCGGCTGCGGGTACCACGCCGTGGTCATAGCAGGCGGCGGCCAATCACCCAGTTCCACCCAGCGGCGCGCCCCATCACGAAGACCCGGGCCTTATCAGCACATGACCACGTTGACGGCGTCTTCTTAGGTTCCGCGTCCATCCACTCGAAGACGTCCCGGACCACGCTGGCCCCGTTACCTAGGCTCGAGTGTGTCCACGGCCCTGCCGTCAGCCGCACACGCCGACCGACCGCCCGCAGACGCCGGAAGTCGTCGAGTTGCGCGGAGACGAACAGGTCATACCAGCCAGCGACCATACTCATGGAGGGCACAGCGGCGACGTCCCGGACGTGGTGCACCTCGTCCCACCACGGATCGTCCGGGGCCGACTGTAGCGACCGGTCTGTCGCGCCCACCCAACCGTCTCTGGAAGCTCACCACTCACCATCGCAGGGCTCCTCGGCGCCTTGGCAATATATTACGGCTACGGTAGCGTAAGTTAATATGAGCGACAAGACCCCCTACCACGACCCCGACCGATGGTGGCAGCACGGCGTGCTCTACCAGATCTACCTCCGGTCCTTCGCCGACTCCAACGGCGACGGAATCGGCGACCTTCGTGGCGTCATCGAGCGGCTCGACTATCTCAGCTGGCTCGGCGTCGACGGGATCTGGCTCTCACCCGTCACCGTGTCCCCCAACGCCGACTGGGGCTACGACGTCGCTGAGTACTGCGCTGTGCACCCTGACCTCGGCACCCTCGACGACATCGACGAACTCATCACCGAGGCATACAGGCGAAACATTCGCGTCCTCCTCGACCTGATTCCCAACCACACCAGCGACCAGCATCCCTGGTTCCAGGACGCACGGACATCCCGCACCGCGCGTCATCGCGACTTCTACATCTGGGCCGATCCAACCTCTGACGGGTCACCACCCAACAACTGGCACACCGGCGCTTGGGGACCAGCGTGGACTCATGACATCGACGGGGACCAGGTGTATTACCACAGTTTTTCCCCAGGCCAGCCCGACCTCAACTGGTGGAATGATGAGGTCCGGGCGGAGTTCGACACCATCCAACGATTCTGGTACGGCCGCGGCATCGCGGGCTTCCGGCTCGACACGTGCGACGTGCTCATCAAAGACCGACAACTCCGCGACAACCCACCGTCCACCGTGCGCGACCATCTCGCCGACCGCCTCCGGGGCCAGCGCCGGGTTTACAACAGCAACCGACCCGAAGTTCACGACATCCTCAGACATTGGCGGAGTGTCGCCGACTCCTACCCCTCGCCACGGCTCTTGTTCGGTGAGACCGTGGTACCCGACATCGACACCCTGGCCGGTTACTACGGGACCGACGACGAGCTCCATCTCACGCTCAACGTGCCGTTCCAAGAATCCGACCTCACCGCAGCCTCATTATCGACCATCGTGGACGCCGTCGAGCACGCCCTCCCGCCCGGAGCGTGGCCACTGTGGTCGGGATCCAACCACGACATTTCGCGCATGGCCAGTCGCTGGGGCGCGGGCAACCCGGAAAAGACCCGTCTGGCTCTCATGCTGCTGCTCACCCTGCGCGGTACTCCTCTGCTGTACCAAGGCGACGAGATCGGGCTCACTGACACGCCGCTCGACCACAGCGACCTCCGCGACCCCTTCGGGATCGCGCTGTGGCCGGCTCACCCCGGACGAGACCCTGCCCGCACACCGATGCCATGGAGCAACCAGCCCGGCGCGGGCTTCACCACGCCGGGCGCCGCTCCGTGGCTTCCCTTGGGCGACTACACCACGTGCAACGTGGCCGATCAACGCGGCCAGCCCAATTCCACACTGAACCTCGTCCGCGACCTTATCGCCTTGCGCCGCGCAAGCCCTGATCTCCACTCCGGGGACTACACCCGACTCAACTCCCCGTATGGCACCTGGATGTGGAGGCGGGGGGAGAACACCATCATCGCGCTCAACTTCTCCGACACGAATGTGACACTCACCCAGACCACCGGCGCCATCGTCCTCAGCACCCAACGGCACCGCGACGGCACAGCAGTAGCCGGCAGCGTCGAACTGCAAGCCCATGAAGGCATCGTCCTGCACACCACACCGCCCAACACGACAACAGCGGGGTCTGTCTGAGCGGCCCCGGTCCTTCCGGACAGCGGACCAACTAGAGTTCGTGTCTGGAAGAGAGGGTGTCCGTGTCCAAGAAGAGTCGTCGGTCGTTTACTCCTGAATTTAAGGAGGAGACGGCGAGATCGGT